>DBFBGQ010000097.1:0-49129 GCA_048201975.1 Candidatus Egerieenecus sp. | reverse complement strand
AGGGGCCGCAGCCCCTTCGACTTCCATTCGTATCCGCCGGCTCTGCCGGCGGGGCGGGTGGTTGATTTTGCTTGCAAAATCAATTCCTTACAACTTCGGACGACCTCTGGTTGGCCGAAGTTGCTTCCTCGAAAAAGTGGGGTTTCCCACTTTTCGACACGCTGCAGGGCGGAGAATCCCCCCTTGACAGCCCTTCGCCGATGGAATACCCTAAAGGCAAAGGAATCGGGGAGGCGACGAAACGTGCGATTGACGGTTCTGGGCTGCAACGGCCCCTACCCCGCGCCGGAGGGCGCGTGCTCGGGTTATTTGATGGAGGCGGAGGGGGCGGCGGTGCAGCTGGACCTGGGCAGCGGGACGCTGGCGCGGCTGACCGGACGGATGCCGCCGGAGGCGCTGACGGCGCTGCTGTTCAGCCACTGGCACGGGGACCACTGCAGCGATCTGCTGCCGCTGATCTACCGGCTGGGGAGCGTGGCCCAGCGCCTGGGGGACGCCTATCGTCCTTTGCCGGTGTATGGGCCGGAGGACCCTTCCTCCCCCGTGTGGCGGGAGGCGGCGGGGTGCCCGCTGCTGGCGCTGCGGGTTGTGCACCCGGGGGACCGGTTGGAGCTGGGCGCTATCGCGGCGCAGGTCCTGGAGGCGCGGCATCCCGTGCCCGCGGTGATGTACCGCCTGCTGGCCGGGGAAAAGTGCCTGGCCTACACCGGGGATACCAACACCACGGCGGACCTGCCCCGCCTGGCCCAGGGAGCCGACCTGCTGCTGGCGGACGGGCTGTTCCCCCGTGCGGCCTGGGGGGAGCAAAAGCCCCATCTCTCCGCGGCGCAGTGCGGGGAGCTGGCGCGGAGCGCCGGAGCGAAGAAGCTGGTGGTGACCCATCTCAACCCCGAGTACGACCCGGAAACGCTGCTGCGGGAAGCGCGGGAAGCCTTCCCCGGGGCGGAGCTGGCGCGGCCGGGGCTGATGCTGGAGGCATGAGGGGGCGGCTCCTGCGCCGCCTGCGGGAGACGCCGGCGCTGATCTGGCTGATGCTGGCGCTGCTGGGCGGGGTGCTCCTGGGCACGTATGCCTGGACGGGAGCGCCCTACGGCGCGGCGGCGGTCCTGGCGGCAGCGGGCGTGTTTGCTTTACCCAGGCACAAGCTCATTGCGGCCCTGCTGCTGATGGTGGCGGTGGGCGCGTGGCGGGGCCAGGCGGCCTGGAACCCGCAAATGCCCGCGGAGGGAACCTACCGCATTACCGCCACCGTGGCGGACAACGTGCTTCCCGGGGCGTCCACCCAGCGGCATACCCGCCTCAAGGACATTGCCCTGGACGGCGAGCCCGTGCCGGGGCAGGCCTATTGGAGCTTCTACGGCCAGGAGCTCGCCGGCGTGGCCGCCGGGGACCGGATTGCCTTCACCGGCGAGGTCTACCATGCCGCCTCCGCGGAAAATCCCGGCGGGTTTGATTTTCGCGCCTATCTGTACCAGAACGGCATGAGCTTCGGCATTTACGGCGTGGAGGACTGGACGGCGGAGCCGGGCCCCTTCGACCTGGCGTGCTGGATGGCGCGGGCGCGGGAATACCTGACCGGGCGGCTGTGCGGCGTCATGGGCGAGGAGGACGGCGCCTATGCCGCGGCCATGCTCCTGGGGGAAAAGAGCCTGCTGAACCAGGAGGAGCGGCAGGCCTTCAGCCGGCTGGGGGTGGCGCACATCCTGGCGGTGTCGGGGTTTCACGTGGGCGTGATCGCCGGGATATTGGCGGGGATCATGCGCCTGCTGGGGCTGGGTAGGCGGAGCCGGTACGCGGTGACGCTGGCGGCGCTGTGCGCCTACTGCCTGCTCACCGGCGGCTCCAGCGCCACGGTGCGGGCCGCCCTGCTCTGGGCGCTGTACGGCCTGGGGCGGCTGTGCCACCGTCGGGGCGATCCCCTGACGCTGCTCAGCGCGGCGGCCGGGCTCATTGTGCTGTGGGCTCCGGCGCAGCTTACGGCGGCGGGGTTTCAGCTGAGCTTCGGGGCCATGCTGGGCATCGGGTTGGTGACGCCCTGGTTCCGGCGGCTATACCGGCCCCGCGGCCGGGTTTCCGGCTGGATCTGGAACGCGCTGTACTTCACGGTGGGGGCGCAGACGGGGCTGCTGCTGCCCCTGTGCTGGTGGTTCCAGCAGCTGCCGGTGCTGGGGCTGGGGCTGAATTTGCTGATTTTCCCCTGGGCTTCGCTGCTGATCTATCTGTACCTGCTCACCGCGCTGAGCCTGGGCATCCCCGGGGTGCGGGAAACCCTGGGCGCGTGGGCCGCGGCAGCCAGCCGGGTCATGGTGACGGCGGTGCAGTTCCTGGCCGCCAGGCCCTGCGCCTATATCTGGACGGCCCGCCCCGGTTGGGCGGGCTGGGTGGGCGCGGGCGGCATACTGGCCGCGACAAGCCAGCGGAGCTGGTGGCGCAAGCGCACCCGGCAGGTGGTGGGCGGCACGGCGGCGCTGTGCTTCGCCGTTTCGCTCACCCCGGCGCCGGAGAGCTCCGTCACCTGGACGCAGCTGAGCGTGGGCGCAGCGGATGCCGCGGTGCTCCGGGACGGCGGACAGGTGTGGGCCATCGACGCGGGCGAAGGGGACGACCTGGCGGTCTACCTGCGCCAGCGGCGGCTGGCGCTCACGGGGCTGGTGCTCACCCACCTGCACAGCGACCATGCCGGGGGCGTGCGCTACCTGCTGGAAAGCGACATCCCCGTGGAGTGGTGCTACCTGCCCTGGGGCGCGGACATCGCCTCAGCGGCGTCCTCGGTGACCCAGGCCATGGAAGCGCTGGTGGCGCGCGGCACGCAGCTGCGCTATCTCAAGGCGGGGGACGTGCTCGAGCTGCCCAGCGGGCGGATGTATGTGCTCTGGCCCCAGGCGGGGCAAATGCGCTGGGACGCTGATCCCAACGACTACTGCCTGGTGACCCTGTGGGAGCTGGACGGCGCGCGGCTATTGGCCATGAGCGACCTTCCCGGCGCTTATGAGCGCTATGTGGCTGTGCCCGCGGACATCCTCAAGGTGGGGCACCACGGGCAGGCGGACAGCACCGGCACGGCCTTTGCCCAGCTGGTTTCGCCGCAGGTGGCGCTGGTTTCCGCGGGGCGGTCGCTGTCGCTGGAAAGCCTGGCCAGCCGCCTGCCCGGCGCGAAGATCTACTGGACGGAGGCCTGCGGCGCGGTGACGCTGCGCATCCGGGCGGGGCGCATCGAGGTTCTTCCCTGGCAGGCGGACCAGGAAACGCAATCTCCAGGAGGAAAAGATGGAGTATAAGGAATTTTTTGCCCAGGCGCAGGGCGGCGGCCTTCGGGGCGCGTACCTGTTCGAGGGCGTGGAGGAATATGTAAAGGCGTCGGCCCTGGCGGCGGCGGAAAAGGCGCTGCTGCCTCCGGGGCTGGAGCAGCTCAACGAGGCCGTGCTGGAAAACCCCTCCGCCGACGCCCTCGTCGCCGCGGCGGAGACCCTGCCCTTCCTGGCGGAGAAGCGCCTGGTGGTGCTCCGGGAGCTGGCCGCCTTCACCGGCCGGGGGGAGGGGGACGACCGCTTGGGGGAGTACCTGGCCCGGGTGCCGGAGAGCTGCGTGGTCATTCTCTATGTGCAGGGGAAGGCGGATGCGCGGAAAAAGCTCTACCAGGCGGTGAAAAAGCACGGAACGGTGGTCTCCTTCCAGCCCATGGACGAGGGCGAGCTGAACCGCTGGCTCATCCGCACGGCCAAGGGCCTGGGCAAGGAGCTGTCCCCGGGGGACGCGGCCTACTTGAGCTTCCTGGCCGGGACCGACGCCGCCACGCTGAAAACCGAGCTGGAGAAGCTGGCCGCCCTCACCGGCGAGCGGACAGCCATCACCCGTGCGGACATGGACGCCATCTGCACCCGGAGCATGGAGTGCACGGTGTTTGAGATGGTGGACGCGGTGGTGGCGGGGCAGGAGGGCAAGGCCTTCGGGCTGATGCACGACATGCTGGCCACCGGCGGGGACCGCCTGGGCATCCTGGCCATGCTGCTCAGGCAATACCGGCTTTTGTTTCATGTGAAGGTGATGCAGCGGGAGAAGCTGCCCCCGGCGCAGATCAAGAAGAACCTGGGCCTGCCGGGCTTCGCGGCGGACCGCACCCTCCGCCAGGCGGCGGGATATACGGGCTGGCAGGCCCGGCGGGCCATGGAAACCTGCCTGCGGGCGGAGTACCAGGTTAAAAGCGGGGCCTGGAACCAGGAGGGCGCCCTGGAGGCCGCCATGCTGGAAATTTTCCGCCTGCGCAAGGGCGGCGCATAAGCGCGCAAAGGAGCAGCGATATGAAGCGGGAAAAGCTTAAACAGCTCTACGAGGTCACCTGGGAGCGGGACGAAAAGAATGGCAGGCCCCGGCGCAGGACACGCTACGTTGGCAAGCGCTACGCCCTGGACCTGGAGGCGCGGAACCGGCTGCGGCCGCCCCTGGCCGCGGCGGCGGCGCTGGGGGTCGCGGCCTTCCTGGCCGGGGGGCTGATCAACAGCCAGGGCAGCCACTGCCTGTGGGTGCTGCCCTTTTACGCACTGTGCGCGCTGCCGCTTTTCTATTTTGCCCTGGCCGTGGCGCGGATCGCCCGGCTGAAGGCGGAAATCGACGAAATCGCCCTGGAGGAGAGCCTGGGCTCCGCCCGGCGCAGCGCCGGGGGCCTGGCGGCGCTGGGCGCGCTGTGGACGGCGGCGGACGCCGTCTTTTTGCTGGGGACCGGCCCGGCGCCCCTGGGGCAGGAGCTGCTTTTCCTGGCCTGCGGAGCGGCCTGCGCCGCCGCCGGCGGGCTGGCGCTGCGCCTCCTGCGGGGCCTGACGCCCCGGGAAATCCCCCGGTAGCCTCCGCCCTTGCGCCGGGGACGCGGCGAAAGAGGACGAAACATGACGCTTTCGTGGGTTTTGGAAAGGAATTCAGGCTTGACAGAGTTTTTCGCTGATTCTATAATGAAACAACCGCTTGTTGTAACAGACAGTCGGAAATCGTAGAGGAGGAATCTTTCATGAAGAAAGCGCTTGCTTTCCTGCTCATGCTGTGCATGCTGCTTAGCGGCATGGCCATGGCGGAGACGGAAGGAGATGCAACGGTTAGTTACACCTATAACTACTCGTTGGCCACCTTCCCCACCAACTGGAACCCCCATCAGTACAAGACGGCTACGGATCTCGACGATATGATGTCGTGGCTGTCCGACGACTTCTTCAAGTTCGACTACAACGAGAACGAGGACGGCTACGCTATGGTGGCCTCCATGGTTGTGGGCGAGCCCGAGGACGTGACCGCCGACTATGTGGGCGAGGAATGGGGTATTGAGGAAGGCGCAGAAGGCCGCGCTTGGAAATATACCCTCCGCGAAGGCCTCATGTGGGAGGATGGCACCCCCATCACCGCCCAGACCTATGTGACCTCCGCCAAGCTGCAGCTGAATCCCCAGGCGCAGAACTACCGCGCCGACAGCCTGTACAGCGGCAGCATGCGCGTGCATAACGCCGAAGCCTATGCCAAGCAGGGCACCGCGGCGGACACCACCGTCCGCACCTATATGGAGATCAACGGCGCTGCCGACGTGGAGACGCTGCTGGCCGACCATGGCGAGGAAGCGGGCTACATCGACTGGGCGACCTCCTTCGGGAAAACCTATGATTTTGAGAGCGAGTCCTGGAGCGACACTGCCGAGGCTGGCGTTGTGGAAACGCCCCTGACCATCGCCGAGCTGTATGAGTTCTACACCGCCGGCGCTGGCGCTAAACTGGCGCTGGACTGGGCTACCCCCGACCAGCTGCTGGAGTGGGCGCTGGATGAGCTGTATGTGAAGTACACCTATCCGGAAATTGACTTCGAAAAGGTCGGCGTGAAGGCGCTGAGCGACACCGAAGTGGTGTTCATCCTGGACAAGCCCCTGTCCGGCTTCCAGCTGAAGTACAACCTGTCCATGCCCCTGGTGCATGAGGAGCTGTACAACGAGTGCGCCTCCGTGGTGGACGGCGTGTACACCAACAGCTACGGCACCAGCGCCGAGACCACCATGTCCTACGGCCCCTATCGCCTGGCCAGCTTCCAGTCCGATAAGGAGTACGTGCTGGAGCGCAACCCCAACTGGCTGGGCTACTCCCTGCCCCAGAACGAGGGCTGGTATCAGACCGACCGCATTGTGGTCACCTACGTGACCGAGGACTCCACCGCCATGGAAATGTTCCTGAACGGCCAGCTGGACGTGAAGGGCCTGTCCGTGGACTATCTGCCGGAGTATGCTACCTCTGACTACACCTACTACAGCGAGGGCGCTTCCGTTTTCGCCATGGCCGTGAACCCCGACATGGAGGCCCTGACCGCCAACCAGGCCACCGCCGGCGAAAACATCAACAAGACCATCCTCACCGTGAAGGAATTCCGCATGGCCCTGTCCCTGGGCATTGACCGCCAGGCCTTCATCATGGCCACCAGCCCCTCGGGCATGCCTGCGTTCGCCCTGTATGGCAACACCATCGTGGGCGATCCCGAAACCGGCACCTTCTACCGTGACACCGACGCCGCCAAGCAGGTGGTGGTGGACTTCTGGGGCCTGACGGACGAAGTGGGCGAGGGCAAGCTGTACCCCACCAACGACGACGCCATCGCCAGCATCACCGGCTACAACCTGGAAATGGCCCAGGAGTACTTCAACAAGGCCTATGACATCGCCATCGAGGAAGGCCTGATGGACGAGGACGATGTGATCGAAATCATCATCGGCATGCCGCAGGCCACCTCCGCCTATGTCAACGGCTATGAGTTCATCGTGAACAACTACACCGACGCTGTGAAGGGCACCAAGCTGGAGGGCAAGCTGACCTTCAAGAAGGACGACACCATCGGCAACGGCTTTGCCGACGCCCTGCGCAACAACCAGGTGGATATGCTGTTCTACGTGGGCTGGTCCGGCTCCGAGTTCGATCCCTACTCCCTGATGGAAGCCTATGTGTCCAGCGTTCATCAGTACGATGCGTGCTGGGATTCCACCAGCACCCAGGTGGAGATCGAGCTGGACGGCGTGACCTACACCGCCTCCGCCTATGAGTGGTACCAGAGCATCAATGGCGTGGAGATCCAGGCCACCAACGTGGAAACCGACGAGAAGGTGGAGCTGGTGTTCCCCTACAGCCGCGATGAGAAGATCGCCGCGGACCGCCTGGAAGTGCTGGCCGCGCTGGAAGGCACCATCCTGCAGAACTACGACTTCATCCCGCTGACCGGCGACGCCACCGCGCAGCTCAAGGGCATGCAGATCGAGTACCACACCGAGGAAGAAGTCTTCCCCATGGGCTACGGCGGACTGAAGTACATTACGTACAACTATGACGACGCGGCCTGGGATGCTTACGTGCAGGAGCAGGGCGGTACCCTGAACTACAAGTAAGCTGAAGCAAGGCTGGTAAGACAGACAAAATTTTTCCCTAAGTTTGCCAAGGCAGGGATGTATTGCACATCCCTGCCTTGGTGAATGCTAAAGAAAAATGACCGTTCATTTCTTACGCCTGCACCCGGTTGCTCCGCTCGGATGCAGCCGTAAAAAATGGAAAGGGGCTAGGGCATGGGCAAGTACATTCTCAAACGCATCCTGTTGATGCTCATGGTGTTTTTGATTATTATTTCCATCTGCTTTGTGCTGGTGAAGCTGCTGCCGAACAAGCCGGCGGAGCAGTTTGGCAAGGACATGGCGCTCATTGAGATGCGCCGGGAGGCCCTGGGATACAACAAGCCCATCCTGGAACAGTACGTGATTTTCCTGCAAAAATCATTGCTGGGCTTTGACTGGGGCGTCAGCGAATCCCTGTATGTGGGCCAGGATGTATGGACCAAGTTCATGGAGAAAATGCCCGCCACCGTGGCGGTGAACCTGTACACCATGATCTTTGCCGTGCCCCTGGGGTTGATGTTCGGCATCTACGCGGCGCTGAAGAAAAACCGCTGGCAGGATCACTTCATTTCCACGGCGGTGGTGGTGTTCGTTTCCGTGCCCAGCTACGTGTATGCGTTTCTGGTGCAATATTTCCTATGCTTCAAGCTGAAATGGTTCCCGTTCCAGGTGAAGTCGGGCTATGACTTTTTCTCCTGGGACATGTTTGTGTCCATGGTGCCGGCGATTCTTTCCCTGGGCTTCGGCACGGTGGCGGGTTTGACCCGCTACACCCGGGCGGAGCTCACCGAGGTGCTCACCAGCGATTACCTGCTCCTGGCCCGCACCAAGGGCCTGACCCGCGCCCAGACCACCGTGCGCCACGCCCTGCGCAACGCCATGGTGCCCATCTTCCCCATGATCCTGGGCGAGTTCGTGGGCATCATGAGCGGCTCCCTCATCATCGAGCAGATCTTCGGCATACCCGGCGTGGGTCCGCTGTACGTGTCGTCCATCACCGCAGCCACCCCGGACTATAATTTCTTTATGCTCCTGTCCGCCTTCTACACATTGATCGGCCTGCTATCCGGCATCATTGTGGATATCAGCTACGGCCTGATCGACCCGAGAATCAGAATGGGGAGTAAGAAGTGATGAGCGAGATGAAAAACTATCCGAAGATTCCCGCCTCCGAATTCGCCTTTGTGGGGGACGAGGGCCGGCTTCACGACAAAAAGCTGGAAACCAAGCCCGTGGGCTATTTCAAGGACGCCATGATCCGTTTTGGCAAAAACAAGAGCTCCGTGGTGGCGGCCTATATCATTTTGTTCCTGGTGCTCTACGCCATCTTTGTGCCGATTTTCTGTGAAACGCCCTATTCCCGAGCCTTGACCGATACCACCTACCTGATGTACACCAAGCTGCCCCCCAAGGTGGAGGGCCTGGGCTGGCTGGGCATGGACGGCACCAGCAACGTGACCGTCAACGAGGCGGATTACAACGCCATGCGCGCCTTGGCCCAGGAAACCGGGATGGACCCGGTGCTGGAGATTTACCGGGAGGCCTACACCGATCCCACCGCCAGCAGCAAAACCACCTTCTACGACGTGAAGGTGGACACCTACTACCGCATGGGCATGGCGTACCTGACCCTGACCCCCGCCGAGTTTGAGTCCATCCAGGCCTGGCAGGACGAGACGGGCATCCAGGTGATCTATCCCGCCATCACCGACACCAAGCAGAGCGACGCCAACATCTGGTATGAGGCCAACCGCAAGGGCGTGGCCACCCTGGATGACGAGGGCAACTTCCAGCCCATTTACAAGACCACCACCCCCACGGATACCATCTACCATTCCCTGCGCATCGCCGCGGATAACGACCCGGAGCGGCCCCTGGCCTACGCTCGGGTGGGCGGCACTTCCTCCGCGCCCAGCTATGTGGTGCGCGTGTGCAAGTACACCTATTTCCAGTATCGCTACGGCTTTGAGCCGGCCTTTGTGTTCGGCACCAACGCCAAGGGACAGGATATCTTCACCCGCCTGGCGGCGGGCGCCCGGTTCAGCTTCCTGCTGGCCATCTGCATCTCCGCCATCAACCTGTTCATCGGCGCTGTCTACGGCGCCATAGAGGGGTATTACGGCGGCGCGGTGGACCTGGTGATGGAGCGTATTGCCGACGTGATCAACGGCGTGCCGTTCATTGTGGTTACCACGCTGTTCCAACTGCACCTGGCCAATAAGGTGGGCGTGGTCCCAGCGCTGCTTTTCGCCTTTGTCACCACCGGGTGGATTGGCATGGCGGCCCGGGTGCGCATGCAGTTCTACCGCTTCAAGGGGCAGGAGTACATCCTGGCCGCACGCACCCTGGGCGCCAGCGACTGGCGGCTGATGTTCAAGCACATCTTCCCCAACTCCCTGGGCACCATCATCACCGGCTCGGTGCTGGTGATCCCCGGCGTTATCTTCTCCGAAAGCTCCCTGACCTACCTGGGCATCATCAACCTGGAATCCTCCACCATGACCAGCGTGGGCACCATGCTGGCCAACGGCAAGAACTACCTGAGCACCGACCCGTATATCATCCTGTTCCCGGCGCTGTTTATCGCCCTGCTGGAGATTTCCTTCAACCTGTTCGGCAACGGACTGCGGGACGCCTTCAACCCGTCCTTGAGAGGAGTGGAGTAAGATGGAAAAGAAACTGCAAGTACGCCATCTGCGCATCTCCTTCCGCACCACCGCGGGCAAGGTGCAGGCGGTGCGGGACATCAGCTTTGACCTGCACAAGGGCGAGACCATGGCCATTGTGGGCGAGTCCGGCTCGGGCAAGTCCGTGACCTCCAAGGCCATTCTGGGCATTCTGGCGGGCAACGCCATTGTGGAGGGCGGCGAGATCCTCTATGATGGCCAGGACCTGCTGAAGATCAGCGAGGACGATTTCTACCGCCTGCGCGGGGACAAGATTGCCATGATTTTCCAGGATCCCCTGAGCAGCCTGAACCCCATTATGCGCATTGGCAAGCAGCTCACCGAGGCCATGCTCCTCAAGGGCAAGGCCCGGCAGCGCTCCAGCAGGGAGAACTTCCATGGCAAGCTGAACCTGCTGGAGAAGTTCATGCAGCAGGCTCCCGGAGCCGACGCCGCCGCCGTGAAGGAGAAGTGCGACCGGTTCCGCAAGTTTGAGATGAAGCACATCGAGCTGGAGCAGGGGTACAACAACGCCGCCGAGTCCGCCCGGGAAGCCCTGGAGGAAGCGGAGAACATCCTGTTCCTCATTGAGAAAAAGGCCTTCAAGGATTGCTCGGCCCGCCTGCGCCAGGTGCGGGAATTCGCCCTGCGGGCGGAAAACCCCTACGTGGTTTCCGGGGACGCGGAGGCGCTCAAGGCCGCGGCCCGGGCGCTGACCAGCGGCGTGAACGCCCAGGTGCGCAGCGGCGACTTCTCCCGGACGGCGCAGTCCCTGCGTACCATCCAGCAGATACTGTCCAAGGCGCTGGAGAAGGGCGAGCCGGATTTCTTCGCCCTGGGGTATTTCCAGACCTACGGCAGCGGCGCGGCGCCCTCCGGCAGCGTGGCGGAGCAGAACGCCTTTTACGCCCAATATCTGGCGGAGCATTTCCTGAACGACTTCCTGCGCATGGCGCAGGCGGGGCTGGCCCATGCCCAGCGGCAGTACGCCCAGCTCAGGGCGGAAGCCCTTGCCGCCCTGGACAAGGCGGCCAAAGCATTGGAGAGCGGCACCGTGGAGTCCTTCATGCCCATGGTGCAGGAGCTGTGCCAGCGGGTGGATGCCTCCATCAATCCCCTGGACATCGTCAAGGACAGCGCGGCCTGCACCTTCTCCCGGAGCATGAAGGACTTCATCGCCACCTATCAGGAGGGCAAGCGCACCAACGGGCGCAAAATCGCCCGGTATGAGCGCCAGGTGCGCAAGGCCCAGCGCAGCCGCAAGGGCGACTACACCGTGGCCGCCGCGTCGGTCATTGACCTGGAGCTGGTAAAGTCGAACATCCAGGGGTTGGTGGACCGCCTGCGGGAGCACTACCGCCAGCTGTCCGCTGAGGTAGCCGAGGCGGAGCTGGCCCAGGGCACCCAGCGCCTGTTGGATTACCTCAAGGAAAACGCCTCCGGCATGGTGCTCAAAATCACCAAGCAGGCAGCCCGGAACAAGGCCCTGAAGCTCATGGAGGAGGTGGGCATCTCCGAGCCCCGCAAGCGTTACCGGCAGTATCCCTTTGAGTTCTCCGGCGGCATGCGCCAGCGCATTGTGATCGCCATCGCCCTGGCCGCCAACCCGGACATCCTCATCTGCGACGAACCCACCACCGCCCTGGACGTGACCATCCAGGCGCAGATCCTGGAATTGATCAACCGGCTGAAGGCCCAGCGCAACCTGTCCATTATCTTCATCACCCACGACCTGGGCGTGGTGGCCAACATGGCCGACCGCATCGCCGTGATGTACGCGGGGAAGATCGTGGAGTACGGCACCGCGGAGGAAGTGTTCTACTCTCCCGCGCATCCCTACACCTGGGCGCTGCTCTCCTCCATGCCCGACCTGGAAACCAAGGAGAAGCTGGAGGCCATTCCCGGCACGCCTCCCAA
Source organism: Candidatus Egerieenecus sp. (assembly GCA_048201975.1). Taxonomy (GTDB): domain Bacteria; phylum Bacillota; class Clostridia; order Christensenellales; family Aristaeellaceae; genus Egerieenecus. The sequence continues at coordinate 37,153 of DBFBGQ010000097.1, read as the reverse complement.
CATGATCTATCCCCCCAAGGGCGACGCCTTTGCCGACCGCAACCGTTACGCCATGAAGATCGACTTTGAGCAGCAGCCCCCGGCCTTCCCCATTACGGATACCCACTGGGCGGCCACCTGGCTGCTGCACCCCGACGCGCCCCATGTGGACCCGCCCAAGGTTGTGACCGACCGCATCGCCAAGATGAAGGCCAGATTGGAAGGTGAAGCAAATGCCTGAACAGGAAGTGTTGCTCCGGGTCGAGCATTTGTGCCAGTATTTTAAGAGCAACAAGGCCGTGGACGACGTGAGCTTCGACATCAAAAAGGGCGAAGTTTTCGGCCTGGTGGGCGAGAGCGGCTGCGGCAAGACCACCACCGGACGCTCCATCATCAAGCTCTACGACATTACCTCCGGCAACATCTATTTCAAGGGCAAGCGCATCGCCGCGGGGGTGGGCTCCTACAAGCAGGCCATCGCCCAGGCGCGCCAGGAGATGAAAACCGCCGACGCCTCCCGCAAGGAGGAGCTGAAGCGCTTCATTGCCCAGCAGCAGGCGGAGATCAAGTCCGCCCGCTACGACCACACCCACTGCGACAAGCTCCACGCAGGCGATCTGCTCCAGGAGGTGCAGGAGAAGTACAAGCCCCTGCTGCAAAAGGCCACCGGCGAGGAGCTGGCCCGGCTGAAAAAGGAATATGCCCAGCAGTGCCGCATCGCCAGGAAGCAGCGCTACATCACCCAGATCCAGATGATCTTCCAGGACCCCATCGCTTCCCTGGATCCTCGGATGACGGTGCACGAGATCATCGCCGAGGGCCTGGTGATCCGCGGGGAAAAGGACAAGAAGGTCATTGACGAAAAGGTCTTTCAGGTGCTGGAGATGGTGGGCCTGGTGCGGGAGCACGCGGGGCGCTATCCCCACGAATTTTCCGGCGGACAGCGCCAGCGCATCGGCGTGGCCCGGGCCGTGGTGATGAATCCCGAGCTGATCATTGCCGACGAGCCCGTCAGCGCCCTGGACGTGTCCATTCAGGCCCAGGTGATCAACCTGCTCAACGAGCTGCGGCGGAAGCTGGGGCTGACCATCCTCTTCATTGCCCATGACCTGTCCGTGGTGAAGTATTTCTCCGACCGCATTGGCGTGATGTACTTTGGCAAGCTGGTGGAGCTGGCCACCTCCGACGAGCTGTTCGCGCATCCCCTGCATCCGTATACCAAGTCGCTGCTTTCCGCCATTCCTCTGCCTGACCCGCACTATGAGAAGCAGCGCAAGCGGATCAAGTACGAGCCCCTGGCCGAGCACGACTACTCCGTGGACAAGCCCTCCATGCGGGAGGTGGCTCCGGGGCACTTCGTCCAGTGCAACGACGCGGAGTTCGCCCGGTATCAGGCGGAGCTGAAGGCCAAGTAACCCATTCCCACAGGGCCGCGGCTGCGAATATGCGGCCGCGGCCTTTCCCTTTTCTCCTGGAAGGAGGAGGCGCATGAAGAAACGAACGCTACGCGCCCTGCTGCGGTATGGGATCACCCTGGCGGTGGGGCTGTGCGTCAGCGTGCCCGTGGCGCTGTACCAGGGCTTTGCCTGGGGGCAGCCCTTTCAGCTCAACGCCCGGTACCTCAGCGACGGCTGCTTTGTGGCGGCGGTGCTGCTGGTGGGCGTGGGCGGGCTGGGCTGCATTTCCTGCACGGGCTTTTTCGATATCTTTTCCTACGCGGTGAAAAGCCTGCTGACGCTTTTCACCCCCCTGCGCAGGCCCCGGGACCAGATCAGCTTTTACGATTACAAGCTCCTCCGGGCGGAGAAGCGCGGCGCGTCGCCGCGGTTCATCCTGGCGGTGGGGGCGTTTTTCCTGGGGCTGTCGGCGCTGCTGCTGTGGGCGTATTACGGGGGGTAAATTTCCCGGCATATGTCAGAAAAGGCTTGTACTTCCGCCGGGGGAATGCTATAATATTCACAGGCTCTGAAAAAAAATGGACGGCCTGTGCCGCCATCACAAGGGAGGAAATTACCATGGAAAATGAAAAGCTCCAAAGCCGCCGGGACTTTATGCGTACCGCCGGTAAGATCGTCCTGGGCGCCACCGCGCTGGGCGTTGCCAGCCCCCTGCTGAGCGCTTATGACCATGCCAAGGCCGAGACCGTCGAGGCCCCCGCGCATCCCTTTACCTATCAGAAGCTGGATCCCACCGCTACCCTGGAGCGGGGCTACAAGGCTTTCTTCGAGCTGGGCGGCTGCGCTGCCGGCGCCTTCGACGCCATCATCGGCCAGCTGGCTGACCTGGTGGGCTATCCCTTCAACCAGGTTCCCGCGAAGATGTACGCCAACGGCGCGGCTGGCTTCGGCATCGCGTCCCTGTGCGGCTCCATCGGCGGCTGCGCTGGCGCCATCGGTCTGCTGTGCGAGCCCGCGGATGCCAAGGCCATCCTGGCGGACCTGTGCTCCTGGTACCGTGAGCATGAGTTCCCCGCCTATGATCCCGACAACCATGCTCCCACCAAGACGGTTGCCAACTCCGTGAACTGCGCGGATTCCGTGACCAAGTTCATGAACGAGAACGGCATCGCCGAGATGAGCGATCCCGTCCGTCTGGCCCGCTGCGCGGCCGTCACCGGCGAGACTGCCCAGAAGGCTGTGGAGCTGCTGAACGCCCACTTCGGCCTGTAATTCTTTTCAGCGCATTTTCAACGGCGGCGGAAGGCTGGCGAGAACCCCTTCCGCCGCTTTGCTTTACGCAGGAGGAACGCCTATGCTGACCATGGCGCGGGAAGCCGCGGAGATCATGCGGGAACGCTTTGGCCGGGACGCCCTTGTGGCCCTGGCCACCCTGGGGGCGGGGCAGCCCCATGTGCGCTATGTGGACGCCTACTATGAGCAGGGTTGCTTTTACATCGTCACCGACGCGCGCTCCCGGAAAATGGCGCAGATACGCGAAAATCCCCGGGTGGCGGTGGCGGGGGACTGGTTCACCGGCCACGGCTATGCCGAGGATCTGGGCGCCTTTGGCGGGAAAGGGAACGAGGACATTGCAAACAAGCTGCGGCAAGTCTTTGCCGCATGGCTGGATAACGGCCACAGCGACCCGGCGGAGGAACATACCCACATCCTCCGGGTCACGCTGACGGACGGGCTATTGCTGTCCCATGGGCAGCGGTATGCGCTGGGCACGGAGGAAACGCCTTTAGCCCAGCTGTGAGAAGGCCTCCATCCAGGCCCGGGGATTTCCCGCCTGCACGCATGCAATGGGCAATGGAAAGCGCGGGGAGGGCTCTGCTTGCTGAAAAAGGCATGTTTTTTCACAGAAGCATGGAAAAAATGGAACTTTCGGTTTCCTAACCTGCAAAAGTTACATCGCGTATGGGGTCCGAAGGTTTCCAAAGGGCGATCGGAAAGCCCTTTGGTCGCGCCCGCAGGCGCGAAATCTCAGCGCTTGCAAGAGTGCAAGGAAAAACTTGCAAAAACTATGAGATCAAATACTTTGTCAACACGTAAAGCCCTCCCCGCCTTTCTCTCAAAAAGCGCGGGGAGGGCTTTTGTGCCGCCAGATGCGCTGGACGCTGGCGATTACACCTTCCAGATCTCCTTGGCATACTGAGCGATGGTGCGGTCGGAGGAGAACTTGCCGGCCCCGGCCACGTTCATCAGGCACTTGCGGCTGAAGGCGCGGATGTCCTGGTAATCGGCGTTGGCCTGGAGCTTGGCCTGGAGATAGGCGTCAAAGTCATGCAGGACGAAGTAGTGGTCGGGCTTGTGCCAGCTGGCCCCCTCCAGCAGGGCGGTGTGCAGCTCCTTGAGCATGCCGTCCTCATCCGGGAAGGTGCCGTCCACCAGGGTGTCCAGGGCGCGGCGAAGCAGGGGATTCTTCGCATAGATGGCCTTGGGGTCGTAGGCGTCGCGGATGGCGTTGAGCTCCTCCACCGTGGCGCCGAAGATGTAGTTATTCTCCCGGCCCGCCTGCTCCACAATTTCAATGTTCGCGCCGTCGAATGTGCCCAGGGTCACCGCGCCGTTGAGCATCAGCTTCATGTTGCCGGTGCCGCTGGCCTCGGTGCCCGCGGGAGAAATCTGCTCGCTCACATCCGCGGCGGGGATGATCTTCTCCGCATAGGAGCAGTTGTAGTTCTGCACAAAGACTACCTTGAGCACGCCGTCCATGTCCGGGTCGGCGTTGACCTTTTCGGCGATCATGTTGATCAGATGGATCACGGCCTTGGCCCGGTCGTAGCCGGGAGCCGCCTTGGCCCCGAAAATGAAGGCCGTGGGGGTGAAGTCCGGGAGCTTGCCGTCCTTGAGCTGGTCATAGATGGCCAGGATCGAGAGGGCGTTCATCAGCTGGCGCTTGTACTCGTGCAGGCGCTTCACCTGCACGTCGAAGAGCATCACCGGGTCGATGAGCACATCCTCGCTGTGGAGGATCTCCGCGGCCAGCTGCGCCTTCTTCAGCTGCTTGATTTCGTGGAAGCGGTCGCAGAGTGCGTCGTTGATGCGGGGGCGCAGGGCCTCCAGGCGGTACAGGTCGGTGAGGAAGCCCGGGCCGATCTCGCCGGCGATCAGCTGGGTGAGCTCGGGGTTGCACAACCCCAGCCAGCGCCGCTGGGTGATGCCGTTGGTCTTGTTCTGGAAGCGCTTGGGGTACACCTGGTACCAGGCGTGGAACACGTCGTCCTTGAGGATCTGGGAGTGAATCTCCGCCACGCCGTTGGTGGCGTGGGTGGCGTACACCGCCAGCTGGGCCATGTGCACCTGGTTCTCCCAGATGATGCAGCGGTCCCTGCGAACCTCCTTGCCCGCCTGGGCCATTTCCTTCTTGAACCGGGCGTCAATGCGCCGCAGAATGCGCACGATATCCGGGCACACGCTGGCCAGCAGGGGCAGGTCCCATTTTTCCAGGGCTTCCTGCATCACGGTGTGGTTGGTGTAGGCGAAAACCTCCCGGCCGATAAGGAAGGCCTCCTCAAAGGGTACGCCCTCCTTCTCCAGCAGGCGGATGAGCTCGGGGATGGACAGGGTGGGATGGGTATCGTTGAGCTGCACCGCGTGCAGGGCCGCAAAATGGCTGAAATCGTGGCCATACTTGGCCATGTAGCGGCGGAGCATATCCTGCAGGGAGGCGGAGCAGAGCACGTACTGCTGCTTCACCCGCAGCTGCTTGCCCTCCCGGCGGGTGTCGTTGGGGTAGAGGAATTTGGTGATGTCCTCGGCCCGGTTCTTGTCGGCGGAAGCCTTGGCGTACTGCTGCTGGTTGAACAGGTCAAAGTCGATCTCGTGGAGGCTCTCGCACTGCCACAGCCGCAGGGTACCGATGTTCCTGGCCCCATAGCCGATGATGGGCATATCGTAGGGCACGGCCCGGACATCCCCGGTCTTCATGGGCACCACCACGGCCTGGTCCTCCCGGCGGATGCTCCAGGGATCGCCGTAGCGGGCCCAGTCGTCGGGCTCCTCGTGCTGGCGGCCGTCCACGAAGCTCTGCTTGAACAGGCCGTAGCGGTAGCGCAGGCCATAGCCGGTGAGGGGCACGTTGATGGTGGCGGCACTGTCCAGGAAGCAGGCGGCCAGGCGGCCCAGCCCGCCGTTGCCGAAGGCGTCGTCCTCAATATCCTCCAGCAGGGTCAGGTCCACGCCCTTTTCCTCCAGCAGCTTCCGCGCGTCCTCCAGCAGGCCCAGGCAGTAGAGGTTGTTGTAGACCATGCGGCCCATCAGGTACTCGGCGGAGAGGTAATAGGCCTGGCGCTTGCCTTCGCGCTTTTGCTGGGAGCGCAGCCACAGGGGCGTGAGCGCCTCCATGGCGGCCGTGGAGAGGGCGTTGTGCAGCTGCGGCGCGGTGGCCTGCTCCAGGGTGCAGTGCTCCTGGGTCAGAAGCAGCCGTTGGGTGTCGCGGATCAGTTCCTTGGCGTTCATGGTCAGTCCATCCTCCTGTTTGTCGCTTGGTTTTCCCGGCGCAGCCGCTGGGCCAGGGCGGGGGTGGCGGCTCCGGGGGCCATGCGCCACAGCCAGTTCTCCCCAATGGTGCCGGGACGGTTCATCCGCGCCCAGCCCCCCAGGCCCAGCACGTCCTGCATGGGAATGACGGCGGTGTCCGCCCGGCTGGCCAGCACCCCGCGGATGAATGCCGCCGGACCGTCCTCGGGCCGGGTGAAGCCCAGCAGCTTCTGCGCCTGGGCCAGGGCCTGGGCATCCGCGCTGTCGATCCAGCCCCGGACGGTGTCGTTGTCGTGGGTACCGGTGTACACCACGCTGTTGCTCACATAGTTGGCAGGCAGGTGGGGATTATCCTCCCCGCCCCCGAAGCCGAAGGACAGCACCCGCATGCCCGGGTAACCCACCGCGGAAAGCAGCCGGCGCACCCGGTCGTTGACGCAACCCAGATCCTCGGCCACGATGTTCAGCCCGGGGATCTTTTTTTCCAGGATGCGGAACAGGCGCTTTCCCGGGCCGATGATCCACTTGCCGCTGCGGGCGTTGGGCGCGCCGTGGGGCACGGAGTAGTAGTTGGCGAAGCCGATGAAATGATCGATGCGCACGATGTCGTACATCTTCGCCATGGCGGCCATGCGCTCCACCCACCAGCCGTAGCCGTGCAACCCCAGGGAAAGCCAGCGGTACAGGGGATTGCCCCAGAGCTGGCCGTCGGCGGAGAAGAAGTCCGGGGGCACCCCGGCCACCCGCTTGGGCACGCCGTTCCCGTCCAGCTGGAATACCTCCGGCCGGGTCCAGGTATCGGCGCTGTCCTCGGCCACATAGATGGGCATATCCCCAAACAGCCGGATGCCCATGCCGTTACAGTAGCGCTTCAGGGCAAACCACTGCCGGAAGAACAGGCACTGGCAAAACAGGTGGTAACGGATCTCCCCTGCCAGCTCCTGGCGGCAGCGGGCCAGGGCGGCGGGCCGGCGGCGGCGGATGTCCGCATCGGGCCACTTGGTCCACATCTGCCCGCCATAGCGCGCCTTCAGGGCGGTGAACAGGGCAAAGTCCTCCGCCCAGGGATGCTCCTGGCGGAAGCGCTCCAGCTCCTTGCCCAGCCGCGCCTCGGACTGGGCAAAGCAGCGGCGCAGCAGCTTTTCCTTGCTTTCACGCACGGCGGGGTAATCCACCCGCTCCGGATCGGCGGGGGTGTATTCTTCCCCGTCCGCATACGCCACCAGGCCTTCCTCCCGCAGCGCCGCGCAGGAGATCAGCATGGGATTGCCCGCAAACACGCTGGAGGACTGGTAGGGGCTCTCCCCGTAGCCCGTGGGGCCCAGGGGGAGCACCTGCCACACGGCCATGCCGCTGGCCTTGAGAAAGTCCGCGAAAGCGTAGGCTTCCTTGCCCAGGCTGCCGATCCCTCCCGGCCCGGGCAGGGAAGTGATGTGCATCAAAATTCCGCTTCGGCGCATGGCCGCCTCATCCTTTCCAGAGAGAGACTGTTGATTTGCCCGGTTATCCCTTCACCGAGCCGCCGGTGATGCCCTCCACATAGAACTTCTGCATGATGATGAACAGCACCGAAATAGGAATGGAGACGATCACGCCCCCGGCGCAGAACTGGGCAAAGTAGTTGTTCCGGTTCACCTTGTCCACCATGGCGAACAGGCCCAGGGCCACGGTCTTCTGCGAGCTGACGCCGGAGTTGAGCATGATGGAGGCAAAGATGAAGTCCATCCAGGGCGCCAGGAAGGAGTTGATCACCGTGTAGACGATGATGGGCTTGGAGAGCGGAATGATGATCTTCCAGAACACGGTGAATTCGTTGGCGCCCTCCAGGTAGGCGGCCTCCCGCAGGGACTTCGAAATGGTGTCGAAAAATCCCTTGGCGATCAGGTATCCAAGCCCCGCCCCCGCGGAGTAAACGATGACCATGCCCGTCATGGAGTTGGTCAGGTTCAGGTTTTTCATGATGAAATACACCGCGATCATGGACAGGAAGCCGGGGAAAAGGTTCATGATGATGGCGATGTTCATCAGGGGCTTGCGGGCCTTAAAGCGCATGCAGCTCATGGCGTAGGCCACCATCAGCACGAACATGCTGGAGATGATGCAGGTGAAAATGGCGATGGTGAAGGTGTTCAGGAACCACCGGGGGAACTGGCTCACCGAGTCCGAGCCGGGGAGCAGGATGGCCTTGTAGTGGTCCAGGGTATACGCCGCCGGGAAGAAGGTGGAAAGGTTCGGTCCCTTGTCCACGCCGAAGGAGGTGACCACCAGCCACAAAATGGGCACCAGCCACAGGCAGGCCAGGAAGAGCAGCACCAGATGCCGGCCGATCTGACGGAAAACTTTCGCGGTTTTCATTGGAAATTCTCCTCCTTATCGCCCTTGATCATGCGGTTGAAGGCCAGCAGCGTCAGCACGGCGCAAACGATGAACACCAGAATGCCAATCACCGAGGCCATCTTGTAGTTGCTCTGATCCTGGGTCAAGCGGTACAGCCAGGTCACCAGCAGGTCCACCTCGTTGGCGTTGGCGTTGGCCATCAGCTGATCGGAGGTGGTGTATACATCCTTGCTGAGCAGGTAGATCACGTTGAAGTTGTTGATGTTGCCCACGATGGAGTTCACCAGGCTGGGGCCGGTGATGAACAGGATGTAGGGCATGGTGATGGACTTGAAGGACTGCCAGGCGTTGGCCCCGTCGATGCGGGCGCTCTCCAGCAGCTCGTTGGGAATGTTCATCAGGATGCCCGTGGCGATGAGCATCTGATAGGGCACGCCCACCCAGATGTTGATCAGCACGATCATGGGCCGGGCCCAGGCGGGGTGGGTCAGGAAGGGAATGTAGTTGGCCGTGGGAATGGCTCCGATGCTGTACAGCCAGTCGGTGAGCCCGGCGTTTTTGCACAGGGTGTTCACAATCCCCGCGTCCGCGAAAAAGTTGCGCACCAATAACAGGCTCACAAACTGCGGCACCGCGATGGCCACCATGAAGCAGGTCCGCCAGAATTTCTTGCCCCGGGTCTTTTTGTTGTTGATGAACATGGCCAGCAGAATGCCGCCGAAGTAGCAGGTGAAGGTGGCCAGCACCGCCCAGATCATCGTCCAGGCCAATACCCGCCCAAAGGCGTAGGCAAAGGTGCTGTCCGCGGTCATGTTGAACAGCAGCTCAAAGTTGCCCAGCCCCACCCAGGTGAACAGCTTGGCCGGCACCAGGTGGTTGCGGTCGTAGTTGGTGAAGGCGATGAGGATCATCACGATCAGGGGGATGATGGTAAAGCAGGCCACCCCCAGCACCGGCAGGGACAGCAGCGTCCGGTGGAACTTCACGCCGAAGCAGTCGGCCACGTCCTCCCGGAAGGAATTCACGTGCTTGCCCTCCTTGGCCCGGACCTCCATCGCCCGGGCGGCGCGGATGTTGCGCAGCCACAGCACCACCGCGACGAGCAGCAGCACGCAGCCGATAACGCCAAAGAGCATGATCAGGAAGGAGTTGTCATAGTCGTTGAACTCGTTCTGCCGGGTCTCGGGGTTATAGACCCGCTGCTGCTGCACCGTGCCCAGGGTGTTCAGCTTGCTCATGTAGGGCCAGAACACCACCGGAATGAAGTATGCCAGCACCGCTTCCAGCGCCGTGAGCAGCACGCCCTTGACAAACTGCCCCCGGGCCACGCAGCTGCTGCCCCACAGAAGCGCCGACAGCTTGACCCACAGGTCGCCCTCCATGAAGTCCCGGCACACGCCCGCGATGTATTGACCGATGGATGCAAAGAACCGCACGATCCCCGGTCGCTTCGCCGGGGCGGCGGCCTGCTTGATTGCTTTGCTATGTTCCATTGCGTCCGCGCTCCTTACGTGCTGTTACCCAGCTTTTTTCTTGGCTTGGAAAGGCGGGAAGACCCGCTCTGCTTTGGTGAGCGGAAAGGCCGCCCTGCCGCGGCGGAACCGGCAAGCAGGGCGGCCATGGTTGGTTGGATTGCTTACTGCTCCGCGGGGGCGGTGATGCCGGCCACGCAGTTATCCAGCAGGGTTTGCAGATCGGTGCCGTCGGGGTTGCCGTTGACCACGATCTTGCCCAGGGCGGCGGCGGTGTCCCAGAACTTCTGGCCCACGCGCTGCACGTCCGCATAGGGGGCCTGGGCCACGATGGCGGCGATGGCGGGCTCGGCCTTCACGCTGTCGGACTCCAGCGCCTTGACGTTGGAGGGACCCTGGCGGCGCATTTCAAAGCGCAGCACCTGGCTCTGCTCGTTGGTCATGAAGGTGGCGAAGTCCATGGCGGCGCCCAGGTTGGCGGAGTAGGGGTTCACGCCCACCAGCTTGAAGCCGGAGAAGGAAGCCATCTGCACCTGCTGGCCCGCCACGGTGTAGGTGGGCAGCTTGGTGGCGGCATAGTTGTCGCCCCAGGCTTCGGCGGCCACGTTGGCATTCCAGGTGCCGGACACGCCGGCGATGATGGAGCCGTCCTTCACGCCGGCCACGAAGGGATCGGAGTCCGCTTCCTTGAAGCCGGGGTTGGCGGCGATCTCCAGCAGGGCCTCCAGCACCTGCACGCCGGTGATGGGGGTATCGGTGGCGTTCCAGTTGCAGGAGTTGGTGACGCCGTCCTCATTGACGTGCATCTCCAGGCCCGCGCCCTTGAACCAGGAGTAGAAGTACCAGCCGTTGCTCATGGGGAAGCCCACATACTTGCCGGCTTCGGCCGCCTTGGCCAGCATGCCGTCCAGTGTCTGCACGTCTTCCTCGGTGAAGTATTCCTTGTTGTAGAACATGAAATAGCCGTTGTCCGCGGTGGCGGGGTAGGCATAGAGCATGCCGTCGGAGCCGGTGGCCGCGGCGATGGACTCGGGGGTATTGTTGGCGATGATCTCCTCAGCGTTCTCCACCACGGGCTGGAGAGCGCCGCCGTTCATCAGGCTGTTGAACTGGTCGTCCGCAAAGGTGAACACGTCCGCCGCCGCGGTGGGGTCGGTGAGGACCACCTTGGAGCAGTCGCCCTCGTTCTGGACGCCCACCTCGATGGTGTAGTTGTTCTCCGGATGAGCGGCCTTGAAGTTTTCAATGACCGTGTTGATCCAGTCGATGTCCTGATTGTCGCCCACCCACACCCGCAGGGAGACGTCTTCGGCCAGCGCGCAGGAGCCCAGGGACAGGGCCATGGCCAGCGCCAGCGCCAATGCAAGGATCTTTTTCATGGTAGTTCCTCCTTTATTCTCACGCGGTAGCTTGCCCGCGCGGACTACATTATAAAAGCTTTGCCCGTTATTTCCTGGGCGGGCCCACGGATTCCCGCCGGGCCAGCGCCGCGGGCAGGGTCACGTGCCCGCCCGCGCTGGCCCCGTCCATCATTTCCAGGAGCACCTGCACGCTCTTGCGGGCGATTTCCTCCTGGGGCTGCACGATGGTGGTCAGGCTGGGCAGGAAATATTTGCCCATTTCAATGCCGTCAAAGCCGAATACGCTCACATCCTCGGGCACCCGCCTGCCCATGTCCTTCAGCGCCCGGATGACCCCCATGGCCACCAGGTCGCTCATGGCGAACACAGCCGTAGTATCCCCCCGGGTGGGAAAAAAAGCCCGGGCCGCGCCGTAGGCGTCCGGCAGGGAGAACCGCGTCTCCACATAGCGGCTTTCGTCAAAGGGCACGCCGGCGGCCTCGCAGGCCTCCCGGGCGCCCAGGTACCGCGCGGCCAGCGCGTCCCCCTGGTTCCGGCTGCCCCCGAAAATGGCGATGCGCCGGTGCCCCGCCTGTAGCAGCGTTTCCATGGCCAGGCGTCCCATGCGCCGGTCGTCCACCGCCACGGAGGCCACCCGGGGCAGCGCCGCTCCCTGCGCCGGCGCCGTGGCGAACACCAGCGGCGCCTCCAGCCCGCGCAGCACCTGGGCGCGCTCGTCCAGCCGGCTGCCCACAAAGATGAAGCCCTTGGCCCGCTTCTGATGCGTCAGCCGCAACGCGGCCTGGAATTCGTCGTCTTTTTCGTCGATGGTCTCCAGAAAGAAGCTTACCCCGGTTTCCGAGGCGAATTGCAGCATGGTCTCCGCCAGCTGGGTCAGAAAGGGATTCGACCGCCCGCGCAGGATCAGCGCGGCCACGTCGCCGTCCAGCTGCTTGAGGCTGCGGGCGTTGGCGTTGCCCACAAAGTTGCACGATGCCATGACCCGTTCCACCTTCTCCCGGGTGGCGGCGCTCACGTCCGGCCGGTGGTTCAGCACCCGGGACACCGTGGTGACGCTTACCCCCGCCAGGCGGGCCACATCGCGGATGGTATAGATTTTCAGCGCGCATCCCCTCCGCTTCTATTGGCAAGGTAAAACGTTACCGGAAACGGTATCGGAAACGGTTCCTTAAACCTATTATACGCCGCTTTCCGCCGGTTGTCAAGGTGGATCTGGGAATTTTTTCGCCTAATCAGCCATGTCGAAAGAGCGCAAAAAAAGGGCGGGCCGCGCCGCCGAATGGACGTCCGCGCCCCGCCCTGGTTTCGATGGGGCAGGATTATTTGACCGCGTCCTTGTCATAAAAGCTGATGAAATCCTCGTCCCGGCGGTTCTCCCGGTACGGATGGCCGTGGCCATGGCCGGACTCCCGGAAGGCGCGGGAAATCAGCGCCACAATCAGCGCCAGCACCGCCACCCCCAGCGCCAGCGAGAAAATGCCCCCCACTAGCCCGAAGGCCAGGGAAACGCATCCCCAGACAATATCCCACGCCACCGTCAGCACGGTCCAGGCCAGACGAAAGGGCAGTGTAATCAGTTCCCACATGGTTGTTTCCCTCCTGTTCGGGCACATTATACCGCATTTTGACCCGCCCGCCAAGGAAAAAAGGATTAGAATTCCATGAAGCCGCTCTCAGAATCAGCGGGCCTTCAGCGCCTTGCGCAGGCCCAGCAGCCCCACCACATCGGCGGCGAGCCAGCCGATGGGAATGGAAAGCCAGATGGCGGTGACCCCGAAGGCCGGGGCGAAGGCATAGGCCAGGGCCACCCGCAGGCCCAGGGAGATCACCGTGAGCACCACGGACATGCCCGCCCTCTCCAGCCCGCGATAGATGGCATAGAGCAGGAAGAGCAGCCCGATGAGCAGATAGAACACGCCTTCCAGCCGCAGGTAGCCCACGCCGATGCGCAGGATCTCCGCCTCGCCGCTTTCCAGGAAAAGCCCCAGCAGCGGCTCGGCGAACACATACACCGCCGCGGAGACCGCCGCGCAAAAGCCCAGGGACAGCGCCGCGCTCTCCCGGATGCCCTGGCGCACCCGGTCCGCCCGGCCCGCGCCCCGGTTCTGAGCCACAAAGGTGGCGAAGCCGTTGGCAAAGTCCTGGGCGGGGGAATAGGCCAGGGAGTCAATCTTGACCCCCGCGGCAAAGGCCGCCATGGTGGGCACGCCGAAGCTGTTCACCAGGCTCTGAATCATCAGGATGCCGAAGTTCATGATGGATTGCTGCACGCTGGTGAGCAGGGAGATGCCCGCCACCCGGCGCAGCAGCTTTCCATCCAGGCGGAAGTGCCGCCGTCCGGGGCGCAGATGCTCCATGCGCAGGAAGCAATATCCCATGATGCCCAGCGCCGAGACGCCCTGGGCGATCACCGTGGCCCAGGCCGCCCCGGCCACCCCCCAGCCCGCCGCCAGCACCAGGTACAGGTCCAGGACCACGTTCAGCACCGTGGAGAGCAGCAGGAAGGCCAGGGGCGCGGCGGAGTTCCCCACGCTGCGCAGGGCCGCCGCAAAAAAGTTGTACAGGAACACAAAGAAGATGCCCGCGAAGATCACCCGCAGGTAGCCGGTCAGGTAGGGCGCCGCCTCCGCGGGGACCCGCAGCAGCGCCTGCAGGCTGCCCAGCAGCGCGTAGGAGAGCAGCGTCAGCCCCAGGGCCATGAGGGCGATCATACCGAAGGCGTTCACCATGGCGGTTTTCAGCTCCTCCTGCCGGCCCTGGCCCCACAGGTTGCTGAACACCACCCCGCTGCCCATGCACAGCCCCAGCAGCAGGCTGGTGAGCAGCACCATCAGGGAAAAGGCGCTGCCCACCGCGGCCAGGGCCGCCGCGCCCAGATAGCGGCCCACCACCCAGGTGTCCACCAGGTTGTACAGCTGCTGAAGCAGGTTTCCCGCAATCAGCGGCAGGCTGAAACGGATCAGTCCCCCGCGGACGCTGCCACGGGTCAGGTCAAGATGCATGCATACGCCTCCCAGCGCTTTTCAATGGGTCCCCGCGGCGCTTTCACCTTCCTCCAGGGCGGAGCCGCCGTCCACGGGGGTCATTTCCAATAGATGCTCATAAGGGGGACGCCGCTCGTAGCGGAAGTAGGAGAAGTCCGCCGGATAGCAGTTGCTCCACAGGTCGCAACAGGTAATTCCCACCATGCCCCCGGTGAAGCGGCCGTCCACGCAGGCTTCATCGGAGAGGAAGGAAGCGTTTTGAAGCCGGCCCATCCGCTGCCAGCGCTCTCCCCCGTCCACGGAATAGCTGAACTGAATGCGGTCCATGTCCAGGTGCGCCCGCAGGCGGACGGGGCCCTCCGCCGGCAGGGCCACGGGGGCGCAGGGGGCGGAGGCGCGGCCGTTCTCGCAGCGCAGCAGGGCCAGGCAGCGGCCCAGCTTCTCGTCCCGGGTCACGTGCAGGAACAGGAAATTCCCGCACTCGTAATAGCACACCAATCCGGCCAGGTGCTTGTAATGTTCGGGGCGGAAGTCCACCTCCGTCTCCGCCTCAAAGTGCAGGTCCTCCATGCGGCGGCAGTAGATGCGCTGGTTGTAGCGGGAGAAGGGGCTTTCCCCGCCGTAGAGCCGCAGCCAGCCGGGGCGGGCGGTGACGGAATACTCCCGCTCCGGGGTCCAGGGCTGACGCAGGGTGAGGAAGGACGGCGGCAGGGTGTGCAGGGCCACGATCTCCGGCTCCGGGGGATAGGGATGGGGCGTCAGGCCGGTGTCCAGGGTGAGCTCCGGGGTGAGGCCGCCGTTTTTCAGCCGGGGCCAGCCGTCCTCGGTCCAGGCCACCTCGGCCAGGGCGGTTTCCCGGCCCAGCACGCACCGGCCGCTGTTGGGGATGGGCCGGCCGCACAGGCAGGAGACGAACCAGCGCCCCTGGGGCGTCTGCACCAGGGAGGTGTGCCCCGCCCGCTGCAGGGGCCAGGCGGGGGCAAAGCGGCTGGTGATGAACATCCCTCGCGGGTCCGGCTCATAAACGCCGTCCACGGTGCGGCAGCGGGCGGTGAGCTCGCTGTGCTCGATGCCCGTGCCGCCATAGGCCAGGAACAGGTAATACCAGCCGTCCTTTTTGAACATATGCGGACCCTCGGAGAGCTCCTCCCGGCTGCGCCAGATCTTCTTCATGGGGCCCACCAGGGTTTTGCTCCGGGGATCGTATTCCTGCATCACCACCCCGGCGAAGCGGCCGCGGCCGGGCCGGTGATCGGAAATCATGGCGCAGAAATACTTCTTGCCGTCGTCGTCGTGGAACATGCTGGGGTCAAAGCCCACGGAGTTCAGGTACACCGGCTCGGACCAGGGGCCTTCAATGGCCGGGGCGGTGACCAGGTAATTGGGCGAATCCCAGATCACGGCGCTGTTGTGCACGTTGGTGTACACCAGGTAAAACAGCTTCTCCTCCTGGCTGTAGCTCAGGCAGGGGGCCCAGACGCCGTCGGAGGGGCGGATGCCCTGCATGTCCAGCTGGCTCACCCGGTCCAATGGCCGGGCCGCCAGGCGCCAGTTGGCAAGGTCCTTGCTTTCGTAGATGGATACGCCAGGCCACCACTCGAAGGTGGAGTTGGCCAGGTAGTAGGTATCCCCCACCCGCAGCAGGGAGGGATCGGGATGGAAGCCGGGCAGTATGGGATTCTGGGCCAGGGCCATGGGGCAGACCTCCTTCATTTGCAGGCTGTGCGCAGGAGGAAGGATTCGCCGCCGGCGGAGAGGTTCCTGCTTGCCGGCGGCGCGCTTTTCCGGCGGGGCCCCCGGCGTTACACATGTAACAATCCCCATTCCACGGGATAAGTCCCCTTCTTTCCGCGGCCGCTTCCTTTCATCGCCATTGCCAGAAAGGCCCGGGCATGCTATAATGCTAGCGGTTATACCCACGGTTTTTGATGGATTTTGACGCGCCGCGGTTTTCGCCGCCTCCCGATGCCTTGTATTTGAAAAGGAGGAACTCCTCATGACCCAAATCCCGCCTGCATCCCGCAGACAGTCCGCCCAGCGGCGGGGTATGCCGCCCCCCAGGCAGAAGAAAAAACCCAAGGCCGGCGTCATCCTGGCGCTGGTGAGCTGTGCCGCGCTCCTGGCGCTTCTGGTGCTTATCTGCCCCTGGGAGCCGGTGTCCCACGCCAGTTATTCCGTGGGCTCCGAGGATGGCTCCGTGGAGCTGGGCGCCATCACCAACGCTTATGACGGACTGCGCATCAGCGAATTGATGACCTCCAACCAGGGCAGCGTGCCCGACGACACCGGCGCGTACCCGGACTGGGTGGAGATCTGGAACAGCTCCGACCGGGATATCAACCTCTCCGGGGTGGGGCTTTCCGACCGGGGCGACTCCATCCGCTTCCTGTTTCCGGATGTGACCCTGGCGGCGGGGGCGCGGGTGGTGGTCTATTGCGACGACACCAACCAGGCGGAGCCGGGCAAGGCCTACCACGCCAAGTTCAAGCTCTCCTCCGTGGGGGAAACGGTCTATCTGTTTGATCCCAGCGCTTATACCATCGACCAGGTGACCACCCCCATTATGGCCAGCGATTCCTCCTGGGCGCTGCTGCCCGACGGCAGCTGGGCGGAGGTGACCTACGTCAGCCCCGGCTACGAGAACACCGTGGAAGGCTCCGCGGCATATCTGGCCTCCACCACCGTCACCGACGGCGCGATTATCATCAACGAGGTCATGGCCGACGCCCTCACCGGCCTCACCGACGAGGACGGGGAGCTCAGCGACTGGATTGAGCTGTACAACACCACCGACCAGGTGGTCAGCCTGAAAAACTACGCCCTCAGCGACAAGGAAAACAAGCCCCTCAAGTGGCGCTTCCCCAAGGACGCGGTGATCGCGCCCCACGGCTACTACATCGTCTTCTGCTCCGGCAAGGACCGGGACAACGGCGCCTCCGGCATCAGCCACACCAACTTTGCCATCAGCGCCGAGCACGACACGGTAATCCTCTCCGACAGCCGGGGCAACCTGGTGGACCGGGTCATCGTGGACAACCTGGCCGAGGATTGCAGCTACGGCCGGGACGAGAACAACAACTGGACCGTGTTCCAGACGGCCACCCCCGGCCTGCCCAACAACCAGAGCGGCATGAACCAGGCCGACAAGAACCTCATCGCCCTGAACGAGACCGGGGTCTACATCACCGAGGTGATGGCCTCCAACGACAGCGTGGCCGTGCTGGGCGCCAACTACGTGGACTGGGTGGAGATCTACAACTCCTCCCAGTCCGCGGTGGATTTAAGCGGCTATGGGCTCACCAACCGCCTCACCCGGGCGCGGAAGTGGCAGTTCCCCGCGGGAACGCTGATTCAGCCGGGGGAGTACAAGGTGATTCTCCTGGACGGGAACAGCGCCCTGACCACCACCAGCGAGCTCCACGCCTCCTTCAAGCTGGCGCGGGCGGGCGGGGACGTGGTGTGCCTTTCCGACCCCACGGGCAAAATTCTGGATAAGGTCATCCTGCCCCTGATCCCCACCAATATTTCCTATGGCCGCACCGCGGGGCTGTCGGGCTTTTTTTATTACGACACCCCCACGCCCATGGCCGCCAACGGCACCGGCTTTGTGGGCTATGCCGAGGCTCCCGCGCTGACGGTGGACCCGGGGCTGTATTACAGCACGGTGCAGGCCGGCATCACCATCCCCGAAGGCACGCAGGTGTACTACACGCTGGACGGCTCCGAGCCCACCCAGCAGGATACCCTCTACCAGGGGGAGGTGCTGGAGTTCAACTTCACCACCGTGCTCCGGGCCAAGGCCTTCCGCCAGGACGGCTATATGCCCAGCGACACGGTGACGGGCACCTACTTCATCAACGTCTACCACTCCCTGCCCATTGTGTCCCTGGTGGCCGATCCCGACGACCTGTGGAACCCGGAGACGGGCATCCTTACCGTGGGCGACAACGTGGACAAGTCCGGCGGTATTCCCTTTGAAAACACCGTCTACCGCTACATCAAGGATGAAACCGACATAGGCGAGCGGGCGGGCAACGTGGAGTATTACCTGCTGGACGGCACCCAGGTGCTCAACCAGGGCATGGAGTTCGGCCTCCAGGGACAGTACAGCCTGGATATGCCGCAAAAGACATTCAAGGTGCGGGCCAAGTCCCTCTATGGGGCCAAGACGTTCCAGGCATCCCTGTTTGAGGACCGGCCCTTCACGGAGTACAAATCCTTCGTGCTGCGCAACAGCGGCAACGACTGCGTGTGGACCCGGCTGCTGGACGGCTTCCAGTCCCGGATGCTGGACGCCTACGGCTCCCAGGTGATTCATCAGGCATGGAACCCCGTGGTGGTGTACCTGAACGGCGCTTACTGGGGCCACTACAACATGCGCGAGCGGGTGGACCGCTTCTTCGTGGCCCAGCATGAGGGCCTCTCCCTGGACGAGGCCGACCAGATGACCATCCTGGAAGCTAATTCCACGGTGAACTACGGCTCCAACAAGGAATACCTGGCCATGCGCAACAAGATTGCCGAGGGCGACCCGGCCAACAATCCCGAGGACCTGCAATACATCCTGGACAACGTGGACGTGGACAACTACTTCGAATACCTGGCCTTCGAGATGTTCTTTGGCAACTCCGACCCCGGCAACATCCGCTTTTACAAGCTCAACCAGGAGGGCGCCAAGTGGAAGTGGATCTTCTACGACGCGGACTACGGGATGTTCAACGCGGAATTCAACAGCCCCAGATCCTACACCAAGGAAAGCGGCATGGGCCAAAAGAACATCAACAACGTGATCTTCCGCAAGCTGCTCTCCGTGCCCGAGTACAAGGACAAATTCCTGCTGAAGCTGGCCGACATTTTCAAAACCTTCACCACGGAGTACATGCTCAGCATTCTGGAGCCCATGGTGGACCAGATTGAGGCGGAGATGCCCCTGCACTTCGCCCGCTGGGCAGCGGAGACCGACCCGGCCATCATTTCCGAGGTGCCCAATACCCCTGATGCCGCCCTGCGCTACTGGGAAGGCCGCATTGACCGGCTGCACAATACCTGCACCTGGCGTCCCCACTACCTCTGGGGATACATCAAGGACGCCTTTGAGCTCACCGATCAGCAGATGATCGACTACTTCGGGGAGCAGCCGCCCCTGGAGCCCGACGAGGAATGACAAAATCCCGGATTTTTCAGGAAAAACAGATGCAATCCGCCCGGGAATCGGGTATAATCAGAAAAGCAAGCGAATCATACAGGAGGGACTCCCCATGCAAGCAGCCCTGGCTGAAAGCCTCAGCGTAAGCAACATCATCAAAAACGACAGCAGCCTTTCCACCTATTTTGCCGAGCAGTTCGCCAGCCTGACCCCCATGAAGATGGTCATCGCCCTGCTCTTCGGCCTGGCGGTGGGCGTGCTGATCGCCTTCGTGTACAAAAAGTGCTACCGTGGCGTGCTCTATAGCCCCACCTTCAGCCTGACGCTGATCATGCTCACGCTGATCACCACCCCCGTGGTTATGTGCATCAAGAGCGACATCGCCCTTTCCATGGGCATGGTGGGCGCGTTGTCCATTGTGCGTTTCCGTACCGCGGTGAAGGACCCCATGGATACGGCCTACATGTTCTGGGCGCTGACCATGGGCATCCTGCTGGGCGCGGAGCTGTACGTCATCGCCCTGGTGGTGGCACTGGGCATTGCGGTGATCCTCTTCGGGCTGACCTTTATCAAGTTCCGCAACCCCAACGCCTATCTGCTGGTGCTCCACTATGACGACGACGCCGAGCACGACATTTTGAGCCTGCTGCGCCGCACGGTGAAGCAGCACCGCCTGCGCTCCAAGACCGTCACCCGCGCCGGCGCGGAGATGACCATTGAGGTGCGCCTGGGGGATAAGCAGGACCTGGTAGCCGCCATGCTCTCCATTGAGGGCGTGCACGACGCCACCCTGGTGGCCTGCCAGAGCGAGGCGGGCGCGTGAGGCGCGCCCAGGTAGGAGGCGAGGCCCATGGCAAATTCGATGCCCCTGCGGCACGAGCTGAAGTTCTTCATCAGCGAAATGCAATACATCGTCCTCTCCGGGGTGCTGGATCAGGTGCTGCAACGGGACCCCAACGGGGACGAGCTGAACGAATACCACATTCGCAGCCTGTACTTTGACACCGTGTTCAACGACGCCTACTACGACAAGCTGGACGGCCAAAGGAACCGGGACAAGTACCGCATCCGCATCTACAACCTCAGCGACCGGCTGATCAAGCTGGAGTGCAAGACCAAGGTGGGCAACCTGATCTCCAAGCGCTCCCAGACCATCCCCCGGGCTCTTTGCGAGCAGCTCATGGCCGGGGACCCCACGGGGCTGGAAAGCACCCGCTCCGGCCTGCTCAACGACGTGTACCGGGAGATGACCGTCAATCTGCTGCGCCCGGTGGTGCTGGTGGACTATGTGCGGGAAGCCTATCTCCACCCGGCGGAGGAGGTGCGCATCACCTTTGACAAGCAGCTGCGCACGGGGCTAACGTCCATCGACCTGTTTGACCCCTACGTGCCCACGGTGCCGCCCCTGGACAACGGGGAGATCATTCTGGAGGTCAAGTACAACCGGGTGATGCCCCCCTATATCCGCGATTTGCTGACCACCTATTGCCCCCATGCCCGCCAGAGCGCCATTTCCAAATACACCTGGTGCCGCCGCTTTGAGGACCTGGAAGCATAATTGCCCGGCAGCGCGCCAAGGGAAGGGACGCGGCAAGCGCCTTTGCCGGCGGCCCGAAGCAGGTTTCCCCCACTTTTTCAATGCGCTGGTCGTTCCGAAAAACGCTGGTTTTTCGGAACGATTTTTTCTTTTCTCCCCGTCATGTTCCACGCCCGCCCAGGGTACAATGCAAAGGAACGGTCTGCGCGTTTTTTTCTGTGGATTTGGAAAGCTGCCGGGCCATTACCGCTTGCGGGCGCGGCACTTTTGCGATAAAATAAAGGAAACATTAGGAGGGAGAAAATGACCACCCACACCGTTGTGCGTCAGATGCCCGAGCTGGAAAACGCACTCAAGCGGCGCGCCCCGGGCCTGTCCCTGGAGGCGGGCGCCTTGATGGCCCAGTATACCACCCTGCACCTGGGCGGTCCGGCGGACCTGCTGGCCACCCCCCGGGAACCCGAGGAGCTGCAGCTGCTCCTGGAGGAGGCCCGGCGGCTGGAGGTTCCCCTGACGCTGATGGGCCAGGGCAGCAACCTGCTGGTGCGGGACGGCGGCATCCGCGGGCTGGTGGTGCGCACCGCCAGCGGCCTGCGGGGGGTGGAGGTTCACGGGGACATGCTGACAGCCCAGGCGGGAGCCACCATGACCAGCGCGGCCATGGCCGCCGCGGAGCATCACCTGGCGGGGCTTACCTTTGCCAGCGGCATCCCCGGCACGGTGGGCGGCGGCGCGTACATGAACGCCGGGGCCTATGGCGGCGAAATGAGCCAGGTGGTGGTGCGGGTGGATGCCTTTGACCGGTGCGGACGCCCGGTGAGCTTCACCCGGCCGGAGCTGGGCTTCGGCTACCGGCACAGCGCGCTGCAGCGGCAGGACGTGGCGGTGTACCGGGTGGCGTTTCAGCTTCCCGGCGGCGACCGGGAGGAGCTGCTGCGGGAAATGGTGGAACTGAACCGCCGCCGGGCGGAAAAGCAGCCGCTGAACTACCCCAGCGCCGGCAGCACATTCAAGCGCCCCGCGGGGTACTACGCCGCGGCGCTGATTGAGGAGTGCGGGCTTCGGGGCTATACCCTGGGCGGCGCACAGGTGAGCGAAAAGCACGCGGGCTTTCTGCTGAACCGCGGAGGAACCGCCGCGGATTTTCTGGCGCTGATGGCCCATGTGCAGCGGGTGGTATGGGAGCAAAAGGGCGTGCGCCTGGAGCCGGAGGTATGCATCCTGGGCGAGGAAGCGCCCACGGCCCTGGCCTAGGGCCACGATACGGATGAGGGAGGGAGACCCCTTGCGATTTTTACTGTTGACCGGGCTCAGCGGCGCGGGCAAAACCGCCGCCACCCGTTATCTGGAGGATATGGGCGCCTTCTGCGTGGACAATCTGCCCCCCATGATGATGCTCAAGCTCATGGAGGCCTGTCAGAGCACCGTGATGCACTGCCCGCTGGTGGCATTTGCCGTGGACGTGCGCAGCGGCGAGTTTTTTGACGCCAAGGCCGTGCAGCGCCTGATTAAGGAAACACGCCAGCTGGGTTATCAAATTGAAACGCTGTTCATGGAGGCCAGCGACGACGTGCTGGTCAGCCGCTACAAGGAAACCCGCCGGGACCATCCCCTGGCCAGCGACAGCGTGAGCCTCACCGAGGCCATCGCCCAGGAGCGGGAGATGCTTACCCCCCTGCGGGAAACCGCCAATTACGTCATTGACACCTCCTACCTGCGGCCCAGGGCGCTCCAGCGCAAGCTGGCGGAAATCGTCAAGAGCGACGGCGCGGAATCCCCCCTGCGGCTGGAGGTGCTGTCCTTTGGCTTCAAGCGGGGTCTGCCCCGGCAGGGGGACCTGGTGTTTGACGTGCGCTTTTTGCCCAACCCCTTCTACATGGAGGAGCTGTGCCACCACACGGGCCTGGACGAGGACGTGCGCGACTTTGTCATGAACCATCCCGTCACCCGGGAGTTTATGGAAAAGGTGCAGGATATGCTGACCTTCCTGCTGCCCCATTATCAGGAGGAGGGCAAGCACCGCCTGGTGATCGCCGTGGGATGCACCGGCGGCGCGCACCGGAGCGTGGCCATTGCCGAGGCCATCGCGGCTTTTCTGCGGCAGGGGGGCTACCAGGTGGACGTGAACCACCGGGACATCGACCTGGAGCAGGCCCACTGGAAAAACACGTAACGAAGGAGCTCGCCTATGTCCTTTTCCTCCCTGACCAAGGAAGAGCTGCTGCGTTTGCCCCTGGGCAAGGCTTGCTGCGTCATGAGCGAGCTCAGCGCCCTGGTGCAAACCTCCGGCAGCCTGCAATTGCGGGGCGGGGGCCGGGTGCGCGTCACCTTCCGGGTGGAGAGCGCGGGGCTGGCCCGGCGCATTTTCCGCCTGCTGGGGGCCGGGCTGGAGCTGACCCCCCGGCTGCACTTTGTGCAGCATACCCGCCTTGGCGGCCGGCGCAGCTGCGTGCTCACCCTGGAGGATGAAGCCGCGCAGAAGCTGCTGCTCAGCCTGCACATGATGGAGCGGGATGCGGAGGGCGGCGTAACCCTGCGCCGCACCACGCCCCGGCATCCCATGACCCGGCAGTGCTGCCGCCGCTCCTTCCTGCGGGGCGCGTTCCTGGGCGCGGGCACCATGAGCGACCCGGAAAAGGACTACCACTTCGAGCTGGTGGCCGGGGAGGAGAGCCTCTGCGCCACCCTGGAAAAGCTCCTGGAAAAAAGCGGCCTGCCCGTGCATATGCACCTGCGCAAGGGCAAGCGCGTGCTTTACCTGAAGGGATGCCAGCATATCGCCGACATGCTCACGCTGATGGGGGCTTCCGCCGCCACCATGGAGCTGGAAAATATCCGCATCAAAAAAGAAATACGCAACCAGGTGAACCGGGCCATGAACTGCGACGAAAAAAACGCGGAGCGGCAGGTTTCCGCCGCCCAGAAGCAGGTGGAGATGATCAAGGTGATCTCTATCCAGCGGGGGCTGTATACCCTGCCCCCCTCCCTGCAGGAAATCGCCCGGCTTCGCCTGGAGCACCCGGAGGAGAGCCTGGCCTCCCTGGGCGCGCTGCTGCAGCCGCCCGTGGGCAAGAGCGGCGTCAACCACCGCATGCGCCGCCTGGAGGCTGTCTACGACGAAATTGTAGCGTCCATGGACGTTGAGAAAAAGGAGGATTCCCCATGATCCGCAAACCCATTTCCTTTCCCAACCGCGCCCCGCTCACCCGGCGCAGCGCTGCGCTGCTGGTTCGGGAGGCCAGCCGCTTTGAGTCCCGGCTGATGATTGAGCACGACGCCAAGATCGTCAACGCCAAGTCCATGCTGGGGCTGCTCTCCCTGGGCGCGGATGCTCAGGCGGGCCTGTGCCTGCTGGCCGAAGGGCCCGACGAGGCGGACGCCGCCGCCGCCGTGGAGGCGCTGCTGAACTCCGAGCAACTGGCAGGGGCCTGAGGGACTTTGACGTCCTTTCCGCTTCATGGCTTTCCCAGCACTTTTCTGTAAAACAATAGCGGCCTTGCTCCCTTGCGCCAAGGGATGCAAGGCCGCTCATGCTGCTGAAAAAAACCATTTTTCTCACCAGCATGAGAAGAGGAACCTTTCGCTTTCCTTAACTTGCAAAGGCTCCATCACGTATGGGACCGAAGGTTTCCAAAGGGCGATCGGAAAGCCCTTTGGTCGCGCTCGCAGGCGCGAAATCCCCGCGTTTGCAAGAATGCATCGTATAACTTGCAAAAACGATAAAGCAGAATACTTTGTCAACACGCTGAGCGCCCGCCCGGCAAAAGCCGGACGGGCGCTGGATTCTGCCGCCTGCCGCCGGATTACGCTTCCGGCTCCAGCAGGCCCAGGGTGCCATCCTTGCGCAGATAGATAACATTGGTGCGCTCGGTTTCAATATCCACAAAGACGAAGAAGCTGTGTCCCAGCAGCTCCATCTGCAAAATGGCGTCCTCCAGGGACATGGGCCGCACGGGGAACTGTTTGCGGCGGACCACCTTGGGGGCGTCCTCCTCCACGGCCTCGCCCTCCTCGATGAATTCGGGCTCTGCAGGGGCGAAGGCATCCTCCCGCAGGCGCTTGCTCAGCTTGGTGCGGTGGCGGTGAATCTGGCGCTCCATCTTGGCCAGGGCCTCGTCAATGGCCATAAACAGGTTGTTATCGGTGGTGGCCTCGGAGCGGAGAATCACGTTGTTGCCCATGGGGACGGTGATTTCCACGGTGCGCTCGCCGTTCTTGTCCTTGCGCATGCGAATCTGCATTTCGGTGTCGGCGCGGAGGTAACGGCTCATGCGGCTGGTCTTTTTTTCAATCCGGGCGGTAATGCCTGGGGTTACGGTCATGTTTTTCGCGGTAAGCGTAAGCTTCATAGACAATGTTCTCCTTATGCAAAATATTCAGCAACTGGGGGAAAACGCAAAACGCGGCCAACCTGGTTGCTCCCTTCAGGCTGCCGCGTCTCTCCTATGGGCCATGGAACCCACATCCTTTCTCAAGGATTTTGGCCTTCCAGCCGGAAAGGCCCAGCAGGGCTTCCCGACGTATGATATAGATTCGACGCCGGCGGACGGTTTCCTGCCGCTTTGTTCCTTCCGAGAAAATTTCCGGCCGGATGCGACCGCCGCGCACTTTACAACCCGCCGCCAAACCGTTACAATAAGAAAAAACCGGCAGGCACGCAAAGGAGATACGCTATGATACACTATGGCGCGTTGGAAGCGGGCGGCACCAAAATGGTGCTCAGCCTCATGGCGGAGGATGGGACCATGCTGGAGCGGGTAAGCATGCCCACCCTGACCCCCGCGGAAACCATGCCCGGGATGATCGACTTTTTCCGGCAGCGGAACATTGCGGCGCTGGGTATCGGCTGCTTCGGCCCCCTGGACCTGCGGCCCGATTCTCCCACCTACGGCTACATTACCTCCACCCCCAAGCTGCCCTGGCGGAATTACCCCATTGTGGGCGCCTTCCGCGAAGCGCTGGGAGTGCCCGTGAAGCTGGAC
Source organism: Candidatus Egerieenecus sp. (assembly GCA_048201975.1). Taxonomy (GTDB): domain Bacteria; phylum Bacillota; class Clostridia; order Christensenellales; family Aristaeellaceae; genus Egerieenecus. The sequence goes on along the minus strand of DBFBGQ010000097.1, from coordinate 11,431 downwards.
ACGGACGTGAACGGCGCGGCGATTGCCGAGCATGCCCTGGGCGCGGCCAAGGGGCTGGGCAGCTGCGTGTATGTCACGGTGGGCACGGGCATCGGCGGAGGCGTGGTGCTGGACGGCAAGCCCGTCCATGGACTGGTGCACCCGGAGTTCGGCCATCAGCTGATGCGCCTGGTCCCGGAGGATCCCATGCCCCAGGGGGTGTGCCCCTACCATCAGGGATGCCTGGAGGGCCTGGCCGCCGGCCCGGCCATAGAAAAGCGCTGGGGCCGCCCGGCCGTGGAGCTTCCCCCGGAGCACCCCGCCTGGGATTTGGAGGCCACCTATCTGGCGCAGATGTGCGTCAACGCCATGCTCACCTTCTCCCCGGAGAAGATCATCCTGGGGGGCGGGGTGATGCAGCAGGCGCACCTGTTCCCCATGATCCGCCGCAAGACCGTGGAGCTGCTGGGGGGCTATGTATGCCATCCGGCGGTGGAAGCGGGGCTGACGGATTACATCGTCGCCCCCGGCCTGGGGGTGAACAGCGGCGTCACCGGCGCATACCTGCTGGCCAAGGCCGCCCTGGAGGAAGCATGCAAGTAATGATCGTGGACGGCCAGGGAGGGGGCATGGGCAAGGCCCTGGTGGAGCAGCTCAAGCAGCTGTGCCCCGATCAGCCCCTGCTGGCGGTGGGCACCAACGCTCTGGCTACCGCGGCCATGCTTCGGGCGGGAGCCGATCAGGGGGCCACGGGGGAAAACGCCGTGGTGGTAAACGCCGCCCGGGCGGACCTGATCCTGGGGCCCATGGGCATTGTGCTCTGCGACGCCCTGCTGGGGGAGATCACCCAGCGCATGGCCTGCGCCATCGGCCGCAGCCCGGCCCACAAGGTGCTGATCCCCGTCTCCCGCTGCCAGGTGACGGTGGCTGGCTGCGAGCGCCTGCCCGCCGCGGAGGCGGTGAGCCTGGCCGCCAGGGAAGCGGCCCGAAGGATCCGCCAGGCGGAGGCGCCCTCGGAGGCGCCCTGACGCCCTGGGGGAGCTCGCCTCACGCCTCCCGTAGGCGGCCCATGGGCGCGGCGCCGAAACGCCTGCTTGGAAACATGATGCAAATACGCGGCTGAGCTGCAGGGATCAGGCAAAACGCTTTGACCACAATCTGAAACGCCCTCCCCCGGTTTTTCGGGGGAGGGCGCAAAGCGTTGAAAAAGGCATGCTTTTTCATATAGTAACTAAAAAATGTAATTTTCCGCTCCCAAACTTGCAAAAATTTCAACACGCATGGGGCCCGAAGGTTTCCAAAGGGCGATCGGAAAGCCCTTTGGTCGCGCCCGCAGGCGCGAAACCCCGCTGCGCTTGCAAGCATGCAATGTAAAACTTGCAAAAATTTCGTAATTTGATACTTTGTCGGCAGCCTGCGCCAAATTTACGCAAGCGGGTTCAGGGGAGCAGCTCGCGCCGCAGGGCGTCCACATAGTCCAGCCGCTCCCAGGGCAGGTCCACATCGGTGCGGCCGAAGTGGCCGTAGGCGGCGGTTTGCCGGTAGATGGGACGGCGGAGGTTCAGGCGGGAGATGATGGCGTTGGGGCGCAGGTCGAACAGGCGCTCCACCGCCTGGGTCAGCCGCTCGTCGGAGACGATGCCGGTGCCCTTGGTGTCCACCAGCAGGCTCACCGGACGCGCCACGCCAATGGCGTAGGCCAGCTGCAATTCGCACTGCCGGGCCAGGCCCGCGGCCACAATGTTTTTGCACACATGCCGTGCGGCGTAGGCCGCGCTGCGGTCCACCTTGGTGGGGTCCTTGCCGGAGAAGGCGCCGCCGCCGTGGGGCGCGTAGCCGCCGTAGGTATCCACGATGATCTTGCGGCCGGTGAGGCCCGTATCCCCCGCGGGGCCGCCGATGACAAAGCGGCCCGTGGGGTTGACGAAATACTTGGTCTGCTCGTTGAGCAGCTCCGCCGGGATCACCGGGCGGATGACCTGCTCCAGCATATCCTGGAAGATTTGCGTCTGGGAGACCTCCGGGCTGTGCTGGGTGGAGAGCACCACGGTATCCACCGCCACGGGCCGGCCGTTTTCATAGCAGACGGTGACCTGGCTCTTGCCGTCGGGGCGCAGGTAGGGCAGCAGGCCCTCCTTGCGCACCTGGGCCAGGCGGCGGGTGAGCCGGTGGGCCAGGGCGATGGGCATGGGCATCAGCTCGGGGGTTTCGTCGCAGGCATAGCCGAACATCATGCCCTGATCCCCCGCGCCGGTCTCAATGGCGTCGCGCCCCTGCCGGGATTCCAGGGCCGCGTTCACGCCCATGGCGATATCCGGGCTCTGCTCGTGGATGGCGGTCAGCACCGCGCAGCTGTTGCCGTCAAAGCACATGTCCGCGGAGTTGTAGCCGATGTCCAGCACCACCTCCCGCACGATATCGGGGATGGATACATAGCTGCTGGTGGTGATCTCGCCCATCACCGTGACCATGCCGGTGGTGGTGAAGGTTTCGCAGGCTACCCGCGCCATGGGGTCCTGGGCCAGGATGGCGTCCAGCACGGCGTCGGAGATCTGGTCGCACATTTTGTCGGGATGGCCTTCCGTAACGGATTCAGAGGTAAACAGTCGCTTCATGGGCATTGCCGCTCCTTTCGCAGGCATGGACGGCGGACCGTCCATTCACAATAAGGGGAAGATGCGCCGCAAAAAAACCGCCGGAGATGCACACGTCTCAGGCGGGATCAATCAGACCGATCGTCCTTATCTGTCAGCGCCGACCTTGCGGGGGTGTGTGCCGCGCTGTGGGATTTGGCACCAAGCGCGCCGCGCCGGTTGCCGGGTTTCATCGGGCCCTTCCCTCCACCACTCGTGATAAGGCTATTTACTTTTTGCAGATGCATCCTACCATAGTTCCCGGCGGATGTCAAGGGCGGAGCCCGGAAAATGCCCGAAACCGGCAAGGGAAATTCTAAAGCCGTCCTCATGGATTTCTCATCTGGGCGGCTTTTCAGCGCGGGTCCGGGTGTGCTATAATGACCAGGAAAACCATGGAGCGCGCGGCAGAGGCGCAGAGACGGGAAAAGCGGGTTTTGATCCCCTATCCCTTGCGCCCCCGGGCGATGAGACGGTATACTGCATGCTGCGAAGGCGGGCATGGCAAAAGGAGCGTTGAGAAAGACCGTGGCAAGGAAAAAGCAGAACCGAGGCAAGGATACCCCGCAGGCGAAGGGCCGGCGGGCGGGTTGGATCGCCTTCGGGGCGACGGCGCTGCTGTATGCGGCGATTTTCCCGCTGTACCGCATCGGGGACTACATCCTGGCGGCGGCGGTGGCCTTTCTGGTGGGAAAGGTGGCGTCCATCATGGGCTCGGGGCTGGACCTGACCACCCACAACCGGGAGGACCGGGAGCGGGAGGCCCGGCAGGTGGAGGAGTTGCCCCTCTCCGGGGACGACGCGGCGGACGCCATGATCGCCCGAGGACAGGATATGCTCCACCAGATCCGCAGCGAAAACGACGCCATCCCCGACGAGGTGCTCTCCGGGCAGATGGACGAGCTGGAGCGCCTGTGCGTGCAGATTTTTACCACCGTGGCGGAAAAGCCCGGCAAAGCCCCGCAGATCCGCAAATTCATGGACTATTACCTGCCCACCACGCTGAAGATGCTGGCCAGCTACCGCACCATGAGCACCCGTGGCGTCTCCGTCAGTGACATGACCGAGGCGCGCTCCACGGTCATCCGCGGCATGGGCATGGTGCTCACCGCCTGCCAGAAGCAGCTGGACACCCTGTACAGGGACGACATGCTGGACGTGACCACGGACATCGACGTGCTGGAGCAGATGCTCAAACGGGACGGCTTTACCGAGGGCGAGCTGAGCCAGCTGCGCCAGCAGGCGGAGGCCCCCTCCGCCGCGGCCGCGCAAATGGCCCGCACCGACCCCAAGCCCCTGGACGCCCAGCAGCGCGAGGACGATTTCGTTTCCTTCTACAGCCGCAGGCCGGAGGACAGCCAGGACGCATCCCGCACGTGAAAAAGAAGGAGGCCCACCCATGCTTGAACCCAACAACATTCCTCAGCTTTCCCTGACCCCCGAGGTTCCCGACCCGCAGCTGGAGCAGGCCGTGGCCTCCATCCAGCAGCAGCCCGCCCCGGCATCCCCCGCCCAGGAAAAGGCTCCCCGCCTGGACAGCAGCCAGCTCACCCCCGCCGAGCGCAAGGCCATCGATGCGTTTGAAAAGCAGCTGGACGTGAGCAACCCCGACCACGTGCTGCTCTTCGGCGCGGAAGCCCAGAAGAAAATCGCCGACTTTTCCGACGCGGCCCTGGAGGCCGTCAAAAGCCAGGACGCCGGCGAGGTGGGCGAGATGCTGGTGGATCTGGTCACCGAGCTCAAGGGCTTTGAAAGCGACGCGGAGGAGCCCAAGGGCCTGCGCCGCCTGTTCTACAACGCCAACGCCCACATGGAGGGCATGAAGGCCCGCTATACCAAGGTCAGCGGCAATGTGGAGACCATCGCCGCCTCCCTGGAGCAGTACCAGGTGCAGCTGCTCAAGGATGTGGCCATGCTCAACCGCCTCTACGAGCAGAACGCCTCCTATTTCCGGGAGCTGACGCTGTACATCATCGCCGGGGACGAGAAGCTGGAGCAGGTGCGCCAGGGCGAGCTCCAGGCGCTGCTGGCCAAGGCGGACGCCTCCGGGGACGCCATGGACGCCCAGAAGGCCAACGACCTGGCCGCCCAATGCGACCGATTTGAGAAAAAGCTCCACGACCTGAAGCTCACCCGGCAGGTGGCCATGCAAATGGCTCCGCAAATTCGCCTGCTGCAAAACAACGACAGCCTGCTGGTGGAGCGCATCCAGTCCACCCTGAGCAACACCCTGCCCCTGTGGAAGAGCCAGATGGTGCTGGCCCTGGGGCTGCACCACAGCCAGCAGGCGCTCAAGGCCCAGCAGGCCGTTACCGACATGACCAACGAGCTGCTGCGCAAGAACGCCGAAACCCTCAAAATGGGCACCGTCGAAACCGCCAAGGAGGCCGAGCGCGGCATTGTGGACATCGAGACCCTGGTGCAGACCAACCAGAGCCTCATCGACACCATCAACGAAGTCATGAAGATCCAGTCCGAGGGCCACGCCAAGCGCATGGAGGCGGAGAAGACCCTCTACCAGATGGAGAACGAACTCAAGCGCAAGCTGCTGCAAACCAACCTGTAAGCGGCGCGCTGCATGGAGGATGGAACAGCCATGGGAAAGAAAGCATCCTCGGCGCTGTGCCTGGCGCTGGCGGTGGCGCTGACGCTGGCCGCAGTGGCCCTGGGCGCGTACCGCGGCTGGAGCGGCCAGCGCCAGGAGGTCCTGGAAGCCTTTAGCGGGGACGCGACCCTTCGGGATTACCTGGAGGAGCGGGCCATGGACGCGGCCAATCTCCGGGTGGTGGCTGCCCGGCACCTGGACGCGGCCGACCCGCGCCTGGCGGAGCTGACCCAGGCCCGCAAAACCCTGATCTCCCCCGACGCCACCGTGGAGGAGCTGGCCGCCGACGACGCGGCCCTCACGGCCCTGGCCGCCCAGCTCCAGCAGGAGCTGCCCCAGCTGGAGAGCGTGCAGCAATCCAGCCGGGACCAGGCCTATATCACCACACTGACCCGGGCGCTCATGGAGGCCCAGAGCGTCACGGACAGCTACAACGCCCAGGTGGAGAGCTTCAACCAGCGGCTGCAATCCTCCCTGACGGGAAAACTGGCCCAGCTCATGGGGGTGCAGCCCCTGACCGCCTATGAAGCGCCGTAAAGGAGGGAGGAGCGACATGCGTCCCAAGGGATTCCTGCGCCTTATGGCGCTGTGTTTGGCCTGCCTGCTCTGCTGCGCCTCCGCCCTGGCGGAGCCCCGCTACCCGGACAAAACCGCCGACGCCGTGGACGCCGCCTTGCTTCTCTCCGCCCAGACCCTGGCGGACTGGAACCAGCTGGCGGAAAACGTCCGGGAGGATACCGACGTGCGCCTCTACCTGGCCACGGTGGACTTTCTGGACGGTGCCACGCTGGCGGAGTACGGCGCGGGGCTTCGGGAAAAATGGGACCTGGGCAAGCGGGACCTGCTGCTGCTCATGGCCGCGGGGGAAGACCTGTTTGGATTTTTCGGTGGGGAGGACGTCAACGGAAAATTCTCCCCCAGCGCCCAGGAAAAGCTGCTGAGCACCGCCTTCCAGGCCAAGTTCCTGGCCCAGGACTACGACGGCGCGCTGGCCGCGCTGGGGCCCGCCCTGGCCCGTGAGCTGGGCAAGTGCTACGGTGAGAGCATCTCCACCGCCGGGCTGTTCGGCCAGACGCAGCAGGCGGAGCAGCTCACCGCCGGCCAATGGCTGGAGCGCCAGGCGGCGCAGGCCACCGACCCGCCCGCCCAGTCCTCCCTGCGCAGACGGGTCACCCAGGAGGACCAGGACTCCGGCATCAGCTTCGGCAAAGTGGTGCTGACGGTGTTTCTGCTGATGATCATCTTCGGGGGCGACCGCCGCCGCCGTCGCGGCTGCGGCTGCTCCGGGTGCGGCTGCGCGCCCTTCAGCTCCCTGCTGGCAGGCCTGGGCCTGTGGAAGCTCTGGGGCGGGGACCGGCGATAGGGATGGAAAAGGCGTCCGGGGCGCAGGCTCCAGGCGCCTTGCTGCATGCGTTCCCGTGCAAGAAAACGGGCGCGCGCATCGTTGAATATGTATTCCGTGCAAGGGAGGAACCGCCATGCTGGTGCTCGGCCTGACCGGAGGCATCGCCTGCGGCAAGAGCAACGTATCCGCCGCCCTGCGGGAGCTGGGCGCGGAAATCATCGACGGGGACGTGCTTTCCCGGGAGCTTACCGCCCCCGGGGGCGCGGCGCTGCCAGGCATCCGCGCGGCCTTTGGGGCGGAGGTGTTTCTGCCGGACGGAACGCTGGACCGCCGCGCCCTGGGGGCGGTGATTTTTGCCGACCGGGAGAAGCGCGCCCGGCTGGACGCGCTGATGCAGCCCATGATCCGCCAGCGGATCCTCCAGGAGTTGGAGCGCCTGGAGGCGGCGGGCGCGGAAGTGGCGGTGCTGGATATGCCCCTGCTCTACGAGGCGGGGCTGCAGGGGCTGTGCCACCGGGTGTGGTGCGTGTCCCTGCCCCGGGAAACCCAGCTGGCCAGGCTGATGGAGCGGGACCACTTCACCCGGGAGGAGGCGGAGCGCCGCCTGCGCAGCCAGATGGACCCGGCGGAAAAGGCCCGCCGGGCGGATGTGGTCATTGACACCAGCGGTTCCATCCGTTACACTAGGGACAGCATCCCACCCCTGCTGGCAGAAGAACGCCGCCTGGCGGACGTACAAAGGAGCAGCCATGGAACCGACCACCCCCGTGCGCCACAGGCGCGCTGACCGCTACCATACCGAGCAGGAGCCCGTGCGCCGCTTGCCGCCGGACCCGCCCCAGGAGCCCCGGCCTCAAGCGCCCGCCGCCGTGCCCGGCGACCGGTATCACCGGGGCATGGGCACAGCCCTGGCCGGGCAGACCCCATCGCGCCCGGCCCCCGCGCAGGCACAGCCAACGGCCGCGCAGCCCCGGCCCCAGCAAGCATCCGCCCCGCCCCGGCCCAGCCCAGCCCCCCGGCCGCGGATCACCCAGCCGGCGCCGGAGGAACCCCCGGAGCCCATGGACCGGCACCGGCTTCCCCCCAAGCCCCGCAAGCCCGGCAAGCGCAAGCTGCCCAGCCGCATGCCCCTGTGGCTTACCGTGACCCTGTGCGTCCTGGTGCTGGTGGTGGGGGGGCTCTTCGCGGCGGAGAGCATGATGCGGGGATACATCGCCCAGCGGATTCAGGAGCGGGCCGAGGCCCAGCAGCGGGTGATCGAGGCCTATCCCCTGGTTTACCGGGACCTGATTGAGCAGTACGCCCTGGAGAACAACCTCCAGCCCGCCTACGTGGCCGCCATCATCCTCAACGAAAGCTCCTACCGCACCGACGCGGAAAGCAGCGTGGGCGCCCGGGGGCTGATGCAGCTGATGCCCGACACCGCCCAGTGGATTGCGGGCAAGCTGGACGTGGAAAACTATTCCTTCGCCATGATGTACGACGCGGAGACCAACCTGCGCTTCGGCACCTGGTACCTGGGTTACCTGGGCAAGCTGTTCCAGGGCGACCCCACGCTGGTGGCCTGCGCCTTCCACGCGGGGCAGGGCGAAGTGCGGGGCTGGCTCAGCGATCCCTCCCTTTCCGCGGACGGAGTGACCATTCAGCTGGAAAACCTGACCGACGGACCGACCAAATCCTATGCAGGGAGAGTGACCAGAGATTATGGGATTTATCAAGCGCTCTATTTCACATCCCCGGCGGAGTCTGCTGGCGGCGACTCTCTGCCTGACGCTGGCGGCGCTGTGCTGCCTTCCGCCCGCCGCTGAGGCCACCAACGTGGGCAGCAGCCTCACCGTGGGCATCCAGACCAACAAAACCACCACCATTTCCCCGCTGTATCCCCTGGAGCGGGACATGATGAGCATCTACAACCTGGTGTACGAAAGCCTGGTCACCGTGGATGACGATTACCTGCCCGCCCCCGGCCTGGCGGAGAGCTGGGAGATGTCCAGCGCCGGCAAGACCTGGACCTTCCACCTGCGGGAAAACGTCACCTTCTCCGACGGCACGCCCCTGACCGCCCACGACGTGGTGGCCACCGCCCAGCACATCCTGGACCGGGCCGCGGACGAGTATGCCGACGACAAGGGCTACTACCGCAACCTGGCGTATTTTATCAACACCATTTCCGCCTCGGACGATTACACCGTGGTGGTGAAGAGCAAGCGCAGCTACTGGGCGGTGCCCTATGCCATGACCTTCCCCATCCTGCCCGCGGACCGGGTGCAGCAGGAAAATCCCCCCGGCACCGGCGCTTATGTCATCGAGAGCTTCTCCCCCGGGGATTACATCTACCTGCGGGCCAACCCCAACTGGTGGCAGAACCAGCCCAAGGTCCAGGAGATCACCGTGCTGTGCCACGCCAATGACAAGGACGTGATCGAGAGCTACGAGTACGCCCGGGTGGACACCATCTTCACCCGTTCCATCGCCGCGGCGCAGTACAAGTCCGGCACCTCCTCCCTGGCGCTGGACTACCGCACCAATCAGCTGGAAACCCTGCAAATGAACAACTCCTCCTGGGAGCTCACCGAAAACGTGCGCAAGGCCATCCGCTATCTGGTAGACCCGGACAAGCTGGCCAACACCGTCTACATGGGCATGGTCAACCGCACGGACACCCCCATGATCAACGGCACCTGGATGTATGACGACAGCATCTCCTTTGAGTACAGCGTGGAAAAGGCCAAGGCACTGCTGGAGGAGGACGGCTGGTACGACATGGACGACGACGGAGTGCTGGACAAGCTCAACGAGGAGGGCGAAGCCCGGCGGCTGCACCTGCGCTTCTACGTCTACGAGGAGCCGGACAACGACGTGCGGGTGGAGGCCGCCAACATGATCGCCGACCAGCTGGCCCAGGCGGGCATTGAGGTCATCCCCACCACGGTGACCCTGACGGAAATGAGCGAGCGGCTCAGCGCCGGCAGCTATGACCTGGCCCTGGTGGCCTACGCCATGGACGTGTGCCCGGACCCCGGCTTTCTGCTCATGCGGGGCAACACCGGCAACTATGCCCGCTACCGCAGCGACACCATGACCGAGCTGTGCGAAACCCTGCGCACCCAGACCACCCAGGAGGACTATCAGAGCGTGCTGTATCAAATCCAGCAGCAGTTCGCCCAGGATTGCCCCTTCATCTGCCTGTATTACCGCGCCGGGGCGGTGCTCACCCGGAAAATGTACACCACTGCACGGGACGTGCGGGAGCTGGACCTGCTTCGGGGCATCTCCCTGTTCCATGAGGAATGACGGTTCGCCGTCCCCGCCAGTGCAAGTAGCCAAGCGAAGGGCGGTTGATCCCCTGCCGGACCAACCGCCCTTCGTTTTTTTTATGTAAGGCTTTCCGCCTCCTGCAGCATCCAGTCAATGTACAGACCATACCCCTGGGTGGGATCGCTGACGAAAACATGGGTCACCGCGCCGATGATGCGGCCATCCTGCACAATGGGGCTACCGCTCATGCCCTGGACAATGCCGCCGGTGGCGGCCAGCAGCTCGGGGTCCGTGACGCGAAGCACCATGCTCTTGGGGGCGGGGGCCGTTTGCGGATTCACCCGGGTGATCTCCACCTCATATTCCTTGAGCCCGTCGCCGCCCACGGTGGAAAGTATGCTGGCCTTGCCGGTGTGCACCCCGGAGCGCAGGCCGATGGGCAATCCGTCCGGGTATAGGGGCTGCTCCGGTTGCGCATCCATGCTGCCGTAAATGCCCAGAATGTTGTTCCGGGCAATATCCCCCAGCACCACGCCCTCCCGCAGGAAGCTGCCCTTCAGTTCCCCAGGGGAACCCTTCTCGCCCTTCTGCACCGAAACGATGCTGGCCTTGAGAATCTGCCCCTGATCCACGGTGAGCACCTTCCCCGTGTCCCCGTCGGTGATGGCGTGGCCCAGGGCGGCGTAGGCCCCGGTTTCCGGGTCATAGAAGGAGAGCGTACCCACCCCCGCGGTGGAGTCGCGCACCCAGACCCCCAGACGCGCCGTGCCGGTGGAAGCGTCCAGCTTGGGGGTCACGGTAACCTGCAGCTCTTCCCCATCCCGCTCAATGGTCAGGGGAAGCGCCTGCTCGCCCGCCTGGGCCACCAGCAGGGAGAACTGCGCGCTGGAGGTCAGCTCCACGTCCCGGACCCGCCGGATCAGATCTCCGGGCAAGAGGCCGCCCACCCGGGCCGGGCTGGGCCCGTCCGCGCCCAGGTCGCTGGTGCCCACCACCAGCACCCCGGAGGTGTGCAGCGCCACGCCAATGGCCATGCCCCCGGGAATCAGCCGCTTTTCCGGGCTGACCTCCACCTCCACCTTTTTCAGGGGCAACAGGCCCATCAGGGAAAGCATCAGCTCGGAGGTCCCGGCTGTTTCACAGCTCAGGGACACCGCGCCCTGGTCGCGGAGGGTCTCATCCTCGCTGGCGGAGACCGCCGCCGTGCCCGTCTGGGTGGTGAGGGTGAGGAAGGAGCCCAGCCGCAGCGTTTGAAGCTGCCCGGCGGTGAGATGCAGGGTATCGGGCAGGTTCCGCAGCGCCTGTTGGCTGGGAGAAAAATAGCTCAGCGTCAGCAGCAGGGACAGCACCAGCCCCGTGGCCCGCCGCAGCGCGGAAGGAGTTTGCCTGCTTCGTTTCATGTCTGCGCCCCGTTTCCTTACAAGAATCGTTTCCAGTCTGCGTTTTTCTTCGCCGCATCATGCTGGAAATGTTTCTTTCCGGGAAATCCGGGCGCATTTTTTTGCGCGAAGCCTCCCGCAGGGGAAATTTGACGGATTTTTTGCCCGCCTCAGACGCCGATTTGACAGCCGTGCCGTATCCTAACGCCGGTAACGAAAAAAAGGATGAAGA
>DBFBGQ010000096.1:0-11846 GCA_048201975.1 Candidatus Egerieenecus sp. | reverse complement strand
CTCTTCTACCTCTTCTACCTCTTCTTCCGTCTCATCCTCCTGGGAAGGGGCGTCCGCGGGCTGCCCCTCGTTGGGCGTCTCGGGAGCGTCCTGGGGCGCTTCTTCCGTGGGGGCGGAATTCTCAGCGTCTGCCGCATCCTGCGTGGGGGCGGCTTTTTTGCCCGTCAGGGTGTCCGTGACGGATGTAATGGCCCCACCCAGGAAGCTTCCCACGTTTTTCAGGGTATTTCCGATGGTGTCCAGCGCCTGGTTGGCCATGTCGGCCAGCTGGGACTTTCCGTCGGGAAGATCCTGCGCGGGGGGAACGTCGCCGTCAGCGGCATCCTTCGGCGCGGCGGCGTCGCCTGCCTCAGGGGCGGCCTGCTCCGCGGAGGCGTCCACTTCAGGCGCGCCTTCGTCCCCATCGGAGGTCTTAACCCCTGCCAGGCGCTCCATGCGCAGGGCGTTCAGCTGGGTGTCCACCTGGCTGAGCTCCTCCAGCTGCCGGGCCAGCTCCTCGGGAAAGGTTTCTCCCTTTTGCCACAGGTCGTAGGCTCGGGCGCCAAAGTCGGAAAGAATCTCCCGGCGGCGGTTCAACAGCGTCATTTCATTGACCTTATAGCGGGTGTTGCTGGCAATGTTGCCCGCGGTATTGCCGATGGCTTCCATGCTTTTCAGCCATGCCTTTTTCATTTTGTCGCTGAAGTCTGCCATACGATTCATCATCCTTTCGTTGCAGGCGTTTCCGCCAGTGGAGTAAAAATCACCGCTTCAGGCTGTGCCCTGCGGCGCAGGGAAGAAGTGGAAGCATTGCGCAAATGGCTACGCAGTGCAGTTCTTGCCCGATGCCGTCAATTCCTGCTAATTTAAGAAAAGATTCATCATCCGTTCATCATTTACCAATAGAGCAGCAGCTTTCCGGGCAATACGGAAAAATGCGCGCGGTCCATGGTCATGATTTCGCCGTCCACGTTCAGGCGCATGCCGGGCGACTCCAGAAGGACCTCCCTGCATCGGGTGTGCCGGGCGGCGTAAATGTGCAGAATGCGGCCCGTCAGCAGTGCCGGCAGGTACCGCGGGATTCGGTGGCGGGGCACGTTGTCCACAGTCACCAGGTCCAGCCATCCATCCCCAGGGTCCGCCACAGGGCAAATGGGGATGCCGCCGCCAATGAAACGGCCGTTGGCAATGGAGCATACCAGAACATCCTGTTCCAGCGGCTCGCCATCCACCGTAACGCGGACGTGGACGGGCTGATAATGGCATATGGCGCGAATCAGCCCCACCAGGTAGGGCAGGATCCCGCGGACGTAGCGCTTGGCCGCCTGGGCATAGTCCAGCACCGTCACGTCAAAGCCCGTCCCGCATACGTTCAAAAACATGCGGTTGTTCAGCCGGCCCACATCCACCGGCCTGGGCGTGGAGCGCAGCACAAAGTCCAGGGCGTCCAGCGGCTTGGCCGGGGTGCGGATGGTCTTGATAAAATCATTGCCCGTTCCCGCGGGAATCATACCAAGCGCTTTGCCCGTATCCAGCAGGCCGCAGGCGACCTCGTAGGCCGTGCCGTCCCCACCTACCGCCAGCACCCCGGCGCACTTGGGCCGCTCCGCCGCCGCTCGGGCCAGCGCGGTGGCATGACCAGGATATTCCGTGTAGACCAGCTGATGCGCAACGGCGCGCCTTTCAAGCTCCGCCTTCAGCTGGGGCGCTACCTTGCTTGCATAGCCGCTACCTGCGGCAGGATTGACAATCAGCGTCAGCACGCCGTTCACCTCTCGTATGGCGTTCAATTTGGCATCTAAAGTATAGTATGCGACACATCCGCCGGGTTTGTCAATCCGTACCGCCGGGAATTCTCCAGGAGAACCGCATAAATACAAAAAATTTCTGCATAAAAATCCATTATCTCTTGACAGAAATGCGGAAAGGGAGTATAATCCAATCCATTCCAAAGGGAATAGCGAGGAGGATATAACGATGAAGAAATTTGCTGCGTTGGTTCTTGCCCTGATGCTGGCGATGGCTGCCATCCCCGCAATGGCGGAGACGCTGATTGTGGCCACCAACCCGGAATTCCCGCCGTTTGAATATGTGGAAGGCGAGGATGTGGTGGGCCTGGATATCGATATCGCCCGTGAAATCGCCGCGGATCTGGGCTGGGATTTCGAGGTGCAGTCCATGGCCTTTGACGCCATCGTTCCCGCGGTGGCTTCCGGCAAGGCGACCATCGCCATCGCCGGCATGACCATCAACGACGAGCGGAAGATGAGCGTGGACTTCAGCGATCCGTATTACAATGCCAAGCAGGCTTGCATCGTGCTCAAGGACGGCGCGGTCACCGACGGCGAAACCCTGAAGGACAAGATCATCGGCGTGCAGCAGGGCACCACCGGCGACTTTGCCGCCGAAGAATACACCGCGGCGGATAAGGTCATGCGGTATAACAAGGCCCTGGATGCGGTGATGGAGCTGGCCGGCGGCAAGCTGGATGCGGTGATCATCGATGCCCCCGTGGCGGCGAACCTGGTGGCCTCCATGAACAATGAGAACCTGGTGGTGCTGGACAACATCGAGTTTGGCGATGAGTATTACGGCATTGCGGTGCAGAAGGGCAACGCGGACCTGGTTGCGTCCATCAACGCCACCATTGAGCGCATCAACAGCGACGGCACCATGGACGAGCTGCTGCTGAAGTACTTCCCCGTGGAGGAAGAAGCGGCGGAGGAGACCGCGGAAGCTGCCGAGTAAACGAAAATCGGCCATGGCGGACGGGGGAAGCTTCGTCCGCCTTTTTCTACGAGGGAAAGCCGGGAGCTGGCATGGCTCCCGGCTGCGGCGCGGTCTGCGCCGGTACAGAACGGGATGAAGAAATGAGGGGAAAACTTTGCTGATTTCCGTTGCCCTTGCGGAAACCGCCACGGAGAGCGTCTCCCTGCTGGAAAGCTGGTGGAACGTTGTTTCGCCCAAGCTCATGGACGGTACCGCAAACTTCTGGGAAACGATCTATGGGGAAATCTATCGGAACGTGATCATGGAGGGCCGGTGGCTGAGCTATTTGAAGGGGCTCGGCGTCACCCTGGAGGTCTCCTTCCTTGCGGCGCTGGTGGGCGTGGTGCTGGGCATTGTGCTGGCGCTGATGAAGCTGTCCAAGACGCCCTGGCTTTCGAAGCCGGCAGGCGCCTATGTGCATCTGATCCGTTCCACGCCGCTGCTTTTGCAAGTGTTGATCATCAATTTCGGCATCTTCGCGTCGGTGAACGTGGACAAGGTGATCATCGGCGTCATCGCTTGCGGACTGAACAGCGCCGCCTATGTGGCGGAGCTGATCCGGGGCGGCATCGAATCCGTGGACAAGGGGCAGACGGAGGCGGGCCGGTCCCTGGGGCTGAACGGCTGGCAGACCATGCGGCTGATCGTGCTGCCCCAGGCGATCAAGACGGCGCTGCCCTCCCTGTGCAACGAATTCATCGTGCTGATCAAGGAAACCTCCGTGCTGGCGTACATCGCATTGACGGACCTGACCAAGGCGGCGGACTACATCCGCAGCCGGACCTTCTCGCCCTTCACGTCGTATATCGTCTCCGCGCTGTTGTACCTGGCGGTGATCTCGATCTTTACCAAGCTGGTGGGCAAACTGGAAAGGAGGCTGCGCAGAAGTGATAACCGTTGAAAAGCTGGAGAAGCACTTCGGCAAGCTGCACGTGCTGCGCGGCGTGGACCAGCACATCCGGCAGGGAGAGAAAGTGGTGGTGATCGGTCCTTCCGGCAGCGGCAAAACCACGTTTCTGCGGTGCCTGAACTTGCTGGAGCGCCCCACGGGCGGACGCATCCTTTTTGAAGGGGTGGACATCACCGATCCCAAATGCGACATCAACAAGATCCGCCGGAAGATGGGCATGGTGTTCCAGCAGTTTAACCTGTTTCCGCACCTGAATATACTGAAAAACATCACCCTGGCCCCGGTGCAGCTGAAGCTGATGAGCCAGGAGGAGGCGGAGGAGAACGCCATGCGCTTGCTCAAGCGCGTGGGTCTGTCAGAAAAGGCCGCCGTGTATCCCCGGCAGCTCTCCGGCGGGCAGCAGCAGCGCATCGCCATTGTGCGGGCGTTGGCCATGAATCCCGACGTTATGCTCTTTGACGAGCCCACCAGCGCCCTGGACCCGGAAATGGTGGGCGAGGTGCTGGATGTTATGAAGCAGCTGGCGGAGGACGGCATGACCATGGTGGTGGTTACCCATGAGATGGGTTTTGCCCGGGAGGTGGGCGACCGGGTGCTGTTCATGGACGAGGGCCTGGTGGTGGAGGAAGGCAGGCCGGAGGAAATCTTTGAGCAGCCGCAGCAGCAGCGTACCCGCGACTTTTTGCAGAAGGTGTTGAAATGAATTCATTGCAGCCGGGCGTCTACCGGCACTTCAAGGGCGGATTGTACCGCCTGCTGGGACTGGCGCGGCATTCGGAAACCCTGGAGCCCATGGTGGTCTATCAGGCGTTGTACGGCGAGCGGGGCTGGTGGGTCCGTCCCGCCGCCATGTGGACGGAGCAGGTGGAGCGCGATGGCCAGGTCTATCAACGCTTTACCTACGTTGCCGAGGATGAAGCGGCGGCCCGGGAGTTGCTGGCCAAGGAATGAAGCGCACAAACCATGCGCTGCCCAAGCAAACGCAAAGCGCCGGGGAAGCTTTTAAGCGAAGCCCCCCGGCGCTTTTGCGTTCGGGAACAGGCTGGTCAGCCGCGGGGAAGTACGCGGGGACGCCGGAAGATCCGCCGCCAGGGGATCAGCCCGCTGATGACAAGCAGCGCCCCCGCGTACCAGTAAAGCTGCGTAAGCCGGTTGCTGGTGCCATAGATTTCCAGCGCGCCTTGAACCATGGCCCCCACCGTCCAGGTGGCGATGCCTGCGCCGTAGCGCCGCAAGGCCCCGCTGCCGGGCAAGCGCCGCGACATGAAGGCCAGCGTAAGGCAGGGGAGCGCGCCGCCGCAAAGGGGAAAGGCGAAGGCATAGATCATGCCATAGGAATAAACGCCGTAGCTGAACGCCTCGTACACTGCTCCGAACAGCGCGCAGCCCACGCTGGCCATCAGATAGCGCAGGCCCATCAACGCGATCTCGCGCCGATCATTCATACCCGATGTAGACAATGTCGCTTACGCTCCTTTCCTGAATGCTCCGGCCGCTGGTGGTGGGCTGATTGATCACTTCCCCCAGGAACACCATGGTGGATGAGCCGCCGCCATCCAGGTTGTAGGCTGTGACAGCGCCCAGCGCCGCCATGTATTCCCCCAGCTGGGAGAGGGAGAGGCCGGCGCTTTCCGCGGTGCGGCCGTCTGAGACCACCAGCAGATAGCGGCATGCGTCAACAATGCCAATGGCTGTTCGCGGGTTGCTGGACTTGGCCTTGCCGACTTCCTCCCCGGAGGAGACCGACACCTGGCCGTCCGTCACCAGCGCGGGGCCGAAGGAATACACCTGCATGGCGCCCTGGGCCAACAGCTCCGCCGCGCTGATCTCTTCTTCGCGGATCAATCCGAAGGAGCCGTCCCGGTAAATGACCAGATCGGTCTGCCCCTGCAGCGGCGTATCCCGGTACAGGACGCCGTTGCGAATGACATATCCCGCTTCCCGGGAGCCGTAGAAGTCCCCGTTGATGGCCAGGATCGCCTGTACCTGCTGCGCAATCTCCGAGGTGGCGGCCGTGACGTTGCGGCCGTAAGCCTGCTGGGCGAAGGCGGAGCGCAGGTATTCAGGCGAGGAGAGGGTCACTTGTGCCACATAGACCGTGGTGTCATGGATCCGGTCCTCCGTAATACTGATCGAGATCTGATCGTCCACATAGCTGCTCTCCGTGATCGTCGGCGCGGCAGACGCCGTAGGCTGCGCCAATGCCTGCGCGGATGCTTCGGGGGAGGCGGTGACCTGCGCGGGGGATACCGGCGCGTACACCCGCACGATTACGAAGGTATCCAGGAGCACATAAAGGGTGAACGCGGCCAGCAGCGCTCCGTAGGTCAGGCGCCAGCCGCTTCGTTTGCGAGGCTTCAAAGGGAGGCGTCACCTGCCTTTCCGGTTGGGGGAGCGTATCTGGGCGGAGTTACGGCCGGCCTCCGCCGCCCCGGTCGCCCCATCGGCCGCCGCCGCTGTTCCAGTCGCCGCCCCGGCCGCCGCCGGGACCGCCGCCCATGCCTCCGGAGCCGTAGACAAGCGTATCCATGACCACCTGGGTGGAGGAGCCATCCGCCGTAAGGGTATAGGTTTCTCCCTGCACGATGCCGGGACAGCTGACAACCACCGACGCATAGGATTTGGACGCCTGCCAGGAGAGCAGCACATTGCCCTGGCTGTCGCTGAGGGTGATGGTGCTCCCGGCGGAGGCTGAGCCCACGTTGACCATGATGACGCCCTGGGTGGAGGCGCTACCGAAGTTCTGCGCCATGCCCGCGGCGCCCACCGAAATGACGGTGCCGCCGGTCACCGTGCCCTCGCCGGAATAATCCAGCGCGCCGTTGCCGCTGTTGGTGGGGCCGCAGACGTACACCTCGCCGCCGCTGACCAGCAGGTCGCCATTGGAGTCGATGCCGTCCCCGGAGGCGTCAATGTACAGCGAACCGCCGGCAATATGGATATACGCGCCATCGGTGGAGGAGAACATATCCCCGCCAAAGCGCCCAAAGCCGCTGCTGTCGTTGCCGCCCGCGGCGTTCAGCCCATCGTCGCTGGATACCAGGTTGATGACGCCGCCGGTGATGTCAATGGTCAGGCCCTCGATCCCTTCATAGCTTTCGGATATGTCGATGGTCCCGTCGCTGATTAGCACCGCCCCGTCGGCATGGATGCCGTCGTCGCCGGTGGCAATGGCGAACGTTCCGCCCAGGAGGGTCAGGCTGTCGTTGGAGTGCAGCGCGTCGTCCGCGGAATCCAGGCGGAAGACGCCCTGCTGAATGGTGACGTTGACGCTGGACTTTATACCCTTGGCGCTGATGTCGCTGTCGTCGGATGTTTGCTCATGATTCCAGAAGCTCCACTGGCCGGTGGAAGCGTCCTGGGAGACGTTGGCGCTGCCTCCGCCGGAGAGAATGTCAAATTCTCCGTCGGCAATCCACAGATAGGAAGCGGCGCTTAGACCGTCGCCCTCCGCGGTGATGGAGAACGCCCCGCCGGCGATGTAGAGAAAGCCCAGGCTGGCGTCGTCGGCATTCTCTGCGTGGATGCCGTCCTTTCCGGAGGTGATGGCGTAGCTTCCGCTGGCAATGCGCACGCTGTCCTTTCCGGAGATCCCGTGGTCGGCTGCGGTGATTTGATATGTGCCGCTGGCGAAGACCAGGTCATCCTTGCTGACGACGCCATGGCCCGCCGCCGCCTGAATGGTCAGCGTCCCCGCGCCGTTCAGCGTCAGGTCGGATTTGGAAAAGATGACGGCGTCGATGTTGTTGTCGTCAATGGCCACGTACGTTCCGCCGTTGGCCAGGGTATTTTCCGTGGCTGCGGCAGTGGTGATGAACACCTTGTCTGCGCTGCGCACATAGATGGCGGCGGAGGTGGCGCTGGTAATGCTCACGCCGTTTAGCACCAGCTGAACCTTTTGCGTATCCCCGGCGTCAATGATGATCATGCCGTCTTCCAGCGTGCCGGAGAGGATGTAGACCCCCTCTTCCCGGATGGTGACGGCGCCGCCGGCGATTTCCACCGTGGCGGAGGTGGTGGAGATGCTTTGCGAGGAGAGGGTGATGTAGGCGCTGGTTTCTTCGTCATAGCCGATTTCCAGGTCGCGGTCGGTGAACATGTCGCCCGCGTCCGCAGGCAGGCTGGCGTCCTGGGCTGCGCTGGCATGGGCTCCGGCGCTCAGCAAAAGCATGAGTCCGGTTAAGAGGATGATCCATCGTTTCATGCGTCGCATGGCGTTTCTCCTTTCTTAGAGCTCGCCGGTTTGCGTCTCCTGCTTGGAGACGGAAATCTCCAGGTTGCCGTTGCGGCAGCGGAGCTCGTCAATCAGGGGCTTTTCCAGGTTGGGGGAGCGCAGGGTGACGTTGTAGGTCAGGCGAAAGAGGCTGCCCATGTGGGTGGTCTTCACGCAGGTCAGCTCGCACTGGGAGGTGTACCGGTGAAGGATTTCATCCATGACTCCCGTATAGTCCAGATCCTCGGGGATGGTGATGTGTATGGTTTTGTCCAGGGCCGCCTTCCGTTGGAAGCCGAAATCCAGGCGGGTGAACAGCATGCTGGCGCCGCCCAGCACCACCGCGCACAGGATCGCATAGCCAAGGTAGCCCATGCCCACGATCAGCCCGGTGCCCATGGCCAGGAAAATGGCCCCGATTTCCTTGGCGGTTCCCGGCACGGAGCGGAAGCGAACCAGGCTGAACGCTCCAGCCACCGCCACCCCGGCGCCTACGTTGCCATTGACCATCATGATCACGACGCACACCACCGCGGGCAGCAAGGCCAGCGTGGCGACGAAGCTCTTGGTGTATCGTGTGCGGTACATGTAGCAGGCGGCCAGCAGCACGCCGACGGCCAGCGCGCAGCCCATGCACAGAAGAAAATCTCCCACGTCGATGACGGTGGTCATGCTGGAATCAAACAGGCCGCGAAAAAGATCGTTAAGCATAGAGCCTTCCTCCCTGCGCACGGGCGGCGGTCATGTGCTGATAGGCCGCGCCATATTTGGAATACGAGGTTTGATGGATGTTCAGCTCGGTCAGTGCGTGGCTCATCCATAGGGGAATTCCCCCGGAGGTTTTCAGCTCCATCAGCGTGTAGCCCTCCGACAGCAGTAGGGTACCGTAGGCCTCCGTGCGCAGGGACAGAACGTCGCGCCGGTATAGGATGTTCTCGTCCAGGGTAAGCCGGAAATCGCTGCCGTCCAGGGCGAAGTACGCTTCCCGCTCATAGCTGAGGAACACCACGGGGCGCAGCGAAGCATAATAGCTGCGGAAGTATTCGATTTCCTTGGCAATTTGGGAGTGAACCGGCAAGGGCGTTCCGTTCAGAAAGCTGTTCATGGCTTCGGCCTCCGGCAGCACAAGCCGGCGCTTGTAGACCACGGAGCAGTATTTTTTCTTCAGCTCCACAAATACGGGATCCTCCGCGCCGGCGGGGCGGTAGCTCCGCAAACGGAGCTTCTCCTTGTAGACCGGCTTTTCCAGGGAGCGCCGAACTAGCCTGTACTTGGCTGTGTCAAAATAAAGGTTGCGGATGGTGGTCCTGCCGTAAGCATCCAGCTCCATATGGGGAGCCATGCATTCCATAAGCTGCTCTTTCTGCGCCGCGGTGAGCAGGTACTTCATTTCGTATCGTTGAAAGGTCGCTTGATACGCCATGTCTGTTCCTCCTTTTGACAATGGATGAGCCGGGAAGCGCCATGAGCGCCCCCCAACGACGCATCCAGTATAGGCAGCAAGCCTTAAGGGAAGTTAAAACGGCGGCTGAAGGTAAGCTGAACATTTCAGACTGTCCATAAAAAAACCGCGCCTGTTGCGGCGCGGCTCAAAAGGCTGGGCAGGACCGGCGAATCCGGAGCGATGGCGGGCTGCCTGGCGCAGGGGGAGGCGGCCTTTCGCAGATTCACAGGGGAAGGGAGACAGAGATCCTCAGCGATTTTTCATCCTGGGTGGAGGCGGTGATTTTCCCTTTGTGTACGTTGACAATGGCCGAGGCAATGGATAAACCCAGCCCATAGCCGCCTGTCTGCGAGTTGCGGGACTGATCGGTGCGGTAGAAGCGATCGAACAGGCGCGCCAGGTCCTGCTTGGAGACGTGCTCTGCGGTATTGTATACCTGCAGCAGGGCGGCGTTGCGTTGCCGCTCCAGGGTGAGGGAAATCCGACCCTGAGCGGGCGTGTATTTGACGGCGTTATCCAATAAAATGCTGACCAACCGCCGGATGGCGTTTTCATCACCGCGGATGGACAGCATGGGCGTCACGGAGACGCTCAGGCTGATTCCCCGGGTCTTTGCCAGGGCCTGAAAGGACTCGGATTCTTCCTCCACCACGTCGGACAAGGGGAAGGCGATCATCTGGGCCTGCGGCTGCTCCTCGTCGGTGCGGGCCAGCAGGATCAGCGCGTTGGTCAGGTTGGTCAGGCGATTGGTCTGGGCGCGTATGTCGCCCAACCACTCATTCTTTCCCAAATCCATTTCCAGGATCTCCGCGTCGGCATCGATGATGGTCAGGGGTGTTTTCAACTCGTGGCCTGCATCGGTGATGAAGCGCTTCTGCTTTTCGTAATTTCGCAGAAAGGGCTTGACGATGCGTCCGGAGAGGAAAATCAGCAGGAGCAGCACCGCGAAAAGCCCGGCCAGAGAGGTAAGCGCTCCGGTGACGATGAAGGAGCGCAGGGTTTCCAGGTCGCGGCTGCAATCCAGGAAGATCATATGCGTCTCTTCCCCCGAGGCGTAGACCATGTAGCGGTAATTCCCCGAAAAGCCGCGCTGGTTGCCGCCATCCAGCACGCCCTGGGCATAGGCGATGGCGGCGGAGGTATCCACGGCCTTGATTTTGCCTGTGTTGACGGAGATGACATCGCCGCTCGCATTGAAGAACACGGTGAAGTAGCGGCTCTCATAGGGGAGCTCGGGGGAGAGCCGCGGTTCCTTCCGGCGGAGTTCCCCTGCGGGGGGGCGGTCTTCGCCCACGGACCAGTCCGGGAAGGAGCCGTCGTTTTCCGCCAGCAGGGACAGCACGGCGTCGGCGTTGTCCATGACGCCCTGGTAGTTCAGCATGCTGATGACGCCCATAATGATCAGCAGCACAATGAACAGGGAAACCATGGAGGCGGCCACCAGCTTGACGCGAAGCTTGCGGATCATGGCGTATCCTCCAGGGAATAGCCGGCGTTGCGCGTGGCCTTGATTTGAATGTTGGCGTGCAGGGCGGACAGCTTTTTGCGCAGGTAGGAGATGTAGACCCACACCACGTTCAGTTCTGCATCGCTGTCATAGCCCCAGATCTTTTCCAGAAAGCGTTCGGTGGGAATCAGCGTGCGGGGGTTGCTCATCAGCAGCTCCAGCATTTGAAATTCCTTGTTGGCCAGGCGAAAGCTGCCTGTGGGCGTGGAGAGCAGAAACGTCGCCCGGTCCAGGGATACGTTGCCCATTTGCAGAAGAGAGCTGGGCGGGGCTGCCTGCGGACGGGTCATGGCGCGGATGCGCGCCAGAAGCTCCTGGGCATGGAAGGGCTTGGTCAGGTAGTTGTTGGCGCCGGCGTCCAGCCCCTGCACCTTGTCGTCAATTTCGGCCTTGGCGGTAAGCAGCAGGATGGGGACGCGGTTTCCTTTGCGGCGAATTTCCGTCAGCACGGTGATGCCGTCCAGCTTGGGCATCATGATGTCCAGGATGACGCCGTCGTAATTGCCGGCGTCGATGTAGGCCAAAGCGCTTTCGCCGTCGTAGACCGCGTCCACCGAATAGTTGTTGCGCTCCAGAATGGTTGTCAGGGCTTTGGATAGGGCCAGCTCATCCTCCGCCAGAAGTAATCTCATGGTGCATGCCGCTCCTCTATAGATTGATCCGGCGGAATCGCCGGCGCGGGAACCCTGGTTGACGCGCATCCCCTTTGCGCTAGGTTTACCATATGCCAGCAACCTAAAACGGAGCTTAAAGCCCGGCCGGGTCCACAGAAAAAAGTCCTTCCCCCTGGCGCGGACCATGGCTGGATTCCATCGCCAGGGGGAAGGCGGTCCGTTGGAGGGCGCACAGAGCGTTGCGCTTTCTCATTTTGCAAGTCGGGGAGCTATGGAACGCAGCAAGTCGCTATCTCCATGCAAATCTGCCGAAAGGAACAAAGACCTTGCCTATTGCGGAATGGGAACAGGAATATGCTGACCTCAAAACACAGAGGGACAGCGATTATACCAAACTGAAAGATACCCGC
>DBFBGQ010000095.1:0-30580 GCA_048201975.1 Candidatus Egerieenecus sp. | reverse complement strand
AGGTCGTCCGAAGTTGTAAGGAATTGATTTTGCAAGCAAAATCAACGACCCGCGAAGCCGGCAAAGCCGGCTTACACGAATGAAAGTCGAAGGGGCTGCGGCCCCTCCGACGCCTCTAGGGAGTTTTTTGACGGCCTGAGGCTCACCTCAAATCGAGGCGAGCCCTTTCTTTGTGAAATTACCTGTATCGTCAAATACTTATATGGTACGGTTTACTACTGTTGAATTGATTTAATGCTATTCGGCATATACATCTCCGCTGAATGCATCGATCAGGACCCGATCTGATTCTGTACTGGATAAATCAAAGCCGACTTCGTAAACAATGCTGTCCTCCGAGTCCTTGTACAAAGTAACATATGCCTTTTGCTCAGAGGAGGGATCGAGATGGCTCCGTGCAATTTCTATCGCAGCATCCACGCCAATCATCTGATCGGTCGGTAGCACATGTTGATTCTCAAGAATCTGCGTTGCAAAGGGAGGAAGCTCGCCATATTTTTCTATCTGCCGCTGTTGAAGCGAAGCGACTAATGTGTAGAACTCATACTGTTCGTTCAGCCCCCACCAGCGGAAGGTCTGAAAATTATGCAAAGCGCAATGATATTGATATAGTGCCTGCAAGTCGTTTTTGTCATGAATATCTATGGAAATGATGCCAGTATCCTGATATAAGGTTCCCTTGTACTCCGGCGTTCTTTCACCTTCGCCATAGTATTCAAAAACCCAGGTGCCACCAGAATAGGGATACCTCCAGAAATGTATGCTTTCATGATAGTTGCCAAGGTCAATGAGGGATGCATCCTTTTCTTCTGCAAGCTCTGTATAAAGCTCCTCCTGGACAAGCCTTCTTGCGTCATCAACCGAAAGATCTTCTGCCGTAGGGAGCGCAGCTACTGTTTGGTCGCTTAACCCAATCTCTATTTCATAGTGGGCGTATTCGTATTGTTGCTCCAGGGACCATGTTGTATGATCTCCCCATACCTGTTCAAACACATCCTGAAGTGCATGATAGGCTGTTAACCATGCTTCATGTTTGTCAGGATCAATGTCTGCCATGTCAATGCCACTATCTTTGGCGATGCTCGCAAAGAGATCCATGCTCTCTTCATTCCAGTCATCCCATTCATCCAAAAAACCTGTTTTTTCTTGCTCTTGCTTTAGCCGTGCCTTGAATTGGGACAAATCTTCGCTTTGATTCTTTTGTGACTGTACTAAAGTGTTACGACCATCTTCCTGCGTCTGCGCAAAAGCAACAACCGGCAACATGGCAACCACCAGCAGCCAGCATATGACCGTGCTAAGCTTCTTCATATGATATCCTCCTTTTCGCTCCGAGCACAAGGTGGAAAGGAAACGTATGGCATTTCAAAAATAGATTTCCCCTGACATTTACAAAACGAAATAACCGATTGCGCCATTCCCATTTTACGTTTGTTTTACAAGATATATCAGCTATCCCTTACCGTTTACAGGACCAACCAGGAAGGCTATCGGGAATACTGGAGCGAATCCAGGATATGCAGGGACTGTCCCAAACGGGCAAAATACATTTCTGGTAAATCCAGCAGAAGACAGGTGACGCGGCATGTATGGCAGGATGCATTGGAACAGGCGGACGCGTTTACGAAGACAAGCAGCGGGAAACGTATTTACGCCTGACGCAAGGAAACCATTGAACGATCTTTCGCAGAAGCCAAAGAGTTACATGGCCTGCGCTATGCCCGCATGCTCGGAATTCGCAACATGTACGAGCTGTCCTTCCTCACCGCTGCGGTGCAGAACATGAAACGCATAAGGCGTTTCGTTTTCCCTTCTTCCTCTTTAATCCTATGCTTTAAGGGGCTGCTTCCTCCCGGCGACAGCCCCTTTGTCGGCGGTCTGAAGCGGGGGTTCCCACTTTTTCGACACGCTAAGGGCACGGCAATCAGCCGCGCCCTTTCTTTTGCAAAAAAAGCTCCGGGCGGGAAAGGAACGCGGTCCTTTCCGCCCGGAGCCTGGGAGGCGCGGCGCTTATTGGCAGCGCAGCGCGTCAAAGTAGAAGGCGTCCATGGCTTCCTGCGTGGGGAACACCGCCAGGAACATACGGTTGCCCATGGCGCCGCTGAGCGCGTCAGGGATGCGGGAAACCATGCGCAGGTGCGGAGCGTATTTGCCGATGAGTTCGTCGTCGGACAGGGCGAAAGGCTTACCGTCCCGCCGTCCTACAAAGGCGCAGAAGGAGTGCGGCCCCTGGGGCTTGTAGGAGGAGTTGAAGGCGATCATGTCCGCCCAGATTTTGTATACGTCCGTGGAATGGGCGAAATTCATCATGTCGGGGGTGAAACCGCCGCAGGGGCGCATATTGACCTCCAGAGCGACCACATCGCCCTTTTGGCCCATGCCGGGCTGATCCTGGGTCAGGCGGAAAAATTCGAAGTGGACAAAGCGGCTCTTTACGCCGAAACTCTTTACCGTAGCGCGCCCCGCCCGGCGGGTATCCTCCGGCAGATCCTTGAGGATGTAGTAGATGGAATTATCGTTGTCGTTGACAATGTCCATGATGGACCATGGGGTTACGTTGCCCGTTTCAAAAATGGGTTCGCCCTCGGCGTTGATGATGGCGTCGTAGGAGTTCACCTCCGCATGGATGAATTCCTCCATGATGTAGCTGACGCCGGGATCCTTCTGGGCCAGGAATTCGCCCAGGTCCTGGTCGCTTTCCAGCTTGTAGGTATGGGAGGCGCCCACGCCGTTGTCCGGCTTCACCACCACGGGATAGCCCACTTGATCAATGAAGGCACGGCAGCCGTCAAAGTTGTCCACCATGTGGTAACGGGCCACGGGAATGCCGGCCTTTTGATAGTACTCCTTCATGCGGGACTTGTACTTGATGCGGGGCATGTCCTCCACCTGGAAGCCGCTGAGGATGTGGAAATCCGTCCGCAGCATGGCGTCCCGCTCCAGCCAATATTCGTTGTTGGATTCCAGCCAATCGATGCGCCCGTACTTGCTGATGAAGAAGGCCACCGCCCGGTAAACCTCGTCGTAGTTCTCCAGGCTGCCTACTTTGTAATACTCGTTCAGGCTGGCCTTCAGCTCGGGAGCAAGCTCGGCATAGGGCTGGTCGCCGATGCCAAGCACGTTCAGGCCGTTGTTCTTCAGTTCCCGGCAGAATTGCCAGTAGTTGGTGGGAAAGTTGGGAGAGATGAAGATGAAGTTTTTCATGGATGATCAGCCGCCTTTGCTTTTGATGTGTCAAGCCAACAGATGGGGAACGAAGTATGCCACCTGCTTATACCACCAGTCCCAGTCGTGGGCGCAGTCATAGCCCCAGAAATCCACCCAGAGCCCCATGTTCTTTTCAGCGTTCAGCTCCGCAATGCGGCGGGTGGTGTCGGGAATTTCCCAGGGGCCTTGACCTACGCAGATGATGCCGCGATGGCGGCGGTATTCCTCAATGTAGGGATGATCAGCGCTCATGCCGCTGAGGTAATCCACCGGGGAATTCCGGTAGACGATTTCATCCATGTATCCGTCGAAACCATAGGCGGCAGTATAGATGCCGCTCAGGGCCAGCATGCCGTCAAAGATCCCCGGGAAGCGGAAAAACAGATTCGCGGCGTGCGTGGCGCCCAGGCTGCATCCAAAGGCAATGATTCCCGGATAGCCTGTCCAGCCGTTGCGCTGGTTGACCATGTCCCGAATGAACGGCGCCAGCTCGTCGGTGATGAAACGGATCCACTGCTCGTAGCGGCGGATGCGCCAGTAGGGATCGCCGCCCTTGTTGGACCAGGTTTCGCTGTCGATGGTGTCAATGGAGAAAACCATGGCCTGCCCCGCTTCAATGAAGGGCGCCCAGGCGTCGGTCATGTGGAAATTCTCAAAGTCGAAAAAGCGGCCATCCTGGCAGGGAATGAAGAGCACGGGCCGGCCGGCATGGCCGTAAACCTTGCATTCCATGTCCCGGCCCAGCGCCGGGCTGTATTGCTTGAAGTATTGTGTTTCCATGGCGCATCCTCCGTTATTCCCGCTCGTAGAGCAGTGTTTGCATGAAGAAGGGGATTTGCTCCTCCCAGCAGGCTTCGCAGTGGTCGCCGTTGGGAACGATGCGGCTGTTGACCCACACGCCCTTGTCCATGAGCCGGGAGGTCAACAGGCTGAAGCTGTGCAGGATGCCGGGATGGTTGGCGATTTCCCGGGAGCCATAGTCCATGTACAGCACCGTATCCGGCGCCAGATCCGCCTGGCGAACCATACTGCTGAGCCGGGGCGCCGCCAGCCAGATGGAGGGAGAAAGCGCCGCCGCCCGGGAAAAAACGTCGTTGTATGCCAACAGAGCGTACAGACTCATCAGGCCGCCCATGGAACTGCCGGCGATGAAGGTGGCTTCCCGCTGGGGAAGGGTGGGATATTGCGCGTCGATCATGGGCTTGAGCTCCTGGACCAGCCACTCCATGGTCAGCTTTCCCCGGCCGCGGACGCGCCCCAGCTTTTCCTCATGAAAGGTGAAGGGAGAATATTCGGAGAGGCGGCCGTTATGGGGCGCGTGGCTGCACTCCACCGCCACGATAATGAGAGGCGTTTCCGTCCGATCCATGTAATCCTTCATGCCCCAGCTTTTGCCGTAGGTGGCGTCCTCGTCAAAGAAGACGTTGTGCCCGTCGAACATATACAGCACGGGATAGCGCGCGTCGGGCTCCTCCTCCAGGGCGTCAGGCAGATATACATAAACCCGCCGGGTATGCTTGCCGCTCAGCCGCGGCAGCGTGACGGGAAAGACTTCGATCATGCAAACATACCTTCCCTCTTGTTTGGCAGATGATCCACAAAATGTAGACTACTTAATATAGCACATTCCGCGGCGCGAAACAAGCAGGCAGGCAACGGCAGGTTGCTTTTCTTTGGTTTTCTTTTTTGAAGGGATGGTATGCTTTACCGGCCGTCATCGCGCCAGCACTCGTGGCGCTCGCTGCCGTCCTGATAAACGGGGGTGAATTCCTCTTCGCTTTCCGGCTCCAGTTGGGTGTCCAGTCCGCGATCGTAAACCTCCTGGGGCTTGAGAGGAAGCTCAAAGTCTTCCGGGTAGCGCGGCGTAGGCATAGCCTGCCTCCTTCCAGCGTGGTGATGGCACTATTGTATCACATTTTTCAGAAAAAATAACAGCAGGCGCAGAAAAAAACCGGCGCTGCCTTCCTGTGCGTCAGGGAAAGGGGCGCCGGGTCCGGGCATGCGGCGGCTATTCGGGAATGCAGGGCTGTGGATACAGCGGCAGGTCCGGGCAGACGGGCTTGGGAACGCCCACCATGCAGGGTTCCCAGCGAATCATGTAGATTTCGGCCAGTATCTCCACCTCGACCTGGAAACAAGGCTCGCAGCAGGGCGCGCTGGGCTGTATGAGCCGCACGCAAGGGAGCACCAGCAGGGAATTGCGCCAGCATTCGCAGGCGGGGAACCCCGGCCGCAGCGATGCTTCCAGCTCCACCGTGCCATGGCCCGTATGCACGCAGCAGTCAGCGTCCCGCACCTGGCAGTCCACGGGGATGCAGATGCGCAGGCACAGCTGCCGGGGGGTGGATGCCGGAAGCACTTCCCAGGTGGGTTCCTGGCAATTCTGCTGCACGTGCATCAGGGTGAGGGGCGGCGCGGCGCAGGCGGGCAAATCGCATACCTCCAGGGAAATGCAGGCGCGCCGGAGCCATTCGCGGCCGCTGGCTACGATGCGGGGCAGCAGGAAGCCCTTGGGCGGGAAGGGCCGGCGGGGCTTTTCACAGGGCTGCTCGGGCCTGGGGCAGCATTGGCAGTAGCCGCATCCCTCCGGGTGACCCTGGGGCCGCGGAGGACAGCAGGGGGAACAATCCGGCGGATGGATTTCGCAGGGACAGCGCAAGGCGCGGCACCGATCGCATTGGCAGTCCATGGGATGGCAATTTCGCCCCCGGTCCCAGCACGCTCCGGGATGCGTATTGATTTTCATATGGATTCCCTCCCGTAAAGTTTCAGAATGGTCCCATTGGAAACTTATGCCGCGCCGGGCCATCGGGTGCCGGTACGAAGCGGAACCCAGCCAAGTGGAAGAAGCAAAGACGATGCGCTAAAATTTCCTATGACGGCCGATTCACTGTGTGGTATACTGGCAACAGGAGGGGAAAGGCTGGCAGGGATGCCTTACATGCCGGCCTCACGTCGCTATTTTCTGTTGGAAAAAACGTATGCCGGCGCCAGGCTGAACGTTGCACGCCTGTTACCGGTATCCACGAAAAAGTGAAACTATGCAAGGGAGGAAGAACACATGATACTGATTACCGGTGCGGGGGGATTTGTGGGCTGCCGGGCCATGGAACGTTTTCCGGGCGCGACGCCATTTCCTGGCGCGCTGGCACGATCGGACGACCCGCAGGCGATCCTGGACTTTGTGGAACGTATGCATCCGTCGGTTATTTACCATACCGCTGCGATTTCTGATATCGGAGCGTGCGAAAAGGATCCGCAGGCCTCCTATCGGGCGAATGTTCTGCTGCCGGTGGCGCTGGCACGGGCAGCAAACGCAGTACGCGCAAAGCTGGTCTGTTTCAGCTCGGATCAGGTGTATACCGGTTGCCAGGGCGATCAACCCTTTGCGGAGGATCAATCGCTGCCGGAGCCGGCCAATATGTATGCCCGCCATAAGCTGGAGGCGGAAAAGCGCGTGCTGGACATTTTGCCCGACGCGGTCATGCTCCGGGCAACCTGGATGTATGACCTGCCGAAATACGGCTGCCCCAATCGCGGCAATTTTCTGATGAACCTGCTGGAAGCCGCCTTGCAGGGCCGGACGATGACTTGCTCACGGATGGAACACCGCGGCATTACCTATGTGCGTCAGGTAGTGGAGCTGCTGGATCAGGCGGCGGAGCTCCCGGGAGGCGCTTACAATTATGGCAGCGAGAATTGTCTGCATATGTATGATACCGCGCTGGCGCTATTGCAGGCGCTGGGACTAAGCCATCTGGAAAAAACGTTGCTGGTGGAAACGGAGGCACGCCGGAGGAATCTATGGATGGATGGCTCCCGACTGCGGCGGCATGGGATATGCTTTGACAGTACCGCCCAAGGGTTTCAGCGCTGCGCGGCGGATTATGGTCTGCGCCCGGGCGTCCAGGCATGAACATGATGCCGTCCTGGATCGGCGCCCCGGTAGCGAAGCGCGTGAAAAAAGGCGCGGCTTCTGGCTGAATGGTTGCCAGAAACCGCGCCTTTTACGTGGCGCGCTGTCTGCTGAAGCCTTCATTTTGCGCCAGCGCCATAGGCCTGCAGCTGCTGTTGCAGTTCGCCCAACGGTGTCTGGGACAATTCTCGGATGCAGGGCTTGCCAAAGGTCCGGTATAGATTCAGGATGGGTTCAATGTTTGCGCAAGTGATCCATGGAAGCCATACGCCCCTGGTTTCTGCGGTGTGAAAGGTAAAGTCGGCCAAGGTGGTGGCCTCGATCATCATGCTGCGGCTGGCGAAACCGAAATCCCCGTTAAGGTCCACGGTTTGCTTTGCGTTGTTTTCCAGCAGCAGCGCCATGTCGCGGTAGATCTCTTTTTCCGTCCACACATATAGCTTGAACAGCTCATAGGACAGGAACGCTGCATAGTTATCCACGGCGCTGTGACCAGTAGCGATGAAAGACAATCCGTCCGTTAAGCCCAGAGACGCGGGTATGCCTGCCTGAAGCTGCTGCAGATTGGCAACCTGGAAAGAGTAGACGTATGTCCAGGACATGGCGTATGTGGCTGCTTGTTCCATGGCGCTGAGGTAGATGGAATCGCCTGTGGCGGTGTAGAGCGCGGAATACGCATAGACGGCGTAGATGCCTGCCTCTTTGTCCACGGTGTTGGGGTTGTCGGGAGTGCCGCCCACATAGTGACCGGTGGGGTAGAGGGATTCCAGCACAAAGGTTCCGGCGCGCTTGGCGGCCTCCAGATAGTCCTGCTTCCCGGTGGCTTCATACATGCGGACAAGAAAACGAATGGGAATTGCCGTGTTCAGCTTGCTTCCGCCCAGAGTGTTGCGATCGCCGATCAGGCCGTCACTGTTGTCCTCTGCAAAGGCGTTGCCCTGGTAGTCATAGGCGCGGTAAAAGCTGCCGTCCTGGTTTTGGACGCGCACAAGAAAATCGGCGTAGCTGGTGACCATGGCGAGCCATGGGCTGTTGTCCACAGGTAAGGAAAGCTGCTGAACCGCAAGCGCCGCGTCCAGCATACCCTCCATGCCATCGGTCATGATGCGCAGGAAGGGTGGATAGGGCCGAAAACTCACGCTGTCGAACCATACCTTTACCACGCCGCTGTCTGTGCCGGCATTCTCTGCCCAGAAATCTACAATAGCGCTTCCCTTCTGCCAGGTTTCTTCCTGGCCGCTCCAAGCTCCATAGCGGATCATATGGTGTGCCAGCGAAAGCTGCATGCCGATAAAACCCATTTGGAAGTTCACGGCAAAGGGTTCTCCAGTATCCACATATACCGCAAAGGGGAAGCCTACGCCTTTTCCATTTCGTGTATAGAGACGATCCAGATCCGTTAAGCAGGCCTGATAAAGTCTACGTTGATCTACTTCTTTCAACACAATGGGCTGAGCAGCGTAATTGGATTGGTAGCAGGCGAGCATTGCCGCGTTGAAATCCTCCGCTTGCCCAGCATAGAGCAGCAGTTGATAGTCATGGGTCTGCGCTTGCGTAACGGGATGATAGCAAACCGCTTGCATTGCGGAGGAACCATACACCACAGGGGTTTCCTGATAGGGATACGAAAAGCATGCGGCGGGCACGCCTGCCTGCCGGTGCAGCCCGATGGCTCCATATCGGCAAGCACCATCCAGACGAGTGTTTTGCTGCGCCGTGGCAGCCGTGACAGGGTCCGCAATTCCCTGGGCTATGTGCGCCAGAGAAAACACTTCCCCGGATTGCGGATGGCGCATCATTACCATGGGAAGAGCGCTGCGCGTTTCCCGAACCAGCAGGCGATCCTGGGCAAATGCGCCCTGGGAAAAGGCTGCAGTGGATACCACATCATCAGGGGATTGATACAGTAAAGCAGGGATCAGATATTCGAAGGACACATAAGGCAGCGGCGTTTCGCTGGCCCAGCTAAAGCTGATTTCCGAGCGAAATCCCCGGTCAGCCCCGCCTGTGGCAAGCACTTGAACCTGGCGATCCAGCAGAAT
This sequence comes from Candidatus Egerieenecus sp., assembly GCA_048201975.1. Taxonomy (GTDB): domain Bacteria; phylum Bacillota; class Clostridia; order Christensenellales; family Aristaeellaceae; genus Egerieenecus. Next base: position 21,415 of record DBFBGQ010000095.1, on the reverse strand, counting down.
CCCCTGGGGACCTTGCGAGTAGCGGTCTGTGACTTCAAAGACGCTTCCCTCTGCCGTGGATACTTCTGCCTGCGCCAGTACTTCGCGATCCTGTACCTGAATTTGATCATAGGGCTTGGCGTAGGTTACCGGCTTCATGGTTAATCCCTGGGCAACGACGATCACGACAGGCTGCTCTGAAAGATATGTGACCTGAGCGTTGGGATTGCGTATGGCCACGCGATAACCGTTGTTTGCTTTCTCAAAGCAAAGGCGGTAATTGCCGGGGAGCGATAGATCCTCTTGGGCGCAGGCTGTTGACGTGGCAAAGGAAAGAACGGCGCAGGCAATGCCAACCATGATGATAAGCCCCCACTTTCTCATAAAATCACCTCGTTGGTGAATGCATACAGGGGACGGCTGGAACCGCCGTCCCCTATGGCATGCTTGCTCAGAATCCCCATTCCTGGGAGGTCGCCTTTACGGTTTCATAGTTGGTGATGTAGTAGTCCACCAGTTCGTCGTAGCCCATGGAATCCAGCTGCTGCAGGAAGTCCTGCTTGATTTGCTCGAATTCGGCGTCGTCGCGCGCATAAATCAGGCGAATGGTATACTCATAAGCCAGCGTGTCTGTGTCCGTAGCGATGATGGCCAGATCGCTGGTGCTGTCAATGGGAGGAATCAGATCCAGGATGGCTTTATCAAACGTATTGTTTGGGAAGTTGGCGTCAATGTATTCCATGCCGTAGGCGTAGCCGTTATCTGCCACAAAGGCCAGTTCCCCATTGGACATGCTGGATTGGAACTGCTCCACGGAGGCCTGGCTGTAAAGTGTGGGCCAGCCCTTGGGATTCTGCCGGTTACCGTTTACCAGCAGCAACGGCGCCACATATGCGATGCCCAGCTCATTATTGTCGTAAAAGGTAACGCCTTCGGCTTCCATGGCTTCCCGCTCCTCCTGGGTGTACCAGGTGGGCACGCCGTCCACGTAATGCCAGTTATAGCCCTCAGGACCGTTGCCGCACAGCTCGGCGCCTTCATAGGAGGCCATGTAATCAATAAAGCGCATGGCGGCTTCGGGATCCTTGCAGGTGCTGGAGAGCAGGTAATAGGTGCCGTTTCCGAAGGCGGTACCCATGCGGGCGTATACATAATCATCGCCGTCGTTGATCTCCAGGGGCACCCATCCCATGTTGAGGATGCGGTTGTCCCACGCTGTGCGTTCCGCCTCGGGCTTTTCGGCAATCTCCGCTTGCGCGCCACGGACAGTGTCATTGGGCCAGCCTACCTGCCAGTTTGCCACGCCGAAGAAATAGCGGTAGCTCTGGCCCTTGGCCTGCGTTTGATCCAGCGTCATCGTGGCGGATTCCGGGTCCAGCAAACCCAGCTGATTGAGCCGATACCAGAATTTTGCGCCCTCAAAATACAGACTGTCCTCCGCATACCGAGGAGATAGCTCATCCGTCTCCCAGTCATAAATGCAAGGGCCGTAGGTTGTTTTCCCTTCCGCATTGAGGAAGGTATAGTCCACATAATACCATTCCGTGGCGGCTGCAAGAGGAAGTCCTGTGCCGTAGTTGGTCAGGCCGTCCTTGTTTTCGGGCTCCAGCTCCTTGCATTTGAGCAGGTAATCAATAAAAGCGTCATAGGAGTCCAGCGCAGGGCTGCCCATCTCTTTCCACAAATCGTAGCGATAGGAGATCATCATATCGTAGCCGGAGGGGTACCAGTTCACACCGCCGACCTGGGCGGGAATCATATAGGATTCCTCGGTATTGAAACGGAAGCGGGCATAGGAAATGGCTTCGGAGGCAATTTCCTGCACGTGAGGCGCGGACGCAATCAGGTCGTCCAGGGGCATCACCAGGCCGTATTCCAGCAGCTTGGTGATGATGGTTGTATCGCCGATCAGCCAGATGTCAGGATAATCGTTGGAGGCGATGGCCATGGCAGCCGTATCTGAAGCGGTGCCTCCGCCCATGTAGGGGGACCAATCCAACTGGACTCCGGTTTCCTCGGCAATCTGGTTCATGATGGGGTTATCCAGAATATTTGATGGAATGACGTTGGCGCCTGCGTGAAAGAAGGTCAAGGTGACAGGGGCCTCTTCTCCCTCGGCCAGGGACAAGCTGCTGGTTGCGCTCAAGCATAGCAGCAGGGCGAGAAGCAACGCGGTAATTTTTTTCATGGTGGTTCCTCCTTTGTTTATTCCTTCAGCGTTGGACGCTGAATTATCCTTTGATAGCGCCAATCATGATGCCTTTGACAAAGTATCGCTGCATGAAGGGGTAGATCAACATTACCGGAAAAACGGCGATCACGGTGGCTGCCATGCGGATAGAGCGGGGGTTGACTTTCATTTGCTCCTTAAGTACATCGCCGGCAATGGTGGATGCTTCTGATATGCTTACGGAAGCGGTTCGGATGAAATTGAGAAGCATCATTTGTAAGGTCATGAGGCTGTCATCCGGGCAGAAATACAGGTTGTCCGTCCAGGAATTCCATTGGGCGACTGCGGAAAATGTCACAATGGTCGCAAGGATGGGTACAATCATCGGCAGTATAATCTGAAAGAACATCGTATAGTAGCCGGCGCCGTCTATTTCAGCGCTTTCTTCCATTTCCTGGGGAAGCTGCTGTATGTTTACGCGGATCAGGATCATATTGTAGCTCCATACGATGCCTGGAAGCACATACACCCAGAAGCTGTTGCGGAAACCATAGTTCACAAGGGTTACATAGTAAGGAATTAAACCGGCGCTGATATACATGCTGATGACAAAGAAACGGTAGAACAGCTTGCAGCCGGGCAGATGCTTTTTGGAGAGCGCATAGGCCAGCAATGCGTTGACGATTACATTGGAGAGCGCGCCCAGAATGGTGCGGGCGGTGGAGATGAATATTGGGCCGCCAATGTTCTGATTTTTGAAAATTTCTTCGTAGTTGGCAAACGTGAAATCCACCGGTGCAACCAACGCCATTTTGCCAAGCACGGCATTGGCGTCAGAGAACGAGTTGATGATGATAATGTAGAAGGGGTATGCCGTTAAGAAAGCGAAAATCGCCATCAACGTTCCTACGACGCCGCGGAAAAGGCGGTCCTTCCAGCTTTTGTACGCCATGCGCGCAGCACCTCCTTAATAGATGCGGTAACCACGGATCCAATAGGACGCTTGGTTGGCCAGAAAGAGCAGTAGCAAGCTGACAATGGAGCGGACCATACCCAGCGCCGTACCATAAGAGAAGTTGAGATTGTTCATGCCCACCCGATAAACATAGGTGTCCAGATTATCCAGCACGCTGAAGGTCAGCGAGTTGGTGAAAACATAGTATTGCTCAAAGCCACTGTTAAGAATCCCCGCCAGCGCCAGAATAAACAGCGTAACAAAGGTGGGCGCAATCCCCGGAAGGGTAATATGCCATATGCGGCGCATGCGCCCGGCACCGTCGATCTCCGCGGCTTCATACAGCGTCGGATCGATACCGGTGATGGCGGCCATGTAGATGATCGCCGACCAACCCGTTCCCTTCCAGATGGGCAGTATCACCGCGTTGAGCACCCGGGCAATGCTTGCGTCTGCCAGAACATTGCTGGGCGATTTCAGCCATCCCAGCTGCTTGTAGAAGATCTGGTTGAAAGCGCCGTCATCCACAGAGAATAACGCAGAAAAAACAGAAAAAACCAGCAGCCAAGAGATAAAATTCGGGAAGGAGGACAACGTTTGTACCGCGCGCTTGACTTTATTGGAGCGCAGCTCATTCAAAAAGACGGCGAACAGGGGCGCTACCGGAAACGCGCAAAGAGAAAGAAACGATAGCCAGAGGGTATTTTGCAATGCTTGTAGAAAATACCGGTCCTTTAGCATGCGTTCAAAATATTTTAGCCCCACATAGCGTTGCTCCAGAATGGGCTTACCGGGGAAGTAGTCAAAAAAGGCGATGAGCCATCCCCAAAGCGGTGCCCAGATGAACAGGATGGCGTGAATGATGCATGGAATGACGATCAGGTAAAGCGGCCACATCCGTTTTAGGTTCTGACGGCGTCGCGCAGAGGATATGCGCGCAACCTGGGCGTGATGGATCATGAGGCATTCTCCCCTTATGTTTACAACTTGATCTGCAATCATGATAACATTTGTATACTCGTCTGTCTTTTGCTAAATTTAGAGTGTGTTTTTGCTAAATCTAGACAGTTTTCTCCAAGCGCTGGACAAGCAAAGTGAATACTGCTATATTTGGTTTGAGGATAGCTTACGCATCACAGAATGTATTGGATGGCACAGCTGTGGAGGTGAACGACTAAACATGAAAAAGCCGTTAGCGTTGCGCTTTGCTGTTCTGTACCTATTACTGGGCGTGCTTCCGTTGGTGCTTGCTTCTGCGGTGTTTCTCCAGGCGACGGCGTCCTTGAGCACGGAGGATGCAAAGGAGCTTTATGGTGCTGAACTGCGGCAAATCGCCTATTATTCCGAAAATCATCTGCATGAATTGGAAAACGCCATCCTGCGCTATGTAACGAACAACCGTTTCATTAGCTATCTAAGCCCCGGCAGAAAGTACGCCACCTATGCGGATAGCGTGGACGCATATTTGACGTTTCTACGTCCGTTGATTACCACGGAATTTCTTAATGGAAGCGTGAAGCGCCATCTGAAAGTTTATTACCACAATCCCAATTTGATTCAAGGGTATAATGTTTTTGTGTATGCGGATGAAGCCGTGCGCGCCCGGGAAGAATACCGCCGCGCAGTGGAGGAAGCTGCTTCAGGCACAGCCTGGTACTTTGACGCGCAAACCAACACGCTGTACGCAAGCCAGGCCATCCGTGACAGCGGAGGAAACATATATGGGGTTTTTTCCGTTTCAGAATCCGCACAATTGCTTAACGAACTGTTCCAGGGCTTGAATGCTGAGACGGCAAGTCTGTTTCTTTTGGATGAGACGGGTACGGTTGTCGCGTCGAACCACATGCAGCTGGTGGGGACCAGCGCATCCGGAGTATTGTCCGCAAACGTGCCTGCGAAGGGCGGTTATGCACAGATGGAGTATACCGGCGGGCTGCAATTCCAGCGTGCGGAAGAAGAATCCGTGTTGAGCGCCGAGGAGCCTTTGCTGATTATGGGCTATCAACTCTCGGAGCGATTGCCGGATTGGCGCATTGCTCTGTGCATTCCCAACAGCAAGCTGCGCTCCCATCATGATTCCATGGTAATGCTGGCGCTGTATGCTTCCATGGGATTGGGATTGATGTCGGCTGCGGTGATCCTGCTTGTCACAAACCGTCAGATTGGCCGGCTGAAGCCGCTGCTGACCGCCATGCGCGCAGCTGCGCCGTTGACGGCCTTCAATTATCATCCGCCAGCGCAGCAGGATGAGCTGGACGAGATTATGGTGGCCTATAACGGACTGATGCAACGTATTACCCAATTGATTCAGGAAAATTACCTCATGCGCCTTACCCAGAAGGAGGCAGAGTTGCATGCCCTGCAAACACAGGTCAATCCGCATTTTATCTATAACCTGTTGGAGCAGGTGCATATGCGGCTGATCCTGGCTGGTGATCAGGAGTCGGCGCGGATGATCCTGCTGTTTTCACGCCTGATTAGGCGGACCATGCATCAGAAGGAGGCGCTTACATCCCTGCGGGAGGAAGTGGAATTTCTGCAGTACTATCTGGAACTGCAGCGCATGCGCTATAATCACCGCATCAGCTATGAAATTGATGTGCCGGAAGCGTTGATGGACTGCTATTTGCCACGTTTTACCCTGGAGCCCCTGGTGGAGAATTCCTTTAAGCATGGTTTTACGTCCATGGCGGATACTGGGCAAATCAGCCTGCGAGCGGAGCAAGTAGGGGAAGATGTGGAAATCACCATTAGGGATACGTCCAATGCGCCCACGGCTGAAACCTCGGCGCAGGTTATGGCAAAATTGACCGAGGACCCCCTGGATTCCGTTGCGCGCATCGGTATTTTCAATGTCCATGCGCGGCTGCGCATGCGCTATGGTCCGGCATATGGCGTGTGCCGGGTGGAGCCCAGCGATCAGGAGCGCGGAAGCGGGTGGTTGCTGGTGATCAAGGTGCCGGTGGATACGAACGCGCCGTTAGGAGGGGAAAAACGTGATCTCAGTGGCGATTGTTGAAGATGATGAGCTGATTGGACAGGGATTGCGCAGCCTGCTGACGCAATGCTGCCCGGCGGCCAAGGATATCCACGTTTTTCTGTCTGCCCAGGAGGCGCTGGGCTATTTTGAAGCGCAGCCCTTTGACTTGCTGCTTACGGATATTGAAATGCCGGGCGTCAATGGGCTGGGATTGATCGAGCGGCTACATCAAAGTTGCCCGGGTTTGCTCTGCATCATCATTACCGGATATGATAGCTTTGCGTATGCCAGGCGCGGACTACAGCTGGGAGCTTTGGATTTTCTGCTCAAGCCAGTGGATGATGAAGAGTTTGGCAGGGCGCTGGAGAAGGCGCAGAGCATACTGTGCCAGCGCGCGCAAACGGAGGAACAGCTTGCGGAAACCAGCCGGCGGTTGATTCATGTTGCGTATCATCAGCCGGAACAGTTCAGCGTGCATCTGCAGCGCCTGAAGGCGCAGCCTATGACAGTTCACGATGTTGTCAGGCTGCTGGAATTGGTGGAAAACGCCCTTCCGGGCCTGGAAACGCAGCGCGAGGAAGGCCTGTGGAGACGCTGGGATGCCTTGACAGCCTACGTGCAGGCAGAGCGGAGAACCAAAGCGACCTTGGAGCTAGCGGAGGAGGTGGCGCAATATATCCATACGCATTTCACCCAGGAACTGAGCATCAACATGCTGGCTTCGCTGTTCCATGTGACGCCTGCCTATCTGGGGCAGGTGTATCGCAAGGTTTACGGCCATGCGATTCATCAGGCGCTGCACCAGGCCAGAATCAATCACGCAAAGCTTCTTCTGCAGGATGCATCCATTCCTATTGCCCAGGTTGCAGCTGAGTGCGGCTATAAAACCATTGATCATTTCTACCGTCAGTTTCGCCGCCTTGAAAATGAAACCCCCGCAGGTTATCGTTCTCGGTGCATGCTCTAGGATACCGGCGGGTGGGGATGCTCCTGCACCGTATGTGAAAAACTTGCTGGCTGCCGCCTGTTCACAAAGGACGCGGCAGTTTTTTTCACGCTTTTTTTCAGAGGCTATTGACAGTGCGCGTAAGGAGAACTATAATTATATTGTAAAGTTGTCAGACAGGCAGATAATTAGATAAGGAGCAAATACCTATGAATTTTGATCAGATAGATCTGAAGGTAGAAAAAAAGGCGTTGTGTGATCAGGTGGCGGATCGGATAGAGCAGATGATATTGACGGACAAGTCGCAGGCGCAGCAGAAGCTTCCGTCGGAGCAGGCGCTGTCGGCAGGATTTGGTGTGAGTAGGCCGGTCATTCGCGAAGCGCTTACCATATTGAAGGCTCGTGGCCTGGTGGCGCCGCGGCAGGGAGGAGGGTCGTACATCACAGTCCCAAGCTCCACACAGCTGATGGATACGGTCAACCGCTTGACGTTGATGCGGGATATCAGCAAGGAGGATGTGTGCGCCGTTCGCATCCAGCTGGAAGCGATGGCAGCTCGATTGGCAGCGGAACATGCCACCGCGGAAGAACTGGACGAATTGGAAGCGCTGAACCGTAAAATGGAGGAACATCGTACCGATTCAGAGCTGCGTGCAGATCTCGACTTGCAGTTTCATCAGTGCATCGCAAAGCTTTCAGGCAATCATCTGCTGAAATGCTTTGTGCAGTCCATGAATGGTCTATTGCGTCCGATGCTTGTGCTGTCGCTATGCCTGCCCATGGCCAACGAGGATGGCATTGCATATCATGATCGGATTATTCAGGCGTTGCGCAGCGGCGACGGAGAAAAAAGCGAAAGATTGATCCGTGACCACCTGATGCTGTTCATACGCAACTATGAGCTGGTGAAGGAGCAACGGAAGGAGGATGAGGCGTGATTGCCCTTGCAAACCGGCGGGAACTTTTCGTGGATGATGCGCTGCTTGAGCAATATCTTACGGATGCCATGGAGGTTATGCATCATCCTATACGGCGCGAATTGATCATGACCAACGATGCGCCCTGGGAAGCAAACGGATGGGTGTATTATACGGTGCTGGAGGATCACGGGATTTTTCGCATGTACTACTTGTCCCAACCCATGTACAATGCGGAGCGCACCAAACACGAGTGCCCTTTCCACCATATCAACTATGCGCAGAGTCTGGACGGCGTCCACTGGACCAAGCCGGAATTGGGGATCTTTGCATTTCAGGGGAGCAAACGCAACAACATTGTGATGGTCACGCACACCATGGATGCTTTTCACGTGTTCTATGACGATCATCCCCGCTGCCCCGCCGAGGAAAGATATAAGGCAGTTTACACCAAACCTGGTCAGCAGCTGTGGTGCATGGTCAGTGCGGACGGGGTGCATTTTCAGGATGGGTGGATGATCAGCGATCAGGGACGTTTTGATTCTCACAATACTGCGTTTTTTGACTCGAATTGCGGCTTGTATCGGTGCTATTATCGGGACTACCACCAGGGCGTTCGCGATATTCAATGTATGACTTCGCCGGATTTCCATACCTGGTCACAGCCGGTACGCCTCCGCTATCAGGAGTGCACGGAGGATTTTCAGATGTACACCAACGGAATCAAGCCGTATTTCCGGGCGCCGCATATTTACATCGGTTTGCCTACCCGATATACGGAGCGTCCCGCATGGACATTGAACTACGACCAGCTGTGTGGCGCGAAGCACCGTCAATGGCGCATGAGCTTGCACCCGCGTTATGGATTGGCTGTGACGGACGGGCTGCTGATGACATCCCGCGACGGTTACTGCTTCCGCCGGCACGGGGAAGCGTTCCTGCGCCCGGGGCCGGAAAGCCCATTGCGGTGGGTTTATGGTGATTGCTATGCCAGCTATGGGATGCTTGCTACGCCCACGCAGGTTCGTGGAGAGGATCGGGAGCTGTCTTTGTATGCAGCAGCCAATTGCTGGTCGGATGGTCCGGTGCAGCTGTTCCGCTATGCTCTGCGGTTGGACGGGTTCATTAGCCGGCATGGGGATTGGAAGGGCAAACGCTTGGTAACCAAGCCGTTCACCTTCCAGGGAGACCGCTTGCTTGTGAACTTTGCCACTTCGGGCGCAGGCTGCATGCGCATTGTGTTGGAAGACCAGGGCGGAGAACCGCTGCCAGGCTATGATAGCGGGGAGTTGTTCGGCGACAGAACGGACCGTTCGGTAATATTCTCTGCTAGCTTGGCTGCCTTGCAGGGCATGCCGGTTCGCATGCGCGTGGAATTGAGGGATAGCGATATTTATAGCTTCAAATTCAGTGAATCATCGGATTGTGCCAAAGGAAGTGAATCAAGTTGAATGCTTTTCGGGAGAAATTGAAGAGCGGTAAAAGGCTGATCGGCACACACGTGAACCTAACCGACCATCGGGTGGCGGAAATGCTGGGGTATGTGGGTTTCGACTACTTATGGTTTGACATGGAGCATATTTCCACAAGCTTTAAGGAATTGGAAATTCACTTGATGGGCGCCAAGGCTACGGGGACGCCGTCGTTGGTGCGCATCTGCTGGAATGATATCCCGCATGCCAAACGCGTGCTGGAGGCTGGCCCCGATGCGGTGCTGTTTCCCCAGATCAATAGCGTGGAGGAAGCCAGGCAAGCGATTGCTACTTGCATTTACCCGCCGGAAGGAAAACGGGGATTCGGCCCGTTTCGGGCAATTCGATACGGGCTGGACGATATCCAGACATATGTGGACCAGGGCAGCAAAGAAATGCTGCGATTTCTGCAAATCGAGCATTATGCTGCGGTGGAGGCCATGGAGGAAATGTGCAAGATTTCCTATGTGGATGGCTTTGTGATCGGTCCCATGGATTTAAGCGGCTCTTTGGGACATGTTGGCGGCAATCGGACGGGAAAGTGCGATGCGCTGATCGATCGGGCGATTCAAACCGCTCATGCGGCAGGATTGCCCATCGGACTTTCCACAGGGTCAGATGATCCGGAGGAATTGACGCATTGGATCCGCAAGGGGGTGGATTTCATCTCGGCCAGCACCGATGCCTGGAGCATTTTGCGTGGCGCAAAGGCACTGCTTCAATGCATGCGCGACATCTCTGAGCAATATCCGCTTGCGGAAAGGGTGGAACGTCATGAAAAATGATCGCGCTGCCGTGGCGGGTGAATCCCTGGCGCATGCGTCCTATTGGCGTAAGCTGGGACGCGACGTAACGCGCAATTACCAGTTGTATTTGTTTTTACTTCCCGCAGTGCTGATTCTGCTGTTTTTCCATTATGCGCCCATGTGGGGCATTCAGATTGCCTTTCGCGATTTTCGTCCAACCCGCGGTATACTGGGGAGCAAATGGGTGGGCTTAAAGTTTTTTACCAACTTTCTCAAGTCCCCCAACATGATCAATTTGGTGCGCAATACGTTGGTTCTAAGCGTGCTGGGGGTATTGATTGCATTCCCGCTAAAAATCTTTCTGGCGCTGGTGTTTAACGAAATATACTGCTTGCCGTACAAACGTTTTGTGCAGACGGTGACATATGCCCCATATTTTATTTCCATTACCATATTGGTGAGCATGTTGAATATCCTGTTTGATCAGAACTTTGGCGTATTGACCAGGCTCTTTCAGTGGTTTGGAGCGCCGGCGCAGGATTATCTGGTTAGCAGTAGTGCGTTTCCCTGGCTGTATGTTTTTTCAGGCATGTGGCAGCAGACCGGCTGGGGGGCGATCATCTTTATGGCCGCGTTAGCGGGCGTGGACGTAACCCTGCACGAGGCGGCGATGATTGACGGTGCGACCAGGTTGCAGCGCATCTGGCACATCAATTTGCCGGGGATCTTGCCGACAATTACCATTATGCTGATTTTGCAAATGGGCGGGTTGATGAGCGTGAGTTACGAAAAATCCCTACTGATGCAAAACGCCTTGAACTTGGAGGCAAGCGAACTGATTTCAACCTATGTGTACAAGATTGGGCTTCAAAAGACGCAGTACAGCTTATCCACCGCGGTGGACCTCATCAATTCCATTGTCAACATCTTTCTAATGCTGGGTTCCAACTGGGTTGTGAAAAAAATGGGGCAGGTGAGTGCCATATGAGCGCAATTTCAGCAAGAAAAAAACGCATCACCAGCCGTGACGACCGAATCATTGACGGCGTGGTGTGGGCGATCAGCCTTGCAGCTGTTGTGATTGTTTTGTATCCGCTCATCTTCGTTCTGTCTGCATCCGTGAGCGATCCCACGCAGGTGGTGACCGGCAAGGTTACCTTTTTGCCCAAAGGCTTCACGCTGGAGGGCTACCAGCGCATTCTGGAATACGATCCCATTTGGCGCGGGTATGCCAATACCATTTTTTACACGATCCTGAAAACGGTGGTATCCCTTTTTGCTACGCTGACTGCCGCCTATGCACTATCGCGCAGGGATCTGCGCGGCCGGAATTTCTTCACGGTTTATTTCATGCTGACCATGTTCTTCAGCGCTGGATTGATTCCCACCTACCTGACGGTGCAAAGTTACCATTTGCTAAATACCGTCTGGCCGATTGTTTTCTTAGGGGCTGTTAGCATGCATAACCTGGTGGTAGTGCGTACATATTATACGTCTTCCATCCCCTATGAGTTAAGCGAGGCGGCGTTTATCGACGGATGCTCGAATCTCAAACTGTTCCTGCAAATCATATTCCCCCTATCCAAGCCCGTCATCGCAGTGATTGCGCTTTACGCGGCTGTTGCAGAATGGAACGCTTATTTCACCCCCATGATCTATTTGACAGATTCCAAGATGTATCCCTTGCAAGTGCATCTGCGCAACATTCTCATCATGGGTCAAATGCAGGATTTTCTTGGCGCTGATCCGGAGGAACTGGCAGATATGGTGCGCTTACAGCAGCTGCGAGAATCTATGAAATACGGTTTGATCGTCCTTTCGTCTTTGCCGCTGCTGGTGGTTTACCCTTTTCTGCAGCGCTTCTTCGTAAAGGGCGTTATGATTGGGTCAATCAAGGGATGAAGGATATGGGTTACGGAGGAAAGGGGGGAAACTCGCTCGTCGTTGCAATCCAATGCCGGGAAGTTGCAATTTGCTAACAAAAGGAGGTCCAAAGGATGAAACGTGTAGTTGCTATGCTGGTTGTTTTGACAATGTTGAGCCTCTGCTGCGCCGCAGCGGCGGAAAGCCAACTGAGTGAATATTCGCAGACCATCGACCTGTCCACAGACTATCCGGTATTCTGGCAAGAGGATGTGGAGCTCCCGCTGGCGGAAGAGCCGATTACGGTGCAGGTGATGTTTAAGCGCAATGCCAGCCACCCACAGGATTTTTCAGATATGTGGTGGGTGAAGCATACGGCGGAACTGACGAACATTACTTTCCAGTTCGAGCTGGTGGAAAGCGACGCCTGGAATGATCGTAAGGCGCTGGCTTTTATCAGCGGGGATTATCCGGAAGTCTTCTTTGCGGATATTACCTCCGATGACGAACTGCTCTACGGCTACGAGGGCAAGCTCATTGACTTATTGCCGCTGATCAAGGAGTATGCGCCAAATATCCTGGAGCTTTACGAGGCGTTTCCTGATGTAGTACAGGGGACCATGCACGAGAACGGGGCCATTTACGTGCTTCCTATGATTTCTTACGCTCCGCGCAGCGCGGTGCCGCACTGTACGACCATCAATCAGGAATGGTTGGATGCCGTAGGGTTGGAAATTCCTACAAACACCGATGAACTGTATACCGTGCTGAAAGCCTTTAAGGAAAAGGATCCCAATGGAAACGGTCAGGCGGACGAAATCCCTCTGTCCATGCAGTCCACGAGCAACGATTTTATACTGTATGCCTTTGGCTTTACGGACCTGGAGCATGATATCATAGACGGCCAGTACGTCTACGTTCCTGCGCAGGATCATTATCGGGAATACCTGACCTATATGCACAAGCTGTATAGCGAAGGCCTCATTGATAATGAATACTTCTCCCAGGACAGCACAAAGCTGCAAAGCAAGCTGGCCGGCGGTTTGGTGGGTATGCCTCAGCAAAGCGTTACCGCGCTGGTGCCGGATTATGAAAAATATGTTGCAGTTCCGGCGCTCACCAGCCCCGTGTGCGATACGCCCGTGTGGCCGGAAACCTCCATTAACTATCAGCGGAATGTAGCCTGCTTGGCTATTACAGATCAATGCGAGCACCCGGAGGAAGTGATCAAGTTCGCCAACTGGCTGGTTACGACGGAAGCTTCACTGGCTGTACGCCTGGGGCCCTCCCAGGAGGAAAGCGAGGACGGCTATGGCTATACATACGAATCCACCGACGGGAAGCATGCGTACGGCGCCACGCGAACCTTCCCGGATGAATACGCCAGCTATTACAACTATCGCATGAGTCAAACGGTGATGTTTGCGCCTGCTTATATCAATCCGTTGGTGGATGACGTGGTGGTTGGCAGCGACGACAAGAATAACTGGCAAACCAAGCTCTGGAACGACTCCGGGGTATACAGCGTTCGCAGAACGGTGTATGCTCTGCAAAACAAGCATACGGATGAAGAGTTGACGGATTTGGCCTACTACATTGATCTGGATAATTATGTGGAAAGCATGCGGGCCAAGTTTATCCGGGGCGATGTGGAAATCAACGATGAAACCTGGGCCGATTACCTGAAGAACCTGGAGGCGTACGGCATGAACGAGATGGTTGCCTTGCGGCAGGCGGGTTATGAACGCTATCTGGCGCTGCCTTCTACCGTTGATTAAGGATTTCCCTTTCTCGGGAAGAATACCTGAAGATGGAAGCCGACGTCAGGAGAGCGCGGACCTTCCGTTGCCTAGCTGAGACGCGGAGCAACCATTGAGGTGATCATTCTGGGCCGTTGCAGAAAGTTATCTTCCGCAACGGCCTTTCCAGTGTTGCATGGCGTGTTACAGCCAAAGCGTTCAGGGGGTGTGTGCCTGTGTAGGCAATGCCCCGGGAATGCAGCGGGATGTGCTGAACCCGCGCCTTGCCGCAGGTCATGCCCCGGCAGAAAGATAGCATTTCTCCGCGTGCAAGCATCATAAACGCCCTGCTCCCGGGCAAGGGGAGCAGGGCGCAAGCTGCTTGGTGTGAGGATTCGGAAAGCAGGGCGTTACTTGGCCATGCGCTCCATGAGTTCGGTGAGCTCTGCGCGGTAATCAATCCACCGCTGGCGGTTGGGCCAGTAACGGCTGAGATAGCCGTCGTCGCCGTGGTAGGGCTGACGGTAGGTCACATGGTTGCAAATGAACAGCAGCGCAACCTCCGCGCCGTCCAGGTCATCTGCAATGCTCACCGCCTGCCCAAAGGCCAGCTCGCTGGCGGGGTCGTTCAGGAAATCGGCGGTGATGTCCTCCAGGGAGGTAAACCATTGCACGCATTCATCCTTGAGATGGCCCTGGCCGGGATGAAGCTGATAATCCACGGTTACCTGGCCATCCAACACGGTCACGGTGGCCTTGCCGATGTGGTACATGTTGCTGGCTACCAGGCTGAATGTCTGCACGCCATCCTGGGTCAGGTCCACGGGAACAACGTTGTACCACTTGTCGGTGAGCCCCATATCCCGCAGGGACAGGCCCGCCACGCCCACGGTATTGTGGTCGTACCAGGTGTATTCCACCTTTTTCTTGGCCGTCTCCGCAAGAAGCGGCTGCATATCGTCCATCAGGCCTTCGGGCGGAGTTGCCAGGGGTGTTTCATTCCCATCGGCGTCCGAATAGAACCAGCCAATTGCTTCGTCGTACAAGTACGCGGAACCGTCACGGAAGAAAATGCTTGCGGTCATCAGCTGGTCGTCGGCGCTGTATTCCACATATTTCGTGCCGTCAATGTTGTTGTAGAAGTAGCTGATCAACGCGCCGTTCTGGTCGTAATACCCGGTTACAGTATCGCTCACATAGTAGGCAGTTCCATCGTCCATGGGATAGAGCAGCCCTGCCGCCAGGTCGGCGTCTTGCAGGTTTTGCGCGGGTCTGCGCAGAATGAACGGGGCGGCGTAGGGCGCGGGATAATTCTCCTCGACAAAGGGAGCAAACTCATCCGAAGGGATCCCGTCATCGGAAACCCATTGCTGTTTATATTGATCCCAGTAATAGACGGCGAAATGTTCCTCGTCGAAGAATTCTACGCTGGTCAACGCGCCGTATTTGTTGTAGGAAAGCGCTATATCGTCGCTGGTGCTGAGCATGTAATACTCAATTTCTCCCGAAGTCAGGTCATAGGTGATGCTGATGGTGCGATCATCAATCGTCGAATAATAATTGAATTCGTTCATCGGTTCATACCAGCTGTATAACCGTTCGTTGCCTTGTTCATCCGGGATCATGAGCGTCGTTTGGTTCTGCTTGTTGTTTTCCAGGTCAATGCCGAAGCTGGCGTAGGCATTGCTGTTCAGGTCGCCGTACTCAATGAACAGCTGCTGCATGGTGTATTCGTCGTCCAACACGCTGGAGGATTCCAGCTTGGTATAATCATTATTCCAGGAGAATGAAATGAAACTCCAAAGATCATCAGCGTTCTTTCCGCTGATCTCACCGCTCGCCCATTGCTCGCTGCTCAGTCCTTCCACGGTCAATTCGTAATGGTCGCCCACTATTTCAAGCGTGTATGCCGGGACCTTTGGCTGCGCAGGCGCATGGACATCCTCCATGGTTGTGGGGAAGAACGCTTCTGCGTAGGCCGGCACGCAGCCGATGAGCAGGCACAGAGAAAGCATCAATGCCACCAGTTTTTTCATTTTGGAAAACCTCCTGCGATTTTTGACGGGTCGTTTGTGTTGGAAGTGCAACCATGTTGTAGATGACTTTATTATAATACGGTGCGCAGGCCTTGTCAATGGCGGAGGCAGACCCTCCACGCCGATTGTAGGGGCGGCGTTCTTTCCTGGAGAAGCAACGCATAGGCTGGGACGGAAGCGAGGTGGAGACCATGGAAAAGCAGCGGACGCAGGTGGGAGAAATGAAGCCCATTGTCCGGACGCTCCGGGAGGACCCTCCGGTTACAAGCACGCCGCAGATTCAGTGGCGCAACCGGAAAAAGCGGCACTGGGGCGAAGAGTTGCTGAAAAACATGGGCGTTGCGGCTGCACTGGTGCTGTGCGCGGTGGCGGTGCGCTCCGGGGAATGGACGGACGCCCAGTGGACGGACGCTGTGCTCACCGCGGCCACCGGGGATACCCTGCTGGACGACCAGCTGGGGAAGCTGACCTTTGTCAGCAGCCTTTTCCCGGAGGCGACGCTGGTGTTTGGCGAAACGCAGGTGGAGAGCTTGGCGCAGATTGTCGCGGGGGGCGAGGTCGTCCATGCGTGGAGCGAGGCGGAGCCTTACCTGGCCTATGAGAGCGTGGATACCGCCGTAAAAAGCGCCACGGAGGGCGAAGTCATGGGGGTGTACCATGCCGATGGGGAAGAGCTGCTGGTGCGCGTGCGCCGCTCCGACGGGCTGGAGTGCTGTTATGGGAATCTGGCGGAAAGCCTGGTTTCCACGGGGGATTGGGTCAACGAAGGGCAGCTGCTGGGCGTGCGCCTGCCGGAGGCTGCCGTTACCCTGGAGGTGCGCCAGGATGGATATAGCGTGAATCCCACCGACTGGATGCGGGAGTAGAGCATGCGTTGGCGTATAGGGAAAATCGGTGAGACGGAGCTGTGGCTCCAGGGCGCGACGCTGCTGTGCTGGGCGTATATGCTGCTGCAGGGGCAGGGCGCGCTGCTGGCGGTGGGCTTGGCGTCCATCGCGGTGCATGAGGCGGCGCACGGGGCGGTCGCTGCGCTGTTTCATGCGCCGCCCCGTCAGGCGGAGGTAACGCCATTGGGCCTGCTGCTTCGTCTGGAGGAGGAAGAACGTCTCCCGCCGCTGCGCCGGGCTGCGGTGCTGCTGGCAGGTCCGGCGGCCTCCGCGGCGCTGATGCTGCTGGGATGGTACGGCACGCGCTGGGGGCTGCTGCCCGCTTTTCTTGGCGCGCGCCTGTTCTTTGGCAACCTGGCCCTGCTGGCGCTGAACCTGCTGCCGGCGCTTCCCCTGGATGGGGGGAGGCTACTGGCGCTGGTGCTGTCGCTGCGGTTGGACCTGGCGGCGCAGACCAAGGCGCTTCGCGTCCTGGGCACGGCGGCGGGGCTTGGATTGATTGGCCTGGCCGCGTTCAGCGCCGCGCGGCTGGGAAGCATGAACTTCTCCCTTGCTGCGGCGGGATGCTTTCTGCTGTACGCGGCGCAGGCAGGCACCGCCACGGAAGCCATGGCGGCGCTGCGGCAGTTCCTGGACCGCCGCAACCGATTGGAAACCAGGGGACTGATGCGGGGGGAGATCCTGGTTGCGCTGGGCAATCAACCCCTGCGGCGGCTGCTGCCGCATCTGCGCCAGGGCCGGTATACCTGCCTGGCGGTTCTGGAGAGCGGCACGCTGCGCGTGCTGGGCTGGCTGGACGAGGACGCCCTGCAACGCGCGTACCTGCAGCGCCCGGACGCCACCTGCGCATCGCTGCTGGCGCATGCGCCGGAATGGTTGGACCCCCGGCCAAATCAGCACGTTGACAAGTGAAAGCGTACATGCTATCTTTAACTCGCTTTGTGGATGCATATTGCGGTGAAAGGATGAGCTGTGGTGGAAAAAGCACAAAAGCAGGCGAGCCGGGCGACGATGGCCGACCTGCAGCCCGGCGAGTGGGGCATTGTGGAGGCTGTCGGCGGCGAAGGCGCGCTGCACCGGCATTTGCTGGACATGGGCATTACGCCGGGGGTAAAGGTGACGCTGCAAAAAACGGCGCCCATGGGTGACCCGTTGGAAATCCATTTGCGCGGTTATGCCCTGACGCTGCGCAAGGAGGATGCTGCCAAAATTACGCTTCGACAGCATGCGGAGGCGCAGAAAGTATGACGAAGCAATATACCTTTGCCCTGGCGGGAAATCAGAACAGCGGCAAAACAACGCTCTTTAACGTATTGACCGGTTCCAACCAGCATGTGGGCAACTGGCCGGGAGTCACGGTGGAGCAGAAGACAGGCGTGCTGATGCACCATCACCATGGGGGTTCCGCCCACTTTGGCGCGCCGCTGTTCAAGGGGAAAAAGGCGCTGGCCCAGGCGGACAACAGCGACGTGAAAATCGTCGATCTTCCTGGAATTTATTCCTTGAGCCCCTTCTCCATGGAGGAGGTGGTGACGCGCAACTTCATCACACTGGATAAGCCGGACGTGGTCATCAACATTGTGGATGCCACCAACCTGGAGCGCAACCTGTACCTGACGCTGCAGCTGCGCCAGCTGGGCACGCCCATGGTGGTGGCCCTGAACATGATGGACGAGGTGCGCGCGCACGGGGACGTGATCAAGCTGGAGGTGCTGGAAAAGGAACTGGGCGTGCCGGTGATTGCCATCTGCGCCCGGAAGGGCGAGGGCATCGACGAACTGGTGCGTCGGAGCATGGAATGCGCAGAGAAGGGTCAGCCGCTGCCGCCGCTGGATGTGTGCGAGGGCCCGGCCCATACTGCGCTGCACGCCATTCAGCACCTGGTGGAACCGAAGGCGACCAAGTGCGGCGTTGGCGCCCGCTACGCCGCCACGAAGATCTTGGAGGGGGACGAGCCCATGCAGGAGATGCTGGGCCTGTCGCCGGAGGATCTGCATATTATTGAAGAGATTCTGACCGACATGGAGAAGACCGTGGGCATGGAGCGCGCGGCGGTCATGGCGGATGTGCGCTATACCTACATCGAAAAGCTGCTGGCCAAAGCGGTGATCCGCAAGCGCAGCCCGGAGGACGAGATCTCTCTCTCGGACCGCGTGGACCGCGTGCTGACGCATCCGGTGCTGGCCATACCGGTGTTCCTGTGCGCCATGCTGCTGGTGTTCTGGATTACCTTCGGGCCGCTGGGAAGCTGGGTGGCGAATGGGTTCTCCAGCCTGGTGGATGCGGGCATAAACGCCATTGATCAGTGGCTGGAGGCAAGCCAGGTGGCGCCGTGGGTGCATGCGCTGGTGGTGAAAGGCGTGCTCACGGGCGTGGGCAGCGTGCTGAGCTTCATGCCCACCATCGTAATCCTGTTCATGTGCCTTTCCATCCTGGAAGACAGCGGATACATGGCGCGGGCGGCCTTTTTGATGGATAAGCCCCTGCGCAAGATCGGCCTGAACGGGCGCAGCTTCATTCCCATGATCATGGGCTTTGGCTGCACGGTGCCCGCGGTGATGTCCGCCCGGAGCATGAGCAGCCAGCGTGACCGGCGCTTTACCATTTTGATGACGCCGTTCATGTCCTGCGGAGCCAAGGTGCCGGTGTATGCGCTGTTTGCCCAGGCGTTCTTCCAGGGCAATCAGGTGCTGGTGATGTCCGTGCTCTACGTTGGCGGCATATTGCTGTCCATTGTGGCCGGTCTGGTTTTCAAACGCACGCTGTTCCACGGGGATGCAGCGCCCTTCATTATGGAGTTGCCCAGTTATCGCCTGCCCACGCCCCGCAACGTGCTGCGCCAGATGTGGGACAAGGCGAAGGACTTCATCCAGCGCGCGTTCACGGTGATCTTTTTGGCGACGGTGGTGGTGTGGTTCCTGCAGAGCTTTACCTTCCGCTTCACCGAAACCAGTGTGATGCAGGAGAGCATGCTCGGTACCCTGGCGGGATGGATTGCGCCCGTTTTTACGCCCTGCGGCTTTGGCAACGTGGAGGCGGCCACGGCTGTGGTAACGGGACTGATGGCCAAGGAAAGCGTGGTCAGCACCCTTGCGGTGCTTTCCGGGGTGGACCTGCAGAGCACGGCCATGCTGACGGCGCTGCGCAGCGTTTTCCCGTCCACGCTTTCCGCCATGGCCTTCCTGACCTTCGTGCTGTTGTATATGCCTTGCGTGGCGGCCTTTGCGGCCATGCGCCGTGAATTGGAAAGCCGGAAATGGGCCATTTGCGCCGCCCTTGGTCAGACGGCGCTGGCATGGCTGGTTTCTATGCTGGTGTTTCAGGTGGGACGCTTGCTGGGGGTGGGCATTTGAATTTGCCGCTGACCGTGCTGTTGGCTGTGCTGGTGCTGGGCTACGCGGCATATCTTGCGTCGCGCATGCTTCGCCACAAGGGCCGTTGCGGTTCCTGCTCCGCCTGCCCCTATGCTGGGGGCTGCCGCATGACGAAACGTCCCTAGTTTTTCCAGGAACTGCCCATTTTTGTATTGACAATGGGCGCAAAGTGTGCTATGATCATTCCTGCCGCTTGATGAGCGGACACTTGGAGAGTTGGCTGAGTGGTCTAAGGCGCACGACTGGAAATCGTGTGTGGGCTTATACCCCACCTAGGGTTCAAATCCCTAACTCTCCGCCATACATGATTCCGCAGAATGTTCTCCGCATTCTGCGGTTTTTTTATGCTTTTTTGGACCGTGCGACGTTTGTGCGTGCATTCGTGTAGTGTGTGATTTTGTCACAGACGGCTTTCTCTGAATGTGCTTAAATAAAATAGCTTGCATGCTCCACCAGTGGAAGGGCGGAGGAAAAAATTTTCCCAACGTGAATGAAAACACATGGATAGACGGGTTACGGTATGATTTCTGCGTATCGACATGTTGTGCTGTATATAAAAACATAGTTATTCTGAAAGGAGAATCAAGGCATGACCGGACATCGCAGGGCAAGTACGGACGAATTTTTGTACGTGTCATTCATTGACTATACTGGTAACATATTGGCAAATAAAGGCATGTTGCTTGACATCACTATAGGCATATCATATAATACATGTAAGCGCGTATTGTAATTGGTTATCAAAAATAAACGACTTTTTTCAGCAAAAAACAGTAGTAGGGTCATAGATCGTGGTGGTGGCAGAAAGACAAAACATAGATCTGCAATGATGTAAGATGTATTGTTGCCTGATGATACTTACTGCTGCATAGGAATAAACTTATGGGGAGGTTCCGTCATGAAGAAAAAGCGCATCATAGCATTTCTGCTCACATTGGTTTTGGCGAGCAACGGCGTGATCCCGTTGCCCTCCTTTGATGATACAAGCCGCGATATTTTGGCAGAAGAAGCGGCAACCTTGCCGGAAGCATCGGCAAGTGTGACGATGGTACCTGCGGAAGCAGCGGCGCCTGATCCAACGGCGGTTCCGGCAGCGGTCAACTCCGAAGCCACGGCAGCGCCTCAGGAAACCGCAGCGCCCGAAGCGACGGCCACAGCCGCGCCCGAGGCGGCGGTCACAGCTGCGCCTGAGATGTCGGCAGCGCCCGAAGCGACGGCCACAGCTGCGCCCGAGGTACCGGCAGCGCCCGAAGCGACGGCCACAGCCGCGCCCGAGATGCCGGCAGCGCCCGCGGCGACGGCCACGGCCGCGCCCGAGATGCCGGCAGCGCCCGAGGCGACGGCCACGGCC
>DBFBGQ010000094.1:0-50309 GCA_048201975.1 Candidatus Egerieenecus sp. | reverse complement strand
TATCAAGCGCCTGCGGGAGAAGCTGCCGGGCTGTGAGCAATATGGCTGGCTGATCCGCACGGTGTGGGGCGTGGGGTATAAATTTGAAATGCGTTGATCGGGGCGAGCAGACCATGTTCGCCCGGCTTTTCTCCATGTTTATGGCCGTGCTGATCCTGGCGCTGGCGGCGGTGGGGCTGATGGTCTACGCCACCATGCGCAACATGCAGATCGACGACCGGCTGGAGGAGCTGAAAAAAGAGGCGCGGGAGATCGCCTATCTGGCCGCGCAGAACACCACCACCTCCTCCGCGGCCAGCCTGCTGCTGGGACTGGAGAGCTCCACCATGACGTACCTGAACTGGAAGGCCGCCACCGTGTACGACGATTTTGGCGCCTACCTCCTGGTGGTGGACGGCCGGGGCCAGCTGATGAGCAACCTGAAGGCGGCCTATGTGCAGGACCCCGCCTTTGTGACCTCCCTGAACCAGAAGGAGCTGAGCCAGGCGCTGACCCGGGTGCTCAGCGGCGAGGAGATTTCCGTGCGCACCATGGTGGACGGCGCGCCAACCTTCACGGTAGGGGTGCCCTTCATCCAGGATGAGCTGGTGCTGGGCGCGGTGCTGATTCAGACCAAGGCCCAGACCATCGAGGGCGGCACCGGGGACTTTTTGCAGACCATTATTCTGGTGGGGAGCGGCGCGGCGGTGCTGGCGGCGCTCATGGTGTTCTTTTACACCCGCCGGCTGGTGCGCCCCCTGAGCGTCATGGCGGACGCCGCCGGGCGCATGGCCCAGGGCCAGTTTGACACCCGGGTGGAGATCAGCCGCACGGCCCCCGAGCTGGCGCGGCTGGCGGACAGCTTCAACGCCATGGCCGAGAAGCTCAGCGAGCTGGAAAACTCCCGGCGGGAGTTCGTGGCCAATGTGTCCCATGAGCTGCGCAGCCCCATTACCAGCATCCGGGGCTTTGTGGAGGGCATGGAGGACGGCACCATCCCCCCCCAGGAGCATGGCAAGTATCTGCATATTGTGGGGGATGAAACCAAGCGGCTGAGCAAGCTCATCAGCGACCTGCTGAGCCTGTCGCGCCTGGAGCGGCAGGACGCCAGATTGCAGCTCACCGATTTTGACATGAATGAAATGCTCCGCCGGGCGGTGATCCGCCGGATGAACGACCTGGACCAGAAGCGCATGGAGGTGGAGACGGACTTCCGCCTGGAGCCCTGCATGGTGCATGCGGACAGCGACCGCATGGAGCAGGTGGTAGTCAACCTGCTGGACAACGCCATCAAGTTCACCCCGGAGGGGGGCAGAATTCGATTGACCACCCGGGATGCGGGGGACGTGGCGGAGATTACCGTGTGGGACAACGGCCAGAGCATCCTGCCCGAGGACCGGGACAAGGTGTTCGACCGCTTCTTCACCGCGGACCGGGCGCACACCGCCGGCAAGGGCACGGGCCTGGGGCTGAGCATCTGCAAGCGCATCCTGGAATTCCACGGGCAGAGCATTCGCCTGGAGGACACCGCGGAGGGCGCGGCCTTTACCTTTACCCTGGAAAAGGGCAAATCCACGGAAGACGAAAAATGAGGAGCTGGGAGCGATGAGGGAGTTGCGGGAGATTCGCCAGGACCTGGACCGGGTGGACGGCGAAATGGTACGGTTGTTTGAAAAGCGCATGGGCCTGGCGCTGGAAGTGGCGCAGTATAAAGCGGCTCACGGGTTGCCCGTGCTGGACGCCTCCCGCGAGGAGCAGGTGCTGGCCAGCCGCGTGGCCATGCTTCGCTCCCCCGCCTGGACCTCCCAGACGCGGACGCTGTTCCAGCAGCTGATGGCGCTGAGCCGCGCCGCCCAGGAAGATTGGCTGAAGGAGGCGGGAGAAACATGATCGACCGCCATGTGTTCCTCATCGGCATGCCGGGCAGCGGCAAGAGCAGCCTGGGCAAGCGCCTGGCTGGACGGCTGCGCATGAGCTATATCGACACGGACCAGCGCATCTGCGACGCGGCGGGCTGCCCGGTGACGGAGGTGTTCGCCCGCTATGGGGAGGACGCCTTCCGCAATGCGGAGACCAACGTGCTGGCCCAGGTGGCTTACGAGCCCCCCGCCATCGTCTCCACCGGCGGCGGCATGGTGCTGCGGGACGTGAATTACCAGATCATGCGCAACCACGGGGTCATTGTCCTCATCGACCGCCCGCTGGAGGAGATCATGAGCGACATCAAGCTGGACCGCCGGCCGCTGCTGGCGCAGAAGGGCCTGGAGGAGGTGCCGCGGCTTTACGAACAGCGCATCGAGCGCTACCGCGCCGCCGCGGACGCGGTGCTGGACAACTCCCAGGGATACTATAACGGCGTATACAACCTGGAAAAGCTGGTGCGGGGGCTGTTCCCCCTGGACTGGCGGCTGTAACAAAAGCAAAAAAGGAAGGGTGCTACCCATGCATTGGCTTTCCTCCCCCACGGTGCGCTGGGACCGGGGATTTTTCCGTAAACTGATGGTGGTCTGCCTGCCCATTGTGATCCAGAACCTGATGGCCGCAGCCCTGCACATCATCGACGGGGTGATGATCGGCCAATTGGGGGACGCGCCCTATGCGGCGGTGACCCAGGCCACCCGCTATGTATTCGTGTATCAGCTGTTTCTCTTCGGCCTGGCCTCGGGGTGCGGCATCTTTTTCAGCCAGCACTGGGGCACGCAGGACGTGGGGTCCATGCGCCGGGCCATGGGGCTGTGCTTCCGGGGCGCGCTGGTGCTGGCGGTGCTCTTCGGCGGGCTGGGGCTGCTGTTTCCCCAGGGCGTGATGAGCGTCTTCCTGCCCCAGGGGGAGAGCTTTGGCTACGCCATCCAGTACATGACCATCGTGGCGCCAGGCTTCCTGATTACCGCGGTGGATACGGTCTACGCCACCTGCATGAAGTCCGCGGGGAAAACGGTGATTCCCATGATTGCGGGCATCTGCTCCATATTGACCAACACCTTTTTGAACTGGGTGCTGATCTATGGCAACCTGGGCGCGCCGGCGCTGGGCGTGCGGGGCGCGGCCATCGCCACGGTGATTGCCGCGGGGGTGTCCCTGGTCATCAACGTGGGCTGCTCCTATGGCATGCGGCTGCCCTCCGCCTTCCGGTGGCGGGACTGGAAGCTGCCGGACCGGACCTACCTGCGCCAGTTTGTGAAAACCGTGCTGCCCGTGGTGCTCAACGAGGGCTTCTGGAGCATGGGAACGTCCATGTACAGTGTGTTTTACGGCCGGCTGGGGGATGCGGCGGTGGCCGCGGTGGGCATTGTGAACACGGTGGACCAGCTGATTTTCACCATGATCTATGGCATCATGAACGCCACGGCCATCCTGGTGGGCAACCACCTGGGCGCGGGGGACAAGGAGGGCGCGCGGCTCACCGCCCGCCGCTTGATCTTCGCCTGCGTGGTGGTGGGCGCGGTGATGGGCGCCATCCAGCTGGCGGTCAAGGGCCAGTTGGTGGAGGTGTTCAACGTGTCCCAGGAGGCCAAGGAGCTGGCGAGTATCATCCTGCTGATCGGCGCGTTTACCATCTGGGTGCGCGCCATCAACAGCGTGAACGTGGTGGGCATCCTCCGCGCGGGGGGCGATACGGTGTTCAGCATGCTGCTGGACACGGTGGCCCTGTGGGTGGTGGGCGTGCCCCTGGTGGGGCTGGCGGCCCTGGCGCTGCACTGGCCGGTGTACCTGTGCTATCTGTGCACGGTGGTGGAAGAAGTGATCAAGATGCTCATCGGATTGCCCCGCTTCCGCAGCGGCAAATGGATGAACGATCTGAACAGGCGAGCGGAGGCGGAAGCGTAATGGAGTATCAGTTTGAGCTGGTGGGGAAAATCGGTTCCATGGCCCTGATCCGCAAGGAGGATCAGGACATCGACTACAACATTTTCGCCCGGCTGGGCCGGGAACTGAAGCCCGGAATGATCTGGGTGACCAGCGGGGCCACGGAGATTGGCCGGCTGGACTATATCAACCGCACCGGCACCGAGCTCACCGGCGACCCGGAGCAGGACAAGACCGACTACGCCGCCCAGGGGCAGGCCATCCTGATGCAGAACTACCGGCAGTTTATCGCGCCGGAATTCGGCGTGCGCCAGGTGCTGGTGGAGCACACCCACTTCAACGACCCTGAAAAGCGGGAGCATATCCGCAAGCTGCTGGTCCGCGCCGCCAAGCAGGGGACCATCCCCATTGTGAACTACAACGACGCGGTCAGCGACGAGGAAAACCGGAAAATGGAGCTGGCGGCCCGCCGCCGCAGCGGCGACGTGGTCCATGAGTGCGTGGACAACGACGAGACCGCGGCGGTGATCGCCGGGCTGGTGCACGCCCGGATGCTGGTGCTCATGACCTCCACCGAGGGTATCTATCAGGATCCCGGGGATCCTGCCACCCTGGTGCGGGATGTGACCGGCAAAACCATCGAAGAGGTGGCGGAGAAGGTGCATGCGCTCCAGCAGAGCTGCGTGGGCGCCAGCCGCGCCGGGGCCAACGGCGCCCGGGCCAAGCTGGCCTACGCCCTGGAGTCCGTGCGCAACGGCTCCACGGTGATCATCGGGCACGCCCGGCATCATCTCAGCGACCTGGTGCAGGGCCGGGTGCCCTGCACGCGGATCGGCCTGGAGTAAATTGGAGGCGGACCCGCCTGGGAGCGAAACGGCAGAATGGACAAAAAAAGACGCTGGAACAGCTTTTGCAGGAGTGGCGCGACCGCGGCGGCGCCACTCCTGCTTTTTGAATGCCTTTGATGTTAGAAGCGGATGAGGAAGCAGTGAACCTTGATTCAGAGGAGGCTCAGTCCCCACCGCTTTCCAGCAGCCACATGCGCTGCCTGTGGGACAGCTCCTGGCAGAAGGCGTCCACGTCCATCCGGCGCGCCTTCAGGCTGTACAGGATGTCGTCATAGAGATCGGCGGGGGGCTGGGAAAGGGGAAAGGCCAGCGCGTCCAGCACCGTTTGGTAACGCGCCAGCGCAGGCTCGTCCACCTCCCAGCGCTCGCCTTCCAAGGCTTGCCGCTGGGCGGCCACCGCGTCCAGCTGCTCCTGGAGGGCGCGGGCGTCCTCCGGCGCGGCGGCCTGCAGGGCCTGTGTCAGCTCCGTCTCCTGTTTTTCCAGGCGCTGGAGGCGCTGGCGGTAGTCCGCCTGCTCCACGGGTTCATCCGCCTGGTACAGCGAGGCGTACAGCCAACCGGATTGCGCCTGGGCGATATAGCGCAAATAGGCCAGGGCGGTTTCCCGATGTTCGCCATAGGGGTTGAGCAGGTATACGTCCAGCACCGGCGCGCGCTGTGGCTGGGTGTCGGGTACAAACGCCAGCAGCAGCGGCGACAGGTTCTCGTCCATGGCCGCGGCCACATAGGCATAGCGCATGCGGAAAAGCGGGGAATCGTCGGAAAACGCGCCTTCGGGAATGATCTCGCACAGCTCCAGGGCCAGGGACAGGTTGAGCCGCAGGGTTTCCATGGCCGTCTCCGCCCCAACGCTGTCGCAGGCCAGCCAGTATTGCTCCATCAGCAGGTCCATCAGGGTGTCCCGCAAATAGCTGCTGCTGTAATTTGCCTCAAATAGTGGCTGATTGCCGTCCGGATCCGCCTCTACCTTCCGGATCAGATACCGAAGCCAATCCTCCCAGGTATCCGGGATCTCTCCCGAGACCAGGGCGGGATCGTATGCGGGGCCGTGAAGCGTCATTTGCAGGGGAAAGCAGGCCAGATCCCCGCCCTGCTGCACGGCCGCACGGAAGAACGGGCGCAGCCGTTCCGCGCTCTCCGCAAGCGCCGGTTCCTCCTGCAGAGGCGTGTAATAGCCCCGCTCCATCAGCCGTCTCACGCTTCCGTCATAGCGCAGGCGGTACAAATCCACGCTGCCGTCCTGCACCAGCAGGGACTGCGCCAGCACCTCGCTGTCCGGAGGGAATTCAAAGGCATACTGGACCTGGCTGCCCGTTTCCAGGTTGTACTGGGAGGTGTAGAGGTCCGGTTCACCCTGGATCACCAGGGGCTTGCGCCTGGCCGCCGCTTCCTGCGTGTCCACGCTGCTGCGCACCACCACCACATATCCCAGGGTGGGATGATAGCATGCGCCGTATTGGTTGACGTCGTTCAATTCATAGATTTTCTCCAGGCCGGAACCGGGATCGCCCCCGTAAACGGCTCGCTGGGAGGCAATATAGATCCGCCCCGTTTCCGGGTCCTCCCGGGGATAGCCTGTAGCCATGGGCAGGCGCGAGAGAAGCGTGGCGGTTTGTCCCGTTTCCGGGTCCACCCGCAGCAGCCGGCTGGACCCCGACGTGGGAAAGGTGGTTGCCAGCAGCTCGCCGGCTTGGGTGACGCATACGCCGCTGAATTCCCCGTCGGCGACCTTCCACACCCGGCCGCTTTCCAGATCGCAGGCCAGGATCTTGTCTCCGCCAAAGGGAAAAACATCCGGGAGCGTGGGATCCGGTCCGCAGACGAAGTACATCACGTTGCCATCCACGGCCGCGTCAACGAAATACGGACCATTGTCAATGGCGGTGATGTAGTCGCGCATATCCGGCACGCAGACGCGCCGCGTATCCGCCCGCCCGTCCGCTATGGCGATTTCGTTGACGCCCAGGTAGCGCTCCGACAAGCTGTAAAGCTTGCCCTGCCGAGACACGATCAGCTGGCAGATGGTGGAGCCGTCGGGGCATGGGTCCGGGTTGGGCGGGTATACCTGCGTTTGCGCCCAATGCTCCGGGATCGTTTCCACGCCTCCCACATGATAGTCTCCGGCCAGCCGCTCCAGCTGATCGCCCCGCTGCAGGTACAGCCCGTCTTCCGCAAGGATCAACAGCCGGTTCTCCCAGGTCGCAACGCTGCGCACCGTCATCTGGTACATCTGCTCCAGCGGCACGGAAACCTGCGCGGCCAGCGCTCCGGCGCACAGGCCCAGGGCAAGAACAAATCCCATCAGAAAAACCGTTGCTTTGCGCTTCATAATCTGTTCACCTCGTCTTTTTACTTTCGAACGGCGCCTTCTCGACGCAAGTCCGCAGGCGGGAAAATCATCGCAGGCAAAAGCATAGCACAAACGGCCGCCGGTCGCGCGCGGCCTGCGTCAAATGCGCGTTTTCGCGCGTAAGCTGCGCAAACCATGCGCTTTTTCCGGCGCGGCGCAACACGTTGCGTTTTTTTTGCCGCCTTGCATGGGCGGCCCCGGAGGGAAAAGAAGCGCTTGCGGATTTTCTTCCTTCGCGGCGTGGACGATTTTTCGGGGGCTTGTTCCATGCCGCGGGGAGAAAGGAACAGGGGGACATTCCATTGGGTGAAAAAGCGCATGCAAAAATTTTCTGCCGCCATAGACAAAACGGCCGCCTATGCGGTCCAATAGACGGGAGGTGATGGTGATGGAAGGCGCATGGGCATCCAGCGGCGCGCGGGATGAAACGCTGGAGCGCTGGATGACCGACTACGGAGATTACATTCTGCGCATGTGCTGCATCTATCTTGCGGACCAGGCCCTGGCGGAGGACGCCGCGCAGGAGACGTTTCTGAAAGCATGGAAGAGCGCGCATGCCTTTGAAGGGCGCAACGGCTGCACCGAAAAAACATGGCTGACGCGCATTGCCATCAATACGTGCAAGAGCGTGAAGCGCTCGGCATGGTTTAGGCGGGAGGACAGGCGCTGGCAGCCGGAGGACGTGCCCGGGGCCGCCGCTGTGTCCGCGAAGGACAGGACGCTTTACGCGGAGATTCTGCGACTGCCTGAAAAGCTGAGGCTCATCCTTTTCCTGCGATACTATCAGGGCTATTCGCTGGATGAAACCGCGCAGGCGTTGGGGCTTCACCGGTCAACCGTGTATCAGCGGCAGCAGAAGGCGCTGGGAATGCTGCGCCGCATACTGGAAGGGAGCGAGTCGGATGTGTGAAAAAAGGATTGCAAAGGCGTTTCAAAGCAACCTGGATCAACTGCACCTGAGCGCGTGGAGGCGAGACGCCATCCGTGGGGCCGCAAGCGGCGGGGAGCCCGTGAAACGGGCGCGCGCGGTGCGAACCGCCGCAATGGCCATGGCGCTTGTTGCGGTGCTATGCGGCGCGGCCTACGCCCTCAAGGAGGGGATGACCGCCGGCATTTTCGGCTGGCTCTATGGAGAGAACCGGCAACAGGAGCTACAGGCGGGCGACCAGGCAGTTCTGGGGCTGAGCCGGCAGCTGGGGGACGTGATTTACACCCTTGAGGACGTTGTGTACAAAAAGGACGGGAAGTATCAGGGCCTGTACGGCACCATTCGCATTCGGCCCGCCCAGGGAAGCAACGTGGTGCTCATCCCCAACGATTTCTCCGTCCACGAACCGGCGGGCTATCCTTTGCACCTGGAGGCGGGCGAGACCGTTCCCGATGGCGCGCCCAGCTATGCGCAGTTGGCCAAGGAGCGAAACGCCAGGATTCTGACGGCCAAGGCGTCGGTCCAGAGCGTCGCCATCGACGGCGAGGCGTGCCCCGGGAGCTTTGGCGAGCTGTGGATTCCACAGCCCGACGGCTCCATCGTGGGCACCATGGAAATCATCGACAACATGCGGCGTGCGGAACAGTACGAGCTGACCTTGTGCCTGTCCAATTGGGAAGTGACGCTTGAGGACGAGCATCTGCGGAAGGAGCCGCAAAACACCTGGATTCAGGAGGAATGGCGCGTCACCGTACAGCCCGCCATAAAGGAGGAAGCACAATGAAACGCTTCGGAAGCCTGTTGCTGGCGCTGTGCCTGTTCAGCGCGGCGGCCTGCGCGCAGACGGTAGCCGAACAGCTTGGCGCACCGGAGCATATTGCGCTGGATCCATTTCAAACGAAGAGCGGCCTGAGCACATTCCTGGTGGATGCGCAGGTGCAGGCGCCGCCGGTGAGCGGTCTCAATACCTATGCGTACCAGCGCCTTCCCATCACGGAAGAGACGCTGCAGAGGCTGGCCCATGCTCTGGCGCTGGAGGATTTGACCATCGCCCCGTTCACCGGCGCGGGAGCGGAGACCCAGAGGGCCGCCGGCGGGACCGCTTCCTCCTATAGCAAGGGCGGCGGCGTGCAGCTAACGGCAGTCAACCGTTTTTTCAGCCCGAACGGCTGTGACAGCCGTTTGAATTTTGACGATTTGACGCTGGCCACCCAAGAGGACTGCGGCGCATATCCCGATATGTGGCTATGGCCGTGCCACGACGCCGCCGCGCCGGACACCGATTATCCCTTTGCTGACGCCACCGCGCTTGCCCTGCAAACGGTGGAGCAGTTCGACCCCGACATGACGCTGGTGCAGGCTGGCATGTATCAAAGCTACCGGCAGCTTACGGATGCGGAGATCAGAAGGCTGAACGATCCCAACTTCCAGGGGGAGAAGCCGCAAACGCGGCGCTTTGGCGCCTACGGTTTCCTGTTTGCGCGGACGGTGGATGGCGTGGCCGTTGCCAGCGGCTCAAGCGCCTGGTTTCCCGGAGACGTCGCCCTGGAGCTCGAACCCGTGACCCATGAGGCGCTGGCGCTGGTGATCAAGGACGGTCGGGTCGTGAGCCTAAGCTACGCCGCGCCGGGGAAGGCGGGGGCAGTGGAGCAGGCGGACGTGGCGCTGCTTCCTTTTGCGCAGGTGCTTGCGCTGGCTAGCAGCGGGCTATTGCAGGTGGGGGAAATGCAGGAGCAGGCATTGAACCTGGCTGCCGACGGCAGGACCGCTTCCTATTCCGTCGACAGCATAGCCTTGCGGTATCTGTGCGTGCGCGCCAGGGAAGACCCGAACGCCTTTATGCTGATTCCTGTTTGGAATTTCTATGGGCAGCAATCCCTGGACCCCGATCCCAACGCCTGGATGCCCGCGGGCACGCTGCACCGTGAGCTGCTCCTGACCCTCAACGCCATGGATGGCGCAATCGTCGATGGAGCGTATGCCTACTAGGTCATGGGGAGGCTAGAACGTCTGCCGTGCGCTGGAAGAAGGAAGCGCTTGAAAAGCCTCGCATAAGGGCGCCCGGCTTGGGGCTTGCGCCAAGCCGGGTCATGCTTGACCGGACCGCTGGACGGTGCTATACTGAGCTCAATCATGCATCGTGTACGTTCATCATAGAAGGCGGGGATTCGAAGGGAGGCGCTTGTATGCGCAGGGGCGCGTTGGTTTTCACCATGGTTTTCCTGCTGGCGTTGCTGCTGGCTGTGATGGGAGGAGCCGCCGCGGAGGCGAGCTGTGCCAGCCTGGCTACCGCCGCAGGGGAGGTCTATGCCCTGCAAAGCGGCGGGTTGGCCCTGTACGATCCGGCAGCGGGCGGCTTCCAACCCCTGGACTGCGCCATTTCTTCCGAATTTGTGCTGGCCGACAGCCCGGAGGGCCTGTATCTGTTTTCCTCCGCGCAGCAGCTGCTTGTGCAGCTGGATACGGCGGCCCCCTATGGGGAAATCAACCGCTGGCAGCTGACGCAGTTTCCCTCCAGCGGCGATACGATGGTGTACCGGGCCGCGGTTGTGGATGGCGGACTGTATCTGCTTGTTTCCGATTATGCCTCCGACAGCTTCCGCGGCATATGGGCCTGGGACCTGCAGGCAAACCGGCGCGTCGCCTGCCCGATTGCCTCCGTGGCGGATCTTTGCTGCGGCTGGGACGGAGGCCTGGTGGTGTACAGCGCCCCCCTTGGCGGAGAAGGCGCGCTGTATTCCTGGAGCATTCATGACGGCGCGGCGGCGCTGCATTCTGCGCCGGGATCCATGGGGATTCTGCCAGGCGGGCTGGCCTGCGATCCCGCGGCCCAGCGGGTCTATCTGTGGGCGGACGGCGGCGTAATGGCCTTTGACGGAAGCTCCATGCAGGAAATCGCTTCCATGGCCGACGACGAGGAAGCCGAACTGATAACCGCCGCGCTGACCTCGGACGGGCAGTATTGGATGCGGTACAGCGATTGGACCCTGCAGACGCTGTCCCTGTCGCAGCAGGTGCAGGCGGTGCTGCGCATTGCGGGACATTTTCCCGATTCTGCGCTGGTGGAGGCGTATGCCGCGGCGCATCCTGACGTTCTGATTCGCTATACCCAGGATGATCCCTACGCCCATTCGACCTTTGCCCAGACTGTGCTGAACCGCACCCTGGAGGCGGACATGATTGTGATCTCCACCTCGTCGACGCTGTATCGGGCGCTGGTGGAAAAGGGCTACGTGCTGGCGCTGGACAGCAGTGCGGACATTGCGGCATGCATCGACGGCATGTATCCCGCCGTTGCGGAGCAGGTGATGTGGGAAGGGCAGCGCTTTGCCCTGCCGCTTTCGCTCTCCGTGGAAACCATGGGTTATCATGCGGCGCTGCTTGACGAGCTTGGCCTGGAGGCGCCAATAACCGTAGAGGAGCTGATGGACTTGTGCGCCGGCGCGGCGCTGCCGCCGGATACGGCCCTGTTGCAGGATTCTCTGCATAGCCTCAGCGACGTTCTGCTGCAGCAGATCATGGATCTTGTCCTGAGCCCGGGCACGGAGGAGGCTCTGGCAGCGGCCCAGCCCCTGCTGGAGAAATGGGAAAGGCTGGAAAACGCCGGCTCCATCCCGCCGTCGGAGAGCAGCCGGGCCCTGTTCACCAGCGCTTACCGCGGGTTCCTCGGCATCGACGCCATGGGGCAGGAGCAGATCAAACCCCTGCTGCTGGCTCCGGCGGATGGGCAGGAGCCGGTAGCTCCCGCCTCCATGGAGGTCGTGCTGATCTATGCCGGCACGTCCCAGGCGGAGCGCTGCCTGGACTTTGTCGCCTTCTGCGCGCAGAACCTGGACGCCGCCACGCAGATCGCCCTGATGCCCGCATGCAATGACCCCGTTCCCTTGGCCGGGCTGGAGGAGCAAACCGCGGCGCTGGAAGGCCAATTGGCGGAGATGGACGAACAGCTGGCGGAGCAGCCCGACAACGAGGCGCTGCGCCTGCAGCGGGAGGAAACGGCTCTGGCGCTGCAAGCCCTGCAGGATCAGCCGTGGGAGATCAGCTCCCAGGACATTGCGGAATACCGGGAGGTAGCCGCGCACCTGAGCTTCATGCAGTCGCAGTGGCGCTTCGATACCGACGACCTCCAGGTTTATCAGCTCCGGGAAAGGCTGCGCGACCATCAAATCGACGCCAGCACCTTCCTGCAAAAGTATCAGGAGCTGCGGTGGATGATGTCCCAGGGCAGCTTGAAGCCGGCTCGGCCCCTGGTCATCGGCGCGACCAGGGGACTTTCCGGTCGTCCCCTGGATCCCTTCGGGCCCCATACGTGGTGAAACTTTTGCAAGTTATGGAGTCGTAATTTTCATTTTTTCATGCTGGTGTGAAAAAGCATGCCTTTTTCAGCAGGCTGGCGCTTCGTCCTGAAGCGGGATGCCCCAAACGGCATACCGCCCCGGGACATTTTTTTGTCTCGGGGCGGCATCGGGCACGGGGCTGCACCGTGGTCAGCGCTCATTCGCTGGGGAGGAAGAGCGCGGGCAGGATGTGGTACATATATGTGTACACCGCCGAAAGGGTGTGGGTGCCGTCGATCATCATGGAGCAGCTGGTATTTTCGCCGGGAATGAACAGGTCGCTGAAATCCAGCAGCGATATCATCTGTTTGGTGGCAATGTCAAAGGCTTCGTCCTCGGTGCCCGTGGCCACGTATAGCCGGAAATCCTCCTTGGAAAAGCCCTGGTCATGCACGGCGTCATAGAGCACCTGCGCGGACAGGTCGCTATCCCAAATGCCGCTGATGCCGCCTTCCCCGTCGTCCCAGGAGGCTTCGCTGATGGGCAGGAACCAGCGGAAATAGGACATCTGCTGCAAAAACACATACCATGCGGCGGTTCCGCCCAGGGAAAAGCCGGCCACGGCGCGGTGATCCCGGGCGGCTTGCAGGCTTGCCGCGTCTGCAGATGCGGCGTGGGTGCGGTAGACGCTCTCCACGGCGGGGAGAATATCGGCGACCAGCTCTTGAGGAAACTGGGCGGCCACCTTCACCTGCTCGGCCAGGGGAAGGTACTGCGTGTAGCCCGCGGAAGGATAGTACGTGACCGCCACGACGATCAGTGGCGAAAGCTCGCCGGAGGCGATCATGTTGTCCAGCAGGTTCTGGAAGGCGGTGGGCTCGTCCGGGTCCAGATATGTCCTGGGGGAGCCGCTGGCGGCGTGCATCAGGTAAAGCACGTCGTAGGCCAGGGACGTATCGTCATAGCCGTGGGGCAGATAAACCATGGCGGATTTGACCTGCGGCTCATCCTCCGAGGTGGTGTAGCGGACGCGCTCCACCCGGCCCGGCTGGCTGCCGGGAGACAGGATGTCCTCGGGCAGGTCGTTGACGGAGAAGGTATCCTCTGTCAGGAATACAGGCTCCTCCCCGAGGGCGGCGCAAACGGGTAGCGCCGCAAGGAGCAGGCACAGGCATACGCTGAGCAGTGCGCGTTTCATGCTTCCTCCTTTACCTGCGGCAGCGCGCTGCAGGGCATGGTCAGCGTGACCACCGCGCCGCCGTCGTTGTGGATGGAGATGTGCATCTGCCCCTTGCTGTAATAGTGCAGGCGCAGACAGGTGTTCAATAGGCCGATGTGCCCGCCCGTGGACTGGATGGCCACCTTTCCCGCGTCGATCTCCGCGATGCGGCGCTGCAGGCTTTGCAGCATTTCATCGGAAAAGCCCGTGCCGTTGTCACGAATCTCCAGCTTGAGCTGCTGGTCTTCCAAACGCCCGGTAACGGATAGCTTGCGCACGACGTTTTTCCCGTTGAAGCCGTGGGTCAGGGCGTTTTCCACCAAGGGCTGGAGGGTCAGCTTGGGCAGCACCAGCGCGTCCAGGTCCTGGGGCACGTCGATGATGAACTCCAGGTACTCCTCGTACCGGGCCTTGGCCAGCTGCAGGTAATTGCGTACGTTTTCGATTTCCTCCGAGAGCGTGGCAGAGCGGCTGAGGGTATCGGTGGAGTAGCGGAGCATCTGGGCAAACTGGTCGCAGATCTCAATGATTTCATAGGAGCCGCTTTCCATGGCGCGGGCGCTGATGATGTTTAAGGTGTTGTGAATGAAGTGCGGATTGATCTGTGCCTGCAGAGCGCTGAGCTGCGCCTGCAAAGCGCCCTCCCGCAGGGTCAGCTCTGTGGAGGCGCTTTTACGCAGCCGAATCATCATGGCATTGAATACCTTTTCCAACTCGTAGATTTCTTTGTCCCTGGGAGAGGAAACGGTACAGCTAAGGTCATGTGCCAGGGCCGGATCGTCGCTAAGAACGCTGTCGGTGGGCAAGAGCCGCACCTTTTTGGTGAGCCTCCGGGTGGAGGATGTCAGGCCCAGGGAGATCAGCCCGATCAACAGCACCGTGGGTATTATGATGTAAAGCATTGTGCGGAACATGTTGAACCGCAGACCGGAATTGTTGGCTTTGTCTACCGTGGCGTTCTGGGCAATGTACAGATGAAGATGCAGTTTATCCAATTTTTCGTAAAGTACGTTATAGTCTTCACCCTGGAGACCCGCGGGCGTGGTGGTGTAGGCATCTACGGTTAGGTCCGGGGGCCAGTTCAATACCTGCGGAATGCTGGAGAAAAGCAGCCGTCCATCGTCAAAGATGGCCTGAACGATCACGGCGGAGTTGTCCACAAAGCCCATGATGCGCTCCAGGTCCTTGTATTCCTTGCTGATTTCCAGATATCCGATGGTATTGCCATGGTACAGTACCCGTTGCACAATGCCATATATCTGAATGTTGTTCCGGGCGGAGAATACATCCACGTGCGGGGAAAGAATTAAGTAGTCCAAGGTCTTATCCGCCTGATCCAGCCAGGGCAGCGCGCTGATGACCGCCTGGGTTTCCTCCGCGCCGCTCACCAGCGTACTGTCCTTGTCCGCCAGGCTGGAAATGAAGAGTCCATCCCGGGTATAGAAGGATACGCGGTAATAATTATCCACCATGGGCGACTGGTACAGCTGCTGAAGCGCCAGCTGGGTTGCCGCCTGGCCAACCTTGTGGTCGGCGGTATCGTCGCGGATCATCTGATTCAGCGCGGCCAGGAAGGAAAGGTTTTCAATCAGGGAGTTCATGGTCAGCTCCATCAGGGATATGTCCTGCTCCAAATCCCGACGGATGGCAAAGGCCATGTTATTGAAGCGGGATTCGGTAAAGGATGTGGCGCCTGCAATGGAGGTTTTCAGGGCGAAGGAACTGAGCACCGCCAGCGCCGCAAGCATCATCACCGAAAAAAGCACCGTCATTTTACACTTAGTTTCATTTGCATCACATCTCCCGCCAGGAATAGAAAAATGATAGCACAAATGGCGCCATCTGGAAAGGAGGCGCTGAAAGAGTGCCGAATATTGCAAGCCATTGTGCTGGATATTACGGCTTGCGCATGTGCTGCACTTTTTTTGCCATGCACCGTGCGGTATCTTTGCGCTTTCTAGGCCGCCGCGTCCGCTACAATAAAGGCGAATAAGAAGGGAGGGAGAGCTCCTCCCCGAAAGCAGAGGAGGAAACACGAAAATGAAAAAGTTGGTTGCTTTGTTCCTGACCCTGACGATGATGCTGGGCCTGGCCACCTCCGCCCTGGCGTATACGGACGGAAAGAATCTCGAAGCCCCCAAGGCCAAGGACGTGGTTATCGACGGCGATCTCAGCGACTGGGATACCACCCGCTGCCTCAAAATTGACAGCGAGAACCAGATTATCGACCAGATCGAGCACTGGGACGGCGCGGAGGACTGCTCCATGGAAATCTACGCCATGTGGGATGAGGAAAACCTCTATGTGGCCATGAAGATCCTGGACGACACCCCCCTGGTGTACCGCGAAGGCTTCCCCCTGGACGAGCTGGACGCCATCATCCTCTTCCTGAGCACCAACCCGGACGCGGACCCCGACCGCACGGCGTACGAGGCCACCGACTGGCGCATCGTGCAGTCCGCCGACCAGTACAACGGCAATTATGATTACTTCAACTATGTGGACCGCGACATGATCGCCGACAACAAGGGCTGGGAAACCCAGGGCGAGTATGGCGACGAACTGGTGTTTGACGATTATGAGGCGGCCATCGCGGAGGTGGACGGCGGCATCGTGTGGGAGAGCAAGATCCCCCTGCACAACCTGGCCAACGACGACATCGCCCAGCTGGTTCCCGAAGCGGGCATGACCATCGGCTTCGACTTCTCCGTGCTGGACGTGGACCTGCCCTGCCCCGGCATTCACAGCCTGCGGATGCAGTCCTCCGCCGACCTGACCGGCAAGGACCGTACCCCCGACATGCACAACGTGGACGCCAACCCCAGCCTGTGGGGCACGCTGACGTTTGTGGAGGAGTAAGAACCGCTCCAGGCTTGAACGGAGGAGAACAAACATGAAACTGAGAAAATTCGGCGCCCTGGCCCTGGCGGGCATCCTGGCCCTGGGGGCGCTGCCCACGGGCGCCCTGGCCGCCAAGAATGAGAAGAAGTATGCGGAGGATATGGACATCCCCGCCATCCTGGAGGACGTGGAAGGCGACGGCACCGTCAATGTATATCACTGGTGGACCGCCGGCGGCGAGAAGGACGCCATCGAGAGCGTGGTGGACGATTTCGCCCAGAGCTATCCCAACGTTAAGGCCAAGTCCAACGCCATCCCCGGCGGCGCGGGTGGCGCCATGGTCATGAAGGTCAAGGTGCTGCAGCAGGCCGGCAAGAGCCCGGAAACCTTCCAGGCGCATCCCGGTCAGGAGATTGAGCCCTATCTGTCCTCGGACCTGCTGCTGAACCTGAACCAGGTGTGGGAATACGCGGACCTGTCCGCCCGTGCTCTGCCCGGCCTGGAGGAGCTGTGCACCGCCTCCGACGGCAACAAGTACATCGTGCCCATCGGCATCCATAAGACCAACGTAATCTTCTACAACATCCACGTGTTTGAGAAATACGGCGTGGAGATTCCGGACCATGAGAACATCACCTGGGATGAGTTCTGGTCCATCTGCGATCAGCTGGCCGCGGCCATGCCCGACGGGGAATACCCCATCGACCTGGGCGACCGCAAGGGCTGGCCGGCCTGCCAGGTGTTCGAGGACATCATGCTGGGCACCGACCCGCAGCTGTATGAGGACTTCATCAACGGCAACTATGACGTGGACAAGGTCACCGAGGTGCTGGATACCTACGCCCGGCTGCTGGAGTACGTGGCGCCCGACCATTCCAGCCGCGACTGGTATGAGGCCTCCGGCCAGGTGGTGGCGGGCACCTACGCCATGCAGATCATGGGCGCGTGGATGCAGCCGCTGATGACCAGCATGGATCAGGTCTACGGCGTGGATTACGGCGTGTTCACCTTCCCCGGCACCGACGGCTGGTTCGGCATGAACGTGGACGGCTTCGTGGTCAGCAACGACTCCGCCGACGTGGAAAGCGGCCTGCGCTGGGCCTATAACGTATCCACCCCCAGCGTGCAGGTGGCCTTCTCCACCCTGAAGGAGTCCATCTCGCCCTATAACGACACCCCCGACGAGACCTACAGCGAGCTGACCCTTAAGTTCAAGAACGAGCTGGTGGCGGAAGACACCAAGGTGTACCCCAGCTTCACCCATGGCACGGCGCTGCCCTGGAGCGCGTCCACCAGCCTGCAGACGCAGGTGCAGGAGTTCGCCACCTCCGCGGAGCACGATGCCGCTTACTTTGCCAACAAAATTGTCAATATTCTGAAGGAAGCTGGCGTGAAAGGAGATTGGAACCTTGTTGATTAAGCAATGGCTCAGGCGGGGCGTAGCCCTCGCCGCATCGGCGGCCCTGTGCGGCACCATGATGGCCGGCACGGCCCTGGCGGAGGAGCAGGCGTATGAGCAGCCTGAACTCAATCCCCGCGTGAAGTCCATCATCGAAGTGGACGGCTACCAGTTCATCGACCTGAACAGCAACGGCGCCCTGGACCCCTATGAGGACTGGCGGCTGGACGCGGAAACCCGCGCCGCCGACCTGGTGGGGCAGATGACCGTCCGTGAAAAGATCGCCCAGATGCAGCATCCCACCTTCCTGCCCCGGGCGGACGGGGAAATCCCTTCCTATCTGGAGAAGTGGTGCAACGGCGAAAGCATTGGTATGCTGCTGATCCGCGAGCTGAACAGCGTGGAAGCTGCGGCCACCACCATGAACACCATTCAGGAATACGCGGAAGGCTCCCGCCTGGGCGTGCCGGTGCTGGTCTCCATGGACTCGGTGCACGGCCTGAGCTACGTCACCGGCGCCACGGTCACGCCCCACAATCTGGCCCTGGCCGCTACCCGGGACGAGGAACTGGTAACCAAGCTGGCTGAAGTGGCCCGGGAGGAGCACATCGCCATCGGCGTGCGCATGACGCTTTCTCCGGAGGCGGACATCGCTTCCGAACCCCGCTGGGGCCGTGTGATGGAAACCTTCGGCGAGGACCCCGACCTGGTAACGCAGATGGTGACCGCCCAGGTGGTGGCCTTCCAGAACGGCGCCGAGGGCCTGAACGAGGACTCCATCGTGGCCTGCATGAAGCACTTCCCCGGCGCGGGCCCGCAGATGGACGGCAAGGATACCTCGCCCATCATTTCCAGCGAGGAAACCCTTCAAATCCACCTGAAGCCCTACTACGCCGCCCTGGAGGTCAACGTGGCCTCCATCATGCCCTATTATTCCGTGCCCCTGGCCCTGGATATGGAAAACTCCGCCATCGGCTCCAAGGCCACCCTGCAGGATCTGCTGCGGGACGAGATGGGCTTTGAGGGCATCATCCAGACCGACTGGGGCATGATCTGGGCCATCCAGGAAGCCCTGGGCACCATGACCGGCGAGGAAGTCTCCGACGAGGAAGCCATTCTCATCGGCGTGACGGAGAGCCGAGTGGACGGCATCGGCGGCGAGAGCATCCGCCTGATCGACTACATGGAGCAGTACACCAACGAGGGGAAGATCGACGAAGCCATCCTGGACGCCGCCGCCACCCGCATTGTGAAGGCGAAGTTCGAGCTGGGCGTGTTTGAGAATCCCTACTGCGATGTGGACTATGCGGTGTCCTTCGTGGGCAACGAGGAGAGCCAGGCGCTGAACCTGGAGGCTGCCGAGAAGGCCATGACCCTGCTGAAGAACGACGGCATCCTGCCCCTGGACGCCAATGCCGAGCAGACCATCCTAGTGTGCGGTCCCCGCGCGGGAGACATGGACTCCCTGGTGGGCGGCTGGTCCTCCGCGCAGGAGGGGCTGACCATCGCCGGCGCGCTGGAAGCCTACGCGGGCGAGAACACCACCGTCATCTATGAGTCCGAGGACCTTACCCGCATCGCGGAGCTGGCCGAGGAAGCGGACGTGATCATCGTGTCCGTGGGCGAGCCCAGCTACCAGCACGATCCGCCGTGGGGCTATGACACCCTGGAGATCACCTCCAGCCAGCAGGAGATTCTGGAGACGGCCAAGGCCAGCGGCAAGCCCATCATCACGGTGGTGACCGGCGGCCGGCCCTACATCCTTACCTGGTGCGACGAGAACACCAACGCCATTCTGGAAGCCTACTATCCCGGCGCGCAGGGCGGCATCGCCATTGCCGAGACGCTCTACGGCATGAACAACCCCACGGGCAAGACCCCCATGCAGTTCCCCCGGGATATGGAATCCGTGAACAACCAGGAGGGCGACGTTTCCTTCGACCTGGAAGATCCGCTGTATGACTACGGCTGGGGCCTGAGCTACGAAGACTGAAATAGGCAGGGGCCGGTTGAAGGGAAGGACGCAAGGGCGCGGCGTGAAACGGTGACCCGGCACGCCGCGCCCCCTGCCCCGGTCCGGCCTGTATGCTGATGGAGGAACTGCCTATGGAAATGGTAACGGAATTTTTCGAGAACCTGTGGAGGATGACATTCTCCAACGATAGCTTTTGGATGATATGCCTGGCGCTGGTGGCGGTGATCCTGGCATATCAGTTGATGCGGCGGTTTGCGCCCGCGGCTGTTGCGCCGGTGAGCCGGTTCTTTGACCGGCACCCGCTGATTTGGATCTGCATTCCGGCGGCGCTGCTCATCTACTTTGTGTACGTTTCCCTGGGGTGGAACCTGTGGGTGTCCGTTTCCGACTGGGGTGCGGGAGAGTTGGAGGCCAGCTATGGCTTCGGCGGCTTCGGCAACTATGCGCGGATGTTCCAGAGCGATACCTTCTGGCCGGCGCTGCGCAATACGCTGCTGCTGTTCTGCCTGATTCCCCTGTGCCTGCTGCTGGGCCTGGGCCTGGCGATCATCATGGACCAGGGGCTTCGGGGCACGGCGATTTTCCGCACGCTGATCCTGCTGCCCTTCGCGCTGTCCTTTGTGGTGACGGGCACGGTGTGGGCCTACATGTACCGGCCCACGGGCGGCGTGCTGAATTCCTTCCTGGCCATGCTGGGCGTTGACGTATCCGCCGCCATGAAGGAGGGCCACCTGATGTGGGCTTCCTCCAACAACACCATCATGCTGTCCATCATCATTGCCATGGTGTGGCAGTTCTCGGGCTATGTGGCGGTGATCTTCCTGGCGGCCATCAAGAATGTCCCCACCAACATCATCAACGCCGCCAAGCTGGACGGTGCCTACATGCCCCGCATTTACCTGAAGCTCATCATTCCCCAGCTCAAGGGTGCCATGGGCTCGTGCATCACCATCCTGGCCATGTACGCGCTGCGTTCCTTCGACTTCATCGTGTCCCTGGTGGGCTATACCACCTCCTCGGCGTGGACGCTGCCTGTGTGGATGTATAACGAAGCCTTCCAGAGCAACAACTTTGCTTACTCCGCGGCCATCAGCTGCTTCCTGCTGGCGTTGGTGCTTGTGCTGATTCTGCCGCTGACCTATTGTACGAACAGGAGGAAGTGACGGTATGCAAAAAGGTGCGGGCATTGAACGCAGCAAAGCGGGCCAGCAGGCCCAGACCGTCCGGATCAAGCCCAAGTGGCACATGACGGTGCTGCATATCGTGTACTATCTCATCATGGTCGTGTTCCTGGTGTTTTACATGCTGCCCTTCTGGGGCACGGTGATGACCTCCTTTAAGACCAACAGCGAGGTCATGACCACCACGCCCATTACGCCGCCCACCGCCTGGACGCTGGAGGGCTACGCCAGCGCCATGGAGGAGCTGGGCCAGCCGCTGATGACGTCCCTGTTTGTGACGCTGTTTGGCGCGGCGGGCTCCGTGTTTCTGGGCTCCGTTTGCGCCTATGCCCTGAGCAAGTGGAAGTTCAAGCTGAACAACGTGTTCTTCATTGCTCTGGTGGCGGCCACCTACCTGCCCTTCCAGGCGATCCTGATCCCCCTGCTCCAGACCATCAACGCCCTGGACCTGTACGATAACGTGTGGGGCCTGGTGCTGGTGCATACGGTGTTCGGCATGCCCATGTGCACGGTGATGATGCGCGGCTATTACGCGGACGTGCCCGACGCGCTGATTCATCAGGCCATGATCGACGGCAACGGCATGTGGCAAATCTACCGAAAGATTGTGGTGCCCAATACCAAGATCGCGACGATTACCGTTTTCGTGTTCCAGTGCACCTCCATCTGGAACGAGATGCTCTTTGCCCTGGTGCTGGGCGGATACGACTCCAAGCCGGCCACCATCGCCCTGAACGAGCTGGCGGGCACCATGGCCGCTGAGTTCAACGTGCAGATGGCGGGCTCGCTGATCCTGGCTCTGCCCGTGCTGGTGCTGTACATCTTCATGGGCAAGTACCTCATCAGCGGGCAGATGAGCGGTGCGGTAACGGCCAGCTGACAGCGGCCGGAGCCTGGCCGCAGCGATCAAGGACGCCCGGTATGGCGGACCAACAAGGAAAGGAAGCAACGAGATGAAAACGCTGAAAAAAGTCGCTTCGCTGGCGCTTGCCGCCATGCTGGGACTCTCCGCTTTCCCGGCCCTGGCCGAGGAAACGCTCGAACAACCCGAGCTGGTGGCCCGGGTGAAGAACATCATCGAAGTGGACGGCTATCAGTTCAAGGACCTGAACGACAACGGCGCCCTGGACCCCTACGAGGACTGGCGGCTGTCCGCCGAGGAGCGCGCCGATAACCTGCTGGAGCAGATGGACGCCTCCCAAATGGCGGCGCAGATGGTGCACCTGACCCTGGTGAGCAAAAAGGACAGCTGGTTCACCGACAACAACGTGGGCTTTGCGCTGGTGTACGAGTACATCTTCGACAGCGCCAAGGATGCCGCCGAGCGCACCAATGAGATTCAGGAGCTTTCCGAAAGCTCCCCCCTGGGCATTCCCGTGGTGTTCTCCATGGACACGGAGATCGGCGCGGCGTATGTGAGCGACGCCACGTTCCTGCCCGACCAGATCAACCAGGGCGCCGCCAACGACGCGGACCTGGTCGCCCGGCTGAACGAGGTGCTGAAAGAAGAGCTCATGGCCGTGGGCGTGCGCATGGCCCTTTCCCCGGACGCGGACCTGATCACCGATCCCCGCTGGGGCCGCAACCAGGAGTGCTACTCCGAGGATACCGAGGTGGTGCAGGAGCTGATTGTTGCCGCCATCACGGCCCTGCAGGGCGGCAGCGAGCTCAATGAGGATTCCATCATCGCTACGGTGAAGCATTTCCCGGGCTCCGGCGCCCAGGAAAACGGCGTGGACGCCTCGCCCCTGACCATCCAGGAGGATTCCCTGGAGCTGCACCTGGCCGGTTTCAAGGCCGCCATTGAGGCAGGCGTGGCGGCGGTGATGCCCTACGGCTATTCCACCGTGCCCTACCTGGGCGGCGACGCGGTGGAGAATTCCGCGGACCAGAGCGCCGTGGTCATGACGGACCTGCTGCGGGAGCAGCTGGGCTATACCGGCATCATCCAGACGGACTGGGGCCTGAACTTCGTGGGCGCGGCCAATGCTGGCGCGGACATTCTGGGCGGCGCGGGCGTGCGCTCCACCACGCAGCTGGTGGACGGTGTGGACGAATCCCGCCTGAAGGACGCCTGCCGCCGGATTCTGGTGGCCAAGTTCCAGCTGGGCATCTTTGAAAATCCCTACGTGGATGTGGACGCGGCCAGCGAAATCGTGGGCAGCGAGGAGCACAAGGCCGTGGCCAAGGAAGCTGCGGCAAAGTCCCTGACCCTGGTCAAGTACGAAAACGCCGCATCCCTGGCGGGGCAGTCCTTTGTGGTGGCCGGGGAGCTGGCGCAGGATGTCCGCGCGCTGAACAGCGGCTGGACGGCCAAGGATCCCATCGAAATCACCGGCACCACCATCCTGGAGGCGCTGCAGCAGAAGGCGGGCGCGGACCAGGTAACCTACATCGCCAGCGCCGCTGAGGTTCCCGCGGACCTTGCCGGCGTGACCGCCGTGGTGGTGGTGGGCGAAAAGAGCGGCACCCACGATCCCGAATGGGGCGCGGACACCCTGGAATTCCCCGCCGAGCAGGTGGAGCTGGTGCAGGCCCTGGACAAGGCCGGCGCCAACGTGGTGGCCGTGGTGCTGATGAACCGCGCCTATGTGCTTACCCCCATTGCGG
Source organism: Candidatus Egerieenecus sp. (assembly GCA_048201975.1). Classification (GTDB taxonomy): domain Bacteria; phylum Bacillota; class Clostridia; order Christensenellales; family Aristaeellaceae; genus Egerieenecus. The sequence goes on along the minus strand of DBFBGQ010000094.1, from coordinate 26,895 downwards.
AGGCGGCGGACAGCGTGCTGCTGGCCTACCGTCCCGGCGTGACCTGCGGTGCGGAGGCGGTGGCGGACGCGCTCTTCGGCGAGGCCGCGATCACCGGCAAGCTCCCCTTCCAGGTGCCCGCCAGCATGGACCAGGTGCTGGCCCAGCGCGAGGACCTGCCCATGGACATCGTGGACCCGCTGTATGACTTCGGCTATGGCATTGAAGTGACGGCGTTCGGCAACTGAGACTGCATCCGCCCGGAGCCGCCGCAGGTTTCCTCCTTAGCCTGCGGCGGCCCGGGTTCCGATCATCACGAAATTCCCTGTGCGTTCCTTACCGCGCAGAAAGGTTGTTGATACCATGGCTTCCATTTCAATCAAGGACATGAGCGTAACCTATAACAAGGGAAAAACCTACGTGCTGGATAAGCTGAACCTGGAGGTGAAGGACGGCGAGTTCTGCGTGTTTCTGGGGCCGTCCGGGTGCGGCAAGTCCACGGCCATGCATTGCATCGCGGGGCTGCTGCATCCCGTCAGCGGAGAGATCCGCTTCGGGGACGATGTGATGACCGGGGGCAGCGGAAAGAAAAAGACATTCGTTCCCCCGCAGGAGCGCAATATCGCCATGGTTTTCCAGGAGTACGCCCTATACCCCAACATGACCGTGCGTGAGAATATGTCCTTCGCGCTGAAAACAAAGAAGGCGCCCAAGGATGAAATCGAAAAGCGCGTGAACTACATGGCCCAGATGCTCTCCATCGAGCAGCTGCTGGACCGCCGCCCCGCGGAGCTTTCCGGCGGCCAGCGCCAGCGCGTGGCCCTGGGCCGCGCCCTGGTCCGCGACCCGCAGGTGTTCCTGCTGGACGAACCCCTGGGCAACCTGGACGCCAAGCTCCGCGACCAGGTGCGCTACGAGCTGAAAAAGATTCAGGAGCAGCTGGGCATCACCACCATCTACGTGACCCATGACCAGACCGAGGCCATGACCATGGCGGATCACATCGTGCTCATGCGGGACGGTCACATCATGCAGCAGGGCACGCCCAATGAGCTGTATGACCACCCGGCCAACGAGTTTGTGGCCGGCTTCCTGGGCACGCCGCAGATCAACCTGTTCTCCTGCAGCGTGAAGCAGGAAAACGGCAAGCTGATCCTGGATGCCGGTTCCTTCCGGCTGGAAATGCCCGAAAGCATGAAGGCCGCCTTGCAGCCCTACGTGGGCAAGCAGGTGGACCTGGGCGTCCGCCCCTCGGACTTCGAGCTGGCCAAGGAGGGCGTGAACGCCATCCGCGCCCATGTGGATTCCATCGAGCCCCTGGGCGACGCCTATCTGGTTTATGTCCGCGTGGGGGACAAGGTGGTCGTGTACAAGAATACCGACGAGCAGGCGCCCGCAAAGCAGGAGCTGCTGCTCAAGCCCAACATGGCCAAGCTGCACCTGTTTGACCCCAAGACGGAGAAGCGCATCAACGGTTGAGCTGAAACCTGGGGAGGGGGCGGAGAGACGCCGTCCCCTCCCGGATGGTACTTTTTCAGCAGTGCCCCGCCCTGGGCGGAAAGGGCTCCGGCGGGCAGGGCCTTGCTGAAAAAGTATCATGAAAGTGGAGGATTTCCTATGGAGATGCAGAAGCTGCTGGAGGTTTTGCGGGAGATTAAGGATGATGTGGACTTTGCGCAGGAGACGGCCCTGGTGGACGACGGGCTGATCGATTCCCTGGACCTGACGCAGATCATCGCGGCGCTGGACGATGCCTTCGGGGTACAGATCACCACGGCGGACATCGAGCCGGAAAACTTCAACAGCGCGGAGGCGATGCTGGCGCTGGTTCGCCGGCATCAGGCGCAGGCATGACCCGGTGCGTCCTGGAGTGGCTGGACGCCGCGGCGGAACGCGCCCCGGAAGCCTCCGCCTTTGAAGCGCCCCAAAGCGCGCTCACGTGGGCGGAGGTCCGCGCACGGGCCCGGCAGATCGGCACCGCCATCGCCCGACGGGTGCCTCCGCAGACCCCCGTTTTGATTTTCATGGAAAAGAGCCCGGACTGCGTGGCGGCCATGCTGGGCGCGGTATGCGCCGGGTGCTTTTATACGCCGCTGGATGTCTCCATGCCGGAGAGCCGTATGCGGCTGATTTGCCAAACCCTTCGGCCCGGGCTGGCGCTCTGCGCCGGGGAACACCTGGCGCTGGCCCGCCGCCTGGCGTCAGATGCGCAGGTGCTGTGCCTGGCGGAGGCGGAAGCGGAAGCGGACGCGGCGCTGCTGGCCCGGCGGCGGGCGGAGATGATCGACACGGATCTGCTGTATGTGCTCTTTACCAGCGGCTCCACCGGCATCCCCAAGGGCGTGGCCATTGCGCACCGCAGCGTCATTGACTTTGTGGAATGGGCGTGCCAGGCGCTGCAATTGCCTGAGGGGCTCCGCCTGGGCTCTCAGGCGCCGTTTTATTTTGATAATTCCGTGCTGGACATCTACTGCGCCATGCGGCGCGCGGGATGCCTGTACCTGATTTCCAAGGGGGACTTCATGTTTCCCCGGCGGCTGTTGGCAACGCTGGCGAACCAGCGGATCGACACGATTTTCTGGGTGCCGTCGGCGCTGACCATGGCGGCGCCCGCCCTGGCGGAGGGCATGCTGCCGGCGCTGCGCCGGGTGTTTTTCTGCGGGGAAATCATGCCCTGCGCCACGCTGAACCGCTGGCGCGCGGCCGTGCCCCACGCGGACTATGTAAACATGTACGGCCCCACGGAGATCACCGACGTGTGCGCCTGGTACCGGGTGGACCGCGACTTTGCCGATGGGGATAACCTGCCCATCGGGTTTCCCTGCGCCAATACGCGCATTGCGCTTGTGGATGGGGAAATCTGCGTCAGCGGCACCTGCCTTTCCCCAGGCTACTACAACGCGCCGGAAAAGACGGCGGAGGTCTTCACCCAGAATCCCTTCCGGCCGCAGATCCACGAGCGCATCTACCACACGGGGGATCTGGGCGCCTATAACCACCGGGGCGAACTGCTTTTCCTGGGCCGGCGGGATGACCAGATCAAGCGCAACGGCTACCGCATCGAGCTGGGAGAGATCGAGTGCGCCATGAATGCGGCCCCGGGGGTCACCCTGGCCTGCTGCTATTTCGACGGCAGACGGATTGTGGGCGCGTATGTGGGGGAAGCGGAGGAAAAGGCCCTCCGCGCAGCCCTGCGGGCGGCGCTGCCCAAATACATGCTGCCGGACGCGCTGCTGCGCCGGAAGAGCCTGCCGCGCACCGGGAGCGGAAAGATCGACCGCCGCGCCCTGCGCCAGGAGGTGGAGCATGAGCATACTTTCGGGTGAATTTCTGCTCTTTGGCGCGGGGGTACTGCTGTGCTATTACCTGACGCCCCTGCGGCTGCGGTGGTACATGCTGTTGGCGGCCAGCGCGGCGTATGCGGCGGCATCCGGCTGGCAGACGCTGGCGCATCTGACCGCGTTGACGCTGGTGAGCTGGGGCGGCGCGTGGGCGCTGACGAGGATGCGCCGCGGACGGCGGGCGGTGCTGGCGGCGCTCCTGGCGCTGGACTTCGGGGCCATGCTTCTGCTGAAATATCAGCCCGCCTTTGCCCAATGGGTCAACGCCTGCTTCGACACGGAGCGGCAACCGGTCCTGTCCGTGTGGGAGCTGGCTCTGCCCCTGGGGCTGAGCTACTTCACCTTTCAGTCCGCGGGCTATCTGGTGGACGTATACAGGGGAAAGGCGCCGGCCCAGGCCAACCCGGCGCGGGTGTGGCTGTTTCTGGGGTTCTTTCCGCAGCTTTCCCAGGGCCCCATCTCCACCTGGAGAGAGCTGTCCGGGCCGCTGACCACGGGGCATGCCCTGGATCCGGCGGAATTCGTGTCCGGCTTCCAGCTGCTGCTGTGGGGATACTTCAAAAAAATGGTTATCGCGGACCGGCTTGCGCCCACCACGGAGGCGCTGCTCAAGGGCGAAACCCTGCCGGGGTGGCTGATTATGCTGTGCGTGGGGCTGTACGCCCTGCGGCTGTATATGGACTTTTCCGGGGGCATGGATGTGGTGCGCGGCTTTTCGCGCATGCTGGGCATCTGTCTGCCCGTGAACTTCCGGCGGCCCTTCTTTGCCCGGAGCGTTGCGGATTACTGGCGGCGATGGCACATCACCCTGGGGGCGTGGTTCCGCTCCTATGTGCTGTATCCGCTGACCACCTCCCGTGCGGGGATCGCGCTGGGGAAACGGGCGGAAGGCTGGCTGGGCAAGCGGGCGGGGCGTATGCTGCCCAGCGCGCTGGCTACCTTGTGCGTATTCCTGCTCATTGGGCTATGGCACTCCGCCAGCTGGAACGCGGTGCTCTATGGAGGGTATTTCGGGCTGATCATGGCGCTCTCCATGCTGCTGGAACCGCTGTGGAAAATCATGCGCCGGGTGCTGAAGCTGCCCAAGGAGGGCTGGATGCGTCCGGTACAGCTGGTCCGCACCTGGTTGGCGGTGGGCTTTGCGCAGTATTTCGCCTTTCAGGACAGCGCGGAGGCGAGCTTCGCGCTGCTGCGGCAGAGCTTTGAAAACTGGACATTCAAGGATGCGGCGGCCTGTCTGGCGTCCCTCATGCCCGGAATGGAATGGGGCATTGCGCTGGCGGGCGCGGCGGCGGTGCTGGCGGTGGACCTGCTTTGCGAGCGGAAGGTGGATGTCTGCGGCAGGCTGGCCCGGGGGCGGATCATCGTCCGCTGGCCATTGCTGCTGGCGCTGCTGTTGGCGGTGCTGATATTTGGCGTGTACGGAGCGGGCTATGACGGCACGGCGTTCCTGTATACGCAATTTTAAGGGGGGCGGACGCGGATGTCGGAAAGAGCGCAAGGGCGCGGGCGCGTGCTTCGCAGGTTTTGGCTGCGGTTGGCGGTTTTCTGCGCGCTGGCCATGGCGCTGCTGGCATATGCCGCGTATGTGCTCACGCCCAAGTATGATTACGGCATCTGCAGCATGGCGAATCTCTACCGTCAGCCGGACAACAGCGTGGACGTGCTGGCGGTGGGGACCAGCCTGTTTTATTCGGGCATCAATACCAATGTGCTCTGGGATGAGTACGGCATCGCAGCCTATAACCTGTGCAGCGCGGAGCAGCCCTTCTGGGTGAGCTATTACACCATCCGGGAGGCGCTGAAAACCCAGCGGCCCCAGGTCATTCTGCTGGACGCCAAACCGGCGGCATACGGGTCGGACTACTCCAAGCGTGGACGGACCATCCTGTCCACCTATGGGATCAAAGGCATCGAGAACCGTTTGGGCGCCATGCTTGCCTGCGTGGAAAGCCCAGCGGACGCGCTGAGCTATTTCATGGGCCTGCCCCAGGTGCATGCCAATTACAAGCAGATCACCGCGGAGGATTTCGTCTTTCCGCCGGACAACGGCGGACGGGGGCAGGACTGGAAGGGATACATCGAGTCGGACGCGGTGGAGCAGCATCAGCGGCCCTCCCTGGTGTGGAACAGCATGAAGCGCAACCTGAACAGCCGGGAAGAAGCCTATGCCCGCAAGATTTTCCAGCTGGCCCAGCAGGAGGGCATCACCCTGCTGTTGATCGGCATGCCGAACCCGGACTATGCCTACGACCACATGTATTACAACGCGCTGTGGGCCGTGGCGGAGGAATACGGCGTTACCGGCATCAACTACAACGATCCCGACATACGCTTCGGGCTCCTCTACTCCTCCGACTTTGCGGACTGGCAGCACCTGAACGTAAAGGGCAGCATGACCTTTTCCCGCAAGCTGGCGGAGGATCTGCGCCAGCGGCTGGACTTGCCGGACCATCGGGGCGAGGAAGCCTACGCCTCCTATGACCGCTGCGCAGAGCAGTGGTACGCCCGCTATCCATCCTTTGCATCCAAACCCTGAAAGGAGCCGCGACTATGATGAAGCGCAACATGCTGGAACTTCTGGAGGAAACGGCCGCCCGGGTCCCGGAGCGCGTTGCCTATTACGACGATCGCCAGTCCCTGAGCTTTGCGGCGCTGGCGGAGCTCGCCCGCCGCATCGGTTCCAGCCTGGCACGGGTCACGCGCCCGCGGCAGGTGGTGGCGCTGCTAATGGATGCGCGAAGCATCCGCAACCTGCCCGCCATTTTCGGCGTGCTGTACGCAGGGTGCGCCTACGCGCCGCTGGATATTACCATGCCTGCGCAGCGGCTGGAACAGCTGCTGTCGCTGATGCAGCCCGCGGCCATCCTGGCCGACGAGAAGGGGCGCAAGGCCCTGGAGGCATGCCAGGCAGGGGAAGCGCAGGTGCTGCTGGAAAGCCAGGCGTCGGAGGGCCCCGTGGACGAACAAAGGCTCCGGGAGATCCGCGAGCAGAGCAGCGTATTCGACCCGGCGTCCGTGCTGTATACCAGCGGCTCCACCGGCGTGCCCAAGGGTTCGGTGCAGACGCATTTCAGCTACCTGCACTGGACGGAGGCCACCATCCAGGTGTACGGGCTGACGGAGGAGGTCGTGTTCGGCAATCAGTCGCCGTTCTTCTATGCCAATTCCCTGCTGGAAATCTATCCGCCGGTGGCGCTGGGCGCCACGGTGTATCTGCTGCCCGCGGGGGTACTGTCCTTTCCGCGCAGGATGCTCCAATGCCTGCGGGAGCAGCGGGTGACGCTTTTGTGCATGACGCCCTCCAGCTTTGCCGGCGTGGCCAGCGCGGGCGCCCTGGAGCCGGGGTGCCTGCCGGAGCTCCGCTGGGGCATCATGTCCGGGGAGCCCATGCCCTGGCAAACCTTGCAGCCCTGGATGCAGGCGGCTCCTGGCGCAGGATGGTGGCATTTCTACGGTTCCACGGAGATGCTTTCGGTGGCGGTGGGCAAGGTGGACGCACAGAACCGGGCCCAGGGCCGCTTGCCGGTGGGGAGACCCTTTGGGCTGGTGCGAGTGATCTTTGTGGACGAGGATGGCCGGGCTGCGGCGCCTGGCGAGCCTGCGGAGCTGTATGTGTCCAGCCCGTGGATTGCCCGCGGCTATTACCGGGACGAGGCGCGCACCGCTGCCGCATGGGTGGAGGATCCCCTGGAAGAGGGGTGGCGCGAACGCTTCTACCGCGCCGGGGACATGGGCTATTGGATGGAGGACGGTCAGCTGATGGTGCTGGGCCGCCGGGACAACCAGATCAAGCATATGGGATACCGGATGGAGCTGGGCGAGGTGGAGGCCGCGCTGGGAAACGTGCAGGGCGTGGGAGAGAGCTGCATACTGTATCAGCGGGAGCAGGACCGCATCTGGTGCTTTTACGCGGGTGAACTGGATGAAAAACAGCTCCGGCAGGCCCTGCGGGAGAGGTTGGCCAGATACATGCTGCCGGATATGTTTGTGCGCCTGGACGAGCTGCCGCATACCGCCAGCATGAAAATAGACAGGATGCGCCTCCGGGAGATGATACGGTAAAGGCAAGGGGATGCGCCGCAGGAAGGCGCATCCCCTTGATGCATTTTGGTTATTTGGACGGATGTTCTATGAACTGCGAGGGCGTTTGACCGGTGTATTGGTGGAACACCTTGGTAAAATAGGAAGAGTCGTCATAGCCAACGCAGGTGGCGACATCCCGTAGCAGGTAATCCGGCTTTTCGCGCAGCAGGCGCATGGCGGCCTCCATCCGGCAGCGGGTCAGGTAGGCGTTGAAGGTGGTGTCGCTGTACTTGCGGAACAGGCGGCTCAGGTAGGTCTGAGAGATTCCCACTTCGTCGCAGACGCTTTGCATGCTCAGCGGCAGAGCATAGTTGGCGTCGATGTACTGCACGGCATAGTCGTACAATTCGCGGGTGGAGAGCTTCCGGTCCTTAAAGCTGCCGTTGTCAAAGACGATGGCGTACAGGCTGGACATCAGATCGCCGTAGGAGTTGGCGCAGCGGATCAACTCGCCAAACTCCTGCAGGATTTCCTCCAGGCGGTTGTATACGGGCTGATAGCTGGTGGCAATTTGATGGATGAGCTGGCGGCCCATGTGCCATACTTGACGCTGAGGCACCTGGTCCCGCTCCCATTGGACGGCCAGGGTTACGAAATAATCTTTGATCAGGCGGTGCTTTCCGGTGCTGATGAAGTAGGAAAGCTGCTTGAGGTCGGCCACGGGGAGCCGGAGCGTTTCCTCCGAGGGGGAACCGCCGGTAAATTGCAGAATTTGATGCCTGCCAATCACCACCTGCCGGTGCAGCAGCATGATGGCCCATTTGATAAAAGCGGGCAGCGACTCAATGGACTGGGCGGCGGGGGTATAGACGGCGGTCCAGGTGGACATGGCCCCGGGACGGGTCAGGTAAACGCTCAGGTGAGTCAGCAAATCCTCCATGGGGGAATCCGGCGCGATGAGGATGCGCTCGTCCTCATCCCGGCCGCGCAGGGCCTGGAAATAGCCGTCCTCGGGCTGTACCAGCGAGGTGGCGGCAAGGGACTTGGGCAGGTTCATGTCCAGGTTGCCCCAGCGGACCAGCGCAAAGCGGAAGCTGCGGCGGCCGTAAAGCTGCCAGGCGGTTTCCTTGTCAAATTCCTGGTCGCAGGCAATGGCGGGGAGCAGCGCCGCGGTGCGGCTGGAGCTTTCCGCGTCCAGCTTTTTGGCGATGGCCTGGAGCATGGCGGTCATCTTGCTGATGCTTACGGGCTTGAGCAGGTAATCGTCCACCCCGGCCTGAATGGCCCCCTGGGCATATTCAAACTCGCCGTAGCCGCTGATGATGACGATGTGGATGCCGGGCTGGATTTTGCGTGCTTCCAGCGCCAGGTCAATCCCGGTGATGCCATGCATGCTGATATCCGTAATCAGCAGGTCCACGGGATGCCGGGCCAGAAAATCCAAACCCTGCTCGCCGCTGACGGCAGTCTGCACCACCTGAAAGTCTGTGGCAAACTGTTCGATAATGCTGCGCACAAAACGCAGCGCCGGAAGTTCATCGTCTACGATCAGCACTTGGTACATGGAAGCCCTCCTGCAAAGGACTGGGTGTTTTCTTCAGCCGCGCGATACTGCGCGGGAACCAGCCACCGCAAGTATACCACAGTTTTCAGGACAAAACTGCACAGTGCAGATTTTTGCGGCGAAAGTGCCGGATTTTCCCAGAGCGGGAGCGTGCGTTTGCGGCTTGCCCAGCGAACGGGCCGGCTGTGCGCGCAGGTTTTGTGGACGTTTTTTTGGCTGGAATGTTTCTGCTTTTTCCAGGCCGGAGAGGGATGTGCCGGTTTTTTGGACAAAGTGTGCCGGAATCCCCTGCTTGACAGGCGCGCGGATTCAGTATGATGAAGGCAATGCGAGGAGTCCTCGCAAAGAATGAGAAAGGCGGAGGTTCTATGAAGACATTGTGTCGGATGTTGGCAGTAATGCTGCTGGTCAGCAGCCTGAGCCTGCCCGCGCTGGCGGAAGAGCCCGCGCAGGCGCGCTTTACCAGCTACGAGCAGGTCAACGAAGCCATCACCATCATCCCGGCCACGGATACCCAGGCGGAACTGGGCTATCTGAACGGCGTGACAACCATTTTGGAAGTGGATGGTCTGAAATTCAAGGACCTGAACAACAACGGCCAGCTGGATCCCTATGAGGACTGGCGGGAGGACGTGGACGTTCGGGTCAAGGATCTGTACGACCAGATGACCCTGGAGGAAAAGGCGGGGCTGTTCTATCACGTGAACACCTGCGGCAATCCCCAGGGCGTGGACTTTTCCGACAGCCGCTATATGTTCTCCACGGAGAGCACCGTGCCGGACGAAAACGCCACGTTTGCCTCCAAGTCCATGTGGTATTACATCAACGAGCTGCAGATCACCAGCCACCTGGACAATACCAACGGCACGCCCCAGGAGCAGGTGACCTATCACAACGCCATGCAGGCGCTGACGGAGGATACCCGCCTGGGCATTCCAGTGGTCATCTCCAACGACCGGCAGTACAACGCCTGGGGCGGCATGATCGACACCGCCCATGACGCCTTCGGCTCGGCCAACGATCTGGAGCTGGCCGAGAAGCTGTGGACGCAGTATTCCCTGGAAAGCCGCGCGGTGGGCATCCATGTGGTGCTGCATCCCTACGGCCAGGAGCTGGGCAGCTGGAACGGCGAGGATCCCGAATATGCCGGCACCATGACCAAGGCGGAGGTGAACGCCATTCAGGTGGAGGGCGGCACCGAGGCCTGCATGAAGCACTTTATCGCCCGCGGCGGCGACTCCTCCTTCGAGGATGCCCGCAGCGACGCGCAAACCGTGGACAACTGGATGACGGCCTGGGAAATTGCCCTGGAGGCCAATCCCAAGTGGGTCATGACCAACGGCTACGGCACCGGCCTGACCAACACCGTGCACGTGGACTATGACGCGGAAACCATGAGCTACCTGCGCGACACCCTGGGCTTTGACGGCATCATCGTTTCCGACTGGGGCGACCAGGGCGACAGCAACTCCGGCGGCGTCACCGTTGACGGCGTGGACATCCTGAGCCTGAGCATCCCCGAGCGGTACGCCTTCGTCATCAACAACGGCCTGGACCAGATCGGCGCCTTTGCCTGCGACTATGAGAGCGACGGCCACGGCGGCCAGGCCAACCGGGACGGCATCAACGAAGCGCTGCGCCAGGGCCTGATCTCCGAGGAGCGCTGCTACGAGACCTGCTACCGCGTGCTGAAGGACAAGTTTGAGCTGGGCCTGTTTGAGAATCCCTACTCCGACGCGGAGGAAGCGTTGGCCCTTTCCGCCTCTGCGGAGTACATCGCGGAGCAGTGGGAAATCACCGATACGGACTCCCTGATGGCTGCCCGCAATCCCGAAGTGGTGGAGCTGGAGCGTCAGCTGCAGGCGGAATCCGCCATTCTGGTGAAGAATGAGGACAACCTGCTGCCCCTGGAAAAGGGCATCAAGGTGTATATCGACTCCACCGCTTCCGCCATTACCCTGGAAGGCTACAAGGAGGTTCTGCCCGACTTCGCCACCGTGGTGGAGGACATCGCGGAGGCGGACGTGGTGATCGCCGACTGCACGCAGATCAACGACGCGGCCGAGCTCATCATTGAGGATGCCCAGGCCGCCGGCAAGAAGCTGGTCATCGTCGCCAATACGGTGGACCCCAACACTTACCTGATTGAAAACGGCGACGCGGTGCTGGCGCTGACCTTCTCCCGCGGGGCGGACCACGGCACCGGCGCGGGCGGCTTCATCACCACCACCGAGCCCATCATGCTGGCCAAGCTGCTCTTTGGCGACGCGGAACCGGAAGGCATGGTGGTCAAGGAACTGCCCCGGGACGAGGGCATGGACAATGCCCAGTGGAAGGACCTGGCGGGCGACCAGGGCGCGAACCAGTGGGTGCGCATGATGCTGCTGGCCACCATGAAGACCAGCGAAAACAACACCGTGCCCAACAACTGGGGCGATCCGCTGCTGCAGTATCAGTACGGCATGCGGTACGGCGCTGAGCCCGAATTCGTGTATGACACGCTGGTGCTGCCCCGCGCTACCCACGAGGAAGTGACTGAATCCAACGGCTCCACCAGCACCAGCTACAATTCCGTCATTGAAACCAAGGCGGGAGAGGCCTTCGAGGCCTATGTGCTGCTGTGGAACAACGGGGACGACGGCATGACCACGGTGCAGGCCAGCTGCGACGGCGAGGTCATCGCCGAGAAGATTATGGCGGTGAACGGCGGAAGCTGGCGCGTGGTCGAGCTGACGCTGACCATCGACGAGCCCGGCGAGCATACCATTACCGTGGGCGACCTGACTAAGACCATCCAGGTGGTCGAGTAACGCGCTAAGCAAAACATGGAAGCATCCCCGCGGCCGGCACGCCCCGGCGGCGGGGATGCCTCCTCCCTTTTTCCCCCTTTGAGAAAAGCCATGCGGAAAGGTGAGTTCGTTCATGCGCTACCGTCATGAGGTGAAGCACCTCATTTCTCCCGGCGACGCCGCGGCCATTCAGTCCAGCCTGCGCGCTGTGGCGCGGCTGGATCCCTATGCCGAGGCGCACGGGTATTATCGCGTCCGCAGCCTGTATTTTGACGACCCCATGGATACGGCGCTGCATGAAAAGCTGGACGGTGTGAATGAGCGGCGAAAGTTCCGTATCCGCTACTACGACGGAGATCTCTCTCGCCTGATGCTGGAATGCAAAATGAAGCGGGACAGCGTGGGCGTGAAACCGCAGCTGCCGCTCTCCCTGGAGGAGGCGGAACGGATACTGCGCGGAGACACCGCCTGGATGGTCACCAGCGGCCAGCCCCTGCTGATGATGCTGTACACCGAGATGAAGCTGCGGCATCTTCGCCCCAGGTCGGTGGTGGAATACCTGCGGATTCCCTATGTGTACGCCCCGGGCAATGTGCGCGTGACCATCGATTGGAACGTTCGCACCGGGGCGCCGGGAACCTTTCTGGATCCCAACGGCCTCACGCTGCCGGTGGGCGACGGCGCCGTGCTGCTGGAGGTGAAGTGGGACGAATATCTGCCTTCGGTGATTCGGGAGGCGGTGGCGCTGAAAAGCAGGCAGCCCACGGCTTTTTCGAAGTATGCGGCCAGCCGGGCCTATTTTTGATGCTGACGGAGGAAAAATCGAGCATGTCGTTCAATGATATTTTCAAATCCTCGTTTCTGGAAAACGTAACGGCGGTTTCCGTTTCGGATATGGGCCTGGCGCTGCTGCTGGCTTTTCTGCTGGGTATGTTCATCTATCTAATCTACAAAAAAACATACGCGGGGGTCATGTTTTCCCAGGCGTTTGGCGGGAGCCTCATCGCCATGACCATGATCACCACCATGGTGATTCTGGCGGTTACCTCCAATGTGGTGCTGTCCCTGGGCATGGTGGGCGCGCTGTCCATCGTGCGCTTCCGCACGGCCATCAAGGAGCCCATGGACATCGCCTTCCTGTTCTGGGCCATTGCTGGCGGCATTGTGCTGGCCGCGGGGATGATTCCCCTGGCCATTCTGGGCAGCGTGATCATCGGCGTGATCCTGCTGGTGTTCTGCAACCGGAAGTCCTCCCGCAGGCCGTATATTGCGGTGATTGCCTGCGCAAACGGCGAGGTGGAAGAGAAGGTGGCCGGCTATCTCAAAGCGCATGCGGAGAAGCTGTCGCTGAAGAGCAAGAGCGCGCAGAAGGGCGCCATCGAGCTGAGCTATGAGGTGACCCTGAAGCAGGACGACACGGCCTTCATCACCGAGCTTTCCGAAATGGACGGCGTTGCCAGCGCCGTGCTGGTCAGCTACAATGGGGATTATATGGGGTGAGCCGGATGCTCCAAAGCAAGAAAACGGATCGGATCTGCGCGCTGGCAATGGCGGCGGCCGTGCTGCTGTCCCTGACGCTATGGGGGCTGAAGGAAGGCGCGGGCCGCGCGGGACAGCGCCAGGGCTATGAGACGCTCCTGTTCGATACCGCCCGGGTGCACACCATGGAAATCACCCTCCCGGATTGGGAGGAGCTCATCGCCAACGCCGCGGCGGAGGAATACTACGAATGCTCCGTCGTCATCGACGGGGAGAAATACGCCCATGTGGCCATTCGCGCCAAGGGCAACACCTCCCTGTCCTCGGTAAAGGAGCTGGGCTCGGAGCGCTATTCCTTCAAGGTGGAGTTTGACCGCTACGACCGGGGGGTTACGTATCACGGCTTGGACAAGCTGAACCTGAACAACCTGATTCAGGACGCCACCATGATGAAGGATTACCTGGCCTATACGCTGATGCGGCAGATGGACGTGCCCGCGCCGCTGTGCAGCTATGTGCAGCTGACGGTGAACGGGGAGCCCTGGGGGCTGTACTTGGCGGTGGAGGGCGTGGAGGAGGCCTTCCTGGCCCGCAACGGCATGACGGAGGGGGAGCTGTACAAGCCGGACAGCATGTCCTTTGGAAATATGGGAGAAATGCCGGACGGAGCGGACTTCCAGCCCGAAACGTTCGGGGCGGCGCAGGGGGGCTTTGGCCTGGGCCAGAACGACGACGTGAAGCTGATCTATACGGATGACGACCCGGACAGCTATCCCAACATTTTCAACAACGCGAAAACGGACGTCACCGGCGCGGACAAGCAGCGGCTGGTGGAGTCGCTGCGCCGGCTGAACGCGGGGGAGTCGCTGGAGGAGACCGTGGACCAGCAGGAAGTGATCCGGTACCTGGTGGTGCACCATTTCCTGTGCAACGACGACAGCTACACCGGCATGATGGTGCATAACTACTACTTATATGAGGAGCAGGGCAGGCTGTCCATCATCCCCTGGGACTACAACCTGGCCTTTGGAGGCTTCTCCGCCAGCGACGACGCCACCAGCGAAGTCAACGCGCCCATGGATTCCCCGGTGAGCGGCGGCAGCACGGAATCGCGGCCGCTGATCGCGTGGATCTTCGCCGACGAGGATTCCTTGGATGCCTATCATGCCGCCTATGCCGGCTTCATCCAGACCTGTCTGTCTGGCGATACGCTGACCCGGGAGATCGACCGGGTGACGGAGATGATCCGGCCCTATGTGCAGGCGGACCCCACGGCGTTCTATACCGCGGAGGAATTCGAGACGGCTGTGGACACCCTGAAGCGCTTTTGCGAAAAGCGGACGGAGAGCCTGCAGGGACAGCTGGACGGAACGATCTCCGCCACATCCCAGGGGCAGCGGCAGGCTCCGGAAGCGCTGGTGGACGCCAGCAACCTGTCCACCCGGGACATGGGCTCCATGGACACGGCCAACGGACCGGGCGGCAAAGATTTTGCGTTTGACATGGGAGACTTTCCGGGAAGCTTTCAACCGGACATGGGAGAAGCGCCGCCTGAATGGCCGGAGGAGGATGCGGGAATCAGCGGGGGAGGCTCCATGGAATTCAGCGCTTCTGGCGGAGGTCAGGCGCCGGACATGGACGGGGCGTCCTCCGGCAGCTCCGGCAATGCGGCGGAGGAGGGCGCTCCGGCCGGCGAGCCGCTTCCGTCCAGCGCCCCCGATACCGCCATGACGTCCTGGCCTCAGCCGGAGGCGCGGGGCGACGGCACGCCGCAGGTTCTCCTGGTATTGGGGTGCGTGCTGGGACTGGCGCTGGCCCTTATGTGGATTAGGCGGGTGGACGCGCATAATCCATAAAGCCTGCATTTGCTCATGGAAACGTCGGAGGGCGGTTCTATGAGCACTTTTTGTGTTTGATTTTCAAGAAAGCTGTGTGCAATTTTCGCAGCATTGTTTATTTGTCTCCAAAGATACGCCCGGGCGTGCCCGTTTTTCCGCATTTTGACGCAAGAAAAACTGGTAAGGTACAGGTAGACAAACAGCGTGGAACGGGAACGGCTTTCGGGAGGCCGTTTGGCTTTGCGCTGCGCGTGAGTTCCATCAAGAAGGGAGTCCATGGAATGAAGAAACTGTCATTGCTGGTGGCTATCATGATGCTGTTCAGCTGCCTGGGCGGCGCTCTGGCGGAAGAGACAGCCACGGAAGCGCCCGCCTCTGCGGCGGACGTGATCGACCAGGCGAACGCTACGGCGGATTCGGAAGCCGCCGCGGCCGAGCAGGCGTACCTGGAATCCGACTGCGCGTTTTCCGTCATTGAGGCGGATGAAACCACGGGCCAGGTCCGGCTGACGTACATGGAAGGCGTCACCCCCATCCTGGAGGTGGACGGCCTGAAGTTCAAGGACCTGAACAAGAACGGCGCCCTGGACGTGTATGAGGACTGGCGGGAGGAAACCGACACCCGCGTGGCCGATTTGATCGCCCAGATGACCCCGGAGGAGGAGGTCGGCCTGCTGTTCTGCGTGAACACCCAGCTGGCGGACGCCCGCAACATGATTCAGGAATATCAGCTGACCTGCCAGCTGTTCAACCTGAACGGCACCCCCATCACCATCACCAACACGCTGAACAACCTACAGGCGGCCGCGGAAGCGGAGCGCCTGGGCGTGCCCATGGTTTTCACCTCCGACCGTGAGTACAACGCCTTCGGCGGCTACATCGACAAGGCGCACGAGGCCTTCGGCACGGCCAATGATCCCGAATTGGCCTATGAATTGGCCTCCTACTATGGCCAGGCCATGCGCGCGGTGGGCATTCATGTGACCTTCGAGCCCTATGCCAACGAGATCGGCGCGCAGTACGGCGAGAATCCCGAGCACATCGCCTCCATCGTGCATGAGGAGATCCGCGGCCTGGAAGAGAACGGCCTGGCCTCCTGCACCAAGCACTGGATCGGCCGCGGCGGCGATTCCTCCTTTGGCGCGGCGCGCTCCGTGGCGCAGAACTTCGACAACTGGATGGTGGGCTGGGAAGCCGCGCTGTCCGCGGGCTCCGAGTGGGTCATGACCAACTGCGGCGGCACGGGCATCACCAATACCGTGGACGTGAAGTGGGACAAGGCCACCATGAGCTACCTGCGGGATACCCTGGGCTTTGACGGCGTTGTGGTCACCGACTGGTGGGCGCTGGGCGGCGGCCCCAGCAACCCCGGCCGGATGAGCGGCATCACCGCCGAGGGCGTGGACCTGGGCGAGCAGACCATCGGCTGGCTGTACAACGACGCGCTGGCCAACGGCGTGGATATGTTCGGCTCCGGCAGCATGATCCGCGACTACAGCAACTGGGAGAGCTCTCCCTCCAGCAACTATCCCCAGGCGATCATCGACGGCCTGGCCAGCGGCGAAGTGGAAAAGGCCAACGTGGACATGGCTGCCACCCGCATCCTGCGGTTCAAGTTCAACAAGGGCCTGTTTGAGAACCCCTACTGCGACGTGGACGCCGCGGTGGCGCTGTGCGCCAGCGAGGAATGGGCCGCGAATCCCACCGAGATCACCAACGACGAAGAGCTGCGCGCCGCCCGCAACCCCTACGAGGTGGAGCTGACCGAGCGCCTGCAGGCTGAATCCGCCGTGCTGGTGAAGAACGACAACAACCTCCTGCCCCTGAGCAAGGACGCCAAGGTGTACGTGGACGGCTCCAACTCCACCGCCAAGGAAGGCTACATCAAGTACATGACCGAAATGGGCGTAACCGTTGTGGAAAGCATGGAGGAGGCCGATGTGGTCGTGGGCGACTACGGCACCATCAACGACGCCACCGAGCTGTTCATTGACGACGCGGAGTACTACGGCAAGCCCATGGTGCTCACCCTGAACAACACCAAGCCCGACGAATACACCATTTCCAGCGCCGACGCGCTGCTGTACCTGAGCTACAACCAGGGCGCGGACCACGGCTCCACCGAGGGCGGCTTCGTGACCACCACGGCTCCCTGGATCTATGTGGACCTGCTCTATGGCGAAGTGCAGCCCGGCGGCATCATCACCAAGGAAATCGCCCGGGATACCGTCGCTGACAACGACCAATGGAAGGACCTGGCCGGCGATCAGGGCGCTTCCCCCTATGTCCGGCTGATGGTGCAGGCCACCATGGAGGACGATCCCAACCATGCCTCCCCCAACAACTGGGGCGACCCGCTGGTGACCTATCAGTTCGGCATGAGCTACGGTCAGGACCCCGACTTCGAGTACTCCTGCCTGATCCTGCCCACCGTGCAGGTGACCGAGGAGGTCGAGTCCGGCTCCTCCACCACGACCCAGACCACGGTCTTTAATCAGACCAAGGCCGGGGAGAGCTTCAC
Source organism: Candidatus Egerieenecus sp. (assembly GCA_048201975.1). GTDB lineage: Bacteria > Bacillota > Clostridia > Christensenellales > Aristaeellaceae > Egerieenecus. The sequence continues at coordinate 9,358 of DBFBGQ010000094.1, read as the reverse complement.
CGTGTATTGCCTGCTGCGCAACAACGGCGCGGACGACATCACCACCGTGCAGGCCAAGGCCAACGGCGAAGTGGTGGCCGAGAAGATCATGACCGTGGAAGGCGGCAGCTGGCGCGTGGTACAGATGGATATGACCCTGGATGCTGGGGAATATACCATCGAGGTGGGCGACCAGGTGGGCGCCATCACCATCGTGGAGTAAAACCCCTGGGGCAGGCGGCGCGTTCGCCTGCCCCTTACCCATGCCGCGGAATTTTCCCCGCGGCATGTCCTGTTTTAATAGGTAAGGAGCTGTCGGGGGGCAGCTCCTTTTCCCGGTGGGGGCGCCTGACGGGGAGGCGGGCGGCCTATCTGCTGGCGCTGCTTGGCATGCTCGCCTTTGGCGTGCATGCGTGCGTCATAGGGGGCTTTTTGCTGATAATGCTGATCGTCTGGCTGCGCCTGGAGAGCAGCCATGAGCCGAAGGAAAGCGTCCAGGTGAAGTGGCTGTGGACGCGCTGACTCCCTTTTGCGGCGCGATTCCTGTGGAAGCAAGAAAAAAGCAAGATTTCCATGTGGGTGAGGCGGTCCGTTCTATGGTATGATAGAGCCAGCCACATGGAGGTGAGGTACATGAAGCGGGACGCTGCCATTCACCGGCGTGTACTTGACTATGCATCCAGGGAAGCGGATACGCTGCTGCGGGATTTTAGCCTTTCCGCGCAGGGGTACAGCGACGCGCAGGCAGAGGAAAGCCGCGCCCGGTATGGGGAGAATGTTTTATTCGGGCGGGCGGCGGATACCGTGCGCTACCGGCTGCGAAGAGCGTTCATCCATCCGCTGGCCATTACGCTGTTTGTATTGGCCATGATCTCGTTTCTCACGGACGTGATCCTGGCGTCCAACTTCAGCCGCGACATTACCACGCCCGCCATCATCCTGGGCATGCTGCTGACCAGCGGCGCGGTTCGATTTGTTCAGGAACTTCGGGCGAGGCGCGTTGCAGATCATCTCACAGCTATGGTCTCCTCCGCGGTGCTGGCGCGCAGAGGCGGCGCATGGGTGAGGATCTCCTCGGAAGAGCTCGTGGTGGGCGACCGGGTGCGCCTGGCGGCCGGAGACCGTGTCCCGGCGGATATCCGGTTGATTGCGGCAAAGAATCTGTTTGTGTCGCAATCGGTCCTTACGGGGGAGAGCGCCATTGTGGAAAAGTGCGCCGGGACGCTTCCCTTCAGGCAGGCGCGGTCCTATTCGGAATACAGCAACCTGGCCTTCATGGGGTCGTCGGTTACCGGCGGCGCGGGGGAGGGAATTGTGCTTGCCGTTGGAAAGGACACCGTTTACGGAGGCTTTGCCACGGCGGAGGCGCGCCGCAAAAACGGCTTTGACCGGGGCGCCAACTCTATCGCACGGGTGCTCCTGCGCTTCATGGCCGTTTTGATCCCGGTGGTTTTGATCGCCTGCGGGCTGACCCAGGGGGACTGGCTTTCCGCCTTTCTGTTTGCGCTCTCCGTGGCGGTCGGGCTGACCCCGGAAATGCTCCCCATGGTGATCAACGCCTGCCTGGCCAAGGGCGGCGCGGCCATGGGAAAAAAGCAGACGGTTGTGAAAAATATCCATGCCATGCAGGGATTTGGCAGCATGGACATATTGTGTGTGGATAAAACCGGCACGCTGACCGGGGACAAAATCTCCCTGGAATACTTTATGGACATCCTGGGCAACGAAAGCCAGCGGGTTCTGGATCTGGCTTATTTGAACAGCGCGTACCATACCAGCGTGCAAAACCACCTGGACGACGCCATTGTGAAATGCCGGGAGATCCCGGGGCGGGGCATGCATTATCGGGCGCTGGAGGAGCGGCATCCCAAGCTGGACGAGCTTCCCTTTGACCATGAGCGCCGGTTTGCCAGCGTCCTGGTCCGGGACGGCGAGCAGAATTTGCTAATTCTCAAAGGCAGCCTGGCGGAAGTGTATCAAAGGTGCAGCCAGGTGGAATACAAAGGCGAGCGCCATGCCATAGACATGGAGGAACGGGGCGACATTCACGCCGTGGTGGACGAGATGCTGGAGGACGGCATGAAGGTTCTGGCCGTGGCGTACAAGCCCCTGACGCGATCCAGCGTATCCCCGGAGGACGAGCAGGGATTGATCTTGCAGGGATACCTGGCGTTTTTTGACGCGCCCAAGCAAAGCGCCGCCGCCGCCATTGGGCAATTGCAGCAGCTGCATGTGCAAGTGCGCGTGCTGACGGGGGACAACCGGGACGTGGCGGTTTCCGTTTGCCGGCGGCTTGGCATCGATACCGCGCAGACGCTGACGGGCAAGGAGTTGGAAAAACTGACCGACGACGAACTCCCGGTGCGGGTGGAGCGCACTGCGCTGTTTGCGGAGCTATCCCCCAAGCAGAAGGCGCAGGTGGTGCAGACCCTCCGGGAAAACGGACACACGGTGGGTTTTCTGGGGGACGGCATGAACGACCTGCCCGCGGTGGTGGAGTCGGACGTGGGAATATCCGTGGACACGGCGGTGGAGGCCGTCAAGGAAAGCGCGGATGTCGTGCTGCTGAAAAAGGACCTGAATGTGTTGGAAGCGGGCATCAGGGAAGGGCGGAAAGCCTTTGCCAATGTGTCAAAATACATCAAAATTACGGCGTCCTCCAATTTCGGCAATATTTTTTCCATTGTGATCGCCAGTGTGTTTTTGCCGTTTTTCCCCATGACCTCCTTGCAGATTCTGCTGCTGAATCTCTTGTATGACCTGTTATGCCTGGCCCTTCCGTGGGACAATGTGGACGAGGCGGACTGCGTGAAGCCGTTGGAGTGGTCCGGCAGGACGCTGGGCCGTTTTATGCGCTTTTTTGGACCGATCAGCTCATTTTTTGACATTCTTACGTTTGCCTTTCTGTTCTTCGTGCTGTGTCCCGCGTCCTGCGGCGGAGGCTTTGCTTCGCTGGATGGCGCGGAGCAGGCGCGCTTTGTGGCGCTGTTCCAAACAGGGTGGTTTCTGGAGTCCATGTGGACGCAGGTGCTGATTCTGCACCTGCTGCGCACGCAAAACGTGCCGCTGCTGCAAAGCCGGCCATCCCGCCCGGTCATGCTGGTTACGCTGCTGGGCACGCTGCTTTTCACCGCCCTCACGTGCACGCCGTTTGGCGGGTGGATTGGGCTGACTGCGCTGCCGGCCGGTTATTACGCCTATCTGGCGGTTGCCGTCTGGCTATATTTGCTGTGGGTTACCCTGGCCAAGAAGTGGTACGTCCGGCGGTATCATGAGCTGATCTGAGAGGGGAGGAATCCGCATTGAAAAAACAGGTGGGCTTTGCCACATTGGATTCCTCCCTGGCCGCGTGGCTATGGGAGGAGCTTCAGCGCGCGGCGCCGTCCCCTTCGGCCGCGCGGGACTTGCGGGAGGGGCTGCGGGAGCTGATGGATGGCCGGATCGGTTCCCTGATGCTGGAGATGGAAGCGGACCGGCCCTCGGCTACGGATACGCTTTGCTGCGGCGCGCTTTCCATTGACCTGCGGTTGCGCAGGGTAAGCCGCGGCGGAACGGAAATCTCATTGACGCCCAAGGAGTTTGACATTTTGTATTTTCTGGTGCGCAACCGCGGCGAGGTGTTTACCAAGGAGCAAATCTACCAGGCCGTTTGGGAAAACGATTATCTGCTGGACGATAGCAACATCATGGCGTTTATTCGAAAGCTGCGCAAGAAGATAGAGCCCAACCCCGACGCGCCGGAATACATCCTGACCATCTGGGGGATCGGGTACAAGTTCAACGACAGGCTGTAAGCGGAAATTCTTACGAAATCGCAAGGAAATCGCAAGGTTTTGACCATGGGATTTGCCTTGCGGTTTTTTTATGCTGAAAGCGCGCCAGAGAGGCGCCAGACGGGAGGTGAACGGCATGGACTCCGACGGCAATCCCCGAAGGCCGGTACAGGCGGTGGGCGGCGGAGAAGCCATGCCCACATGGACTGTAGGGCCTTGACGCACTTCAAGGAGGTAAACGTCCATGATTAGGAAAGAAAATCGCAAACCCGTTTGGCAGGCGGCCAATCCCCCGGCGCTTCACGACAAGCGGCACGGCCGCCTGGAATACGCGGCGACCACTCCGGTCAAGGAGGTGTTGCAAGGGCTGCAAACCACGCTGTGCGGCCTCGACCCCGAAGCGGTATCCGCCAGCCGGGCCCGATCCGGCAGCAATCAGGTGACCCGGGAAAAGAAGAAGCTGCTCGCCAGGCGGTTGGCCGATGCGTTTGTCAATCCCTTTACGGCGATTCTGCTCTTCTTGGCGCTGGTATCCATCATGACCGACATGGTTTTTCCACGTCTGGCGCTGTTCGGGTGCCAGATGGAGGATTTCGACTGCCTGACCGTGCTGATTATTCTGACGATGGTGGTCATTTCCGGTACGCTTCGCTTTGTACAGGAATCCAGGAGCGGAGATGCTGCGGAAAAGCTGCTTTCCATGATTACGACCACCTGCACGGTGACCCGCAAGCATCAGGAAAAGGCAGAAATACCGATGGATGAGCTGGTGGTGGGGGATGTTGTGCACCTGTCTGCCGGCGATATGATTCCCGCCGACGTGCGCATTCTGGAAGCAAAGGATTTCTTCGTCAGCCAGGCCGGACTGACGGGAGAGAGCGAGCCGGTGGAGAAAACCTCGGCTGTGAGCGAGCCGAAGGCCAGCGTGACCGATTACCCCAACGTTGCCTTTATGGGCAGCGATGTGGTTTCCGGAAGCGCGACCGCCGTCGCGGTGTGCGTGGGAGATCATACGCTATTTGGCTCCCTGGCCTCCGCCGTTGCAGGCGAGGCTGCAGAGACCAGCTTTACCAAGGGGGTCAACGCGGTCTCCTGGGTGTTGATCCGCTTTATGCTGGTGATGGTTCCGCTGGTGTTCTTCATCAATGGGATGACGAAGGGGGACTGGCTGAACGCCTTCCTGTTCGGGATCTCCATCGCGGTGGGCTTGACGCCGGAAATGCTGCCCATGATTGTCACCACCTGCCTTGCCAAGGGCGCCGTATCCATGAGCAAAAAGCAGACCATTGTCAAAAATTTGAACGCCATTCAGAATTTCGGGGCAATGGACATCCTCTGCACGGACAAAACCGGGACACTGACCCAGAATCAGGTGGTTCTGGAATATCACCTGAACGTCAACGGCGAGGACGATACCCGGGTTTTGCGTCACGCCTATCTCAACAGCTACTTTCAAACCGGCTATAAAAATTTGATGGACCTGGCCATCATCCGCAAGACGGAGGAGGCCGAGGCTGAGGATCCCCGGCTGTTGGATCTATCGGAGCACTATGTGAAAATAGACGAGATTCCCTTTGACTTTGTCCGCAGGCGCCTGACCACGGTGGTGCGGGATCAAAAGGGAAAAACGCAGATGGTCACCAAGGGCGCCGTGGAAGAAATGCTTTCCATCTGCGCCTACGCAGAGTGCGACGGCAGCGTTCAGCCGCTGACGGAGGAGGTGCGCCGCCGCATTCTGCAAACCGTGGACGAGCTGAACGCGCAGGGATTCCGGGTGCTGGCTGTGGCGCAAAAAAGCAATCCCTCTCCCGTGGAAACCTTTGGCGCGCAGGATGAATGCGATATGGTGCTCATCGGTTACCTGGCCTTTCTTGACCCGCCCAAGGAGTCCACCGCCGGCGCCATCAAGGCGCTGAAGGAGCATGGCGTGGTGACAAAGGTTCTCACTGGGGACAACGACAAAATTACCCGCACCATTTGCAAACAGGTGGGGCTCAAGGTGCGGAATATGCTGCTTGGCGCTGACCTGGACCGCATGAGCGACGCTGAATTGGCCAGCGCCGCCGAGTCCGCCGACGTTTTTGCCAAGCTGACCCCGGACCAGAAAGCGCGCGTGGTGTCCGTCCTGCGGGAAAACGGTCACACGGTCGGCTACATGGGCGACGGCATCAACGACTCTGCCGCCATGAAAGCGGCCGACATCGGCATTTCCGTGGACACAGCGGTGGACGTGGCCAAAGAATCGGCGGACATCATCCTGCTGGAAAAAGATTTGACGGTTTTGGAGCAAGGCATTGTCGAGGGGCGCAAGACCTATATCAACATGATCAAGTACATCAAGCTGACCGCTTCGTCCAACTTTGGGAATATGTTCTCGGTGCTGGCGGCGGCTGCGCTGCTGCCCTTTCTGCCCATGATGAGCGTGCAGCTGATCTTCCTCAACCTGATCTACGACCTTTCCTGCACCGCGATCCCCTGGGACCATGTGGACAGGGAGTTCATTGTAAGCCCCCGCAAATGGGATGCTTCCAGCGTAGGGAAGTTCATGGTGTGGATCGGACCAACCAGCTCGATTTTTGATTTCGCCACCTATCTGTTTCTGTACTTTGTGTGCTGCCCCTTGGCGGTATCCAACGGCATACGGTTCAGCGACCTGCCCGCGCACTTTCAGGGCATGGAATTGGCGGCCATGCAGGCAAAGTATATCGGGCTGTTCCAGGCGGGATGGTTTGTGGAGTCCATGTGGAGCCAGACCCTGGTGATTCACATGATCCGCACGCCTAAGCTGCCTTTCCTGCAAAGCCGGGCTTCCGCTCCGCTTACCTTGCTCACGCTGGCCGGCATTGTTGTGCTGACGGCGATTCCCTTTACGCCGCTGGGCGCGGCGCTGGGCTTCGTCGCCCTTCCCCCCATGTATTTTGCCTACCTGATTCCCTGCATTGTGCTGTATATGGCGCTGGTGACCAGCCTGAAAAAAGCCTATGTGCGGCGCTACGGCGAACTGCTGTAGGGAAGGGCGGGGCTTGCAGGCGAGAAACCCTTTACGCTTGCAAGAAACGCATAACGGACTTGCATAAGGATTCGGCAAAGCATTTTGTCAACGTTATAAGGCGTACGTAGCCGGCATGGTCGGATACGTACGCCTGTTTTTTGCTGGATTCAGTTCAAGCGCGGCGGAAAGGAAGGACCGCTTTTTTTTGTTTCAGCGCTGCGGCTGATCCCGGCGGAGCCTGTCCAGGTAAACCATCAGCACGGCCACGTCCGCGGGGGAAACGCCGGGGATGCGGCCGGCGGCGGCCAGGGAGCGCGGGCGCTGGGCGGCCAGCTTCTGCCGGGCCTCCAGGCGCAGCCCGGTAATCTCCTGGTAGGGGGTATCCTCCGGCAGGAGCGCCTGCTCCATTTGACGGGCCTTGCGGATCTGCGCATCCTCCTTGGCCAGGTAGCCCTCGTAGACCAGGGCGATCTCCGCCTGCTGCCGCACCTGGGGCGGCTGCTGGGCCAGCTCGGGCAGGAGCTCCGTGAGGCTGTCCAGGGTGACGCCCGGCCGGCGCAGAAGCTCCCCGGGGGTCACGGCGGCGGCGGGCACGGGCTGGCCATGCCGGGCCAGCCATTCGTCCCGGTGGGGGGAGGGGGGCAGGCGCAGGGCGGTCAGGCGACTTTTGAGCCGGTTGGTTTCGTACTCCTTGCGCAGGGCGCGCTCCAGGCGCTCGGCGGTGGCCAGCCCGGCGGCGTAGCCCAGGCGGGTGAGGCGCAGGTCGGCGTTGTCCTGGCGCAAAAACAACCGGTGTTCCGCCCGGGAGGTCATCATGCGGTAGGGCTCGTCCACGCCCTTGGTGGTCAGGTCGTCGGTGAGCACGCCCATGTAGGCCATGTCCCTGGTGAGAATCAGCGGAGGCTTTCCCTGCAGGGCGAGCGCGGCGTTCATGCCCGCCAGCAACCCCTGGCAGGCGGCCTCCTCATAGCCGCTGGTGCCATTGATCTGCCCGGCGAAATACAGCCCCCGCACCCGCAGGCTCTCCAGGGTGGGGCGCAGCTCCCGGCTGTCGATGCAGTCGTATTCGATGGCGTAGGCCAGGCGGGTCAGCTCCGCGCGGGCCAGGCCCGGCACCGAACGGTACATCTCCCACTGGACGTCCTCGGGCAGGGAGGTGGACATCCCCTGGACGTACCACTCCCGGCTGGCCATGCCCTCCGGCTCCAGAAACACCTGGTGCCGGTCCTTGTCCGCAAATTTGACGATTTTGTCCTCGATGCTGGGGCAGTAACGGGGACCGGTGCCGCGGATCCTTCCGCTGTACAGGGGCGCGCGGTGCAGGTTGGCGCGGATGATCTCATGGGTGCGGGGCGTGGTCCAGGTCAGGTAGCACATTTGCCGGTTTACCAGCCGCTTTTCCGTGAGAAAAGAAAAGGGCGTCACCGGCTCGTCCCCCGGCTGGGGCGTCATGGCGTCAAAGTCGATGGAGCGCACGTCCACCCGTGCGGGGGTGCCGGTCTTGAACCGGCGCAGGGCAAAGCCCAGGCGCCGCAGGCCGCCGGAGAGCCCCGTGGCGCAGGCCAGCCCCTGAGGCCCGCCCAGCCAGGAGCCTTCCCCGATGATGATGCGGCTATCCAGGTAGACGCCGCTGGCGACGACCGCCGCACGGCAGGGAATCCGCTGCCCCGTGACGGTGGTGACGGCGGTTACTCGCCCGTTCTCCGTCTCGATGCTTTCCACTTCCCCCTGGCGCAGGGTGAGATGGGGCTGGGACATCAATGCCTGCCGCATGCGGTTCTGGTACGCCTGCTTGTCCGCCTGGGCGCGGAGGGAATGCACCGCGGGCCCCTTGGCGGTGTTGAGCATTCGGGATTGCAAAAAGGTATCGTCAATGGCGCGGCCCATCTCGCCGCCCAGGGCGTCCAGCTCCCGCACCAGGTGACCCTTGGCGGTGCCGCCGATGACGGGATTGCAGGCCATCAGGGCCACGCCGTCCATGTTCAGGGTGAGCAGCAGGGTGGACAGGCCCATGCGCGCGGCGGCCAAGGCGGCCTCGCATCCCGCGTGCCCCGCCCCCACCACAACCAGATCCGGCAAGAAAAGCGCCTCCTTCATGCATTGGCTTGGGGTATTATAGCATGAAAGCGGGCGGAGGAAAAGGGCGCATGTCAGAGCCCCGCGGGATCTTGCGCGGCAGAGCTGCCTGCGCGTTCCCGCAGAAAACGGAAAAACAACTATCAAGCGCGGCTGCTGCACATTTCGTTGCGCGTGTTGTCAACATGACGCAGCTGCATGGAAATATTTCTCAGGAAGAAAATATTGCATTGCGTTCAATCCATGCAATAGAAACAAACACAAACATGTAAGGCGCAACAAATATGCCAATGTGTTCCAAACGAGCAAAATTGTACGATTTATGACACCACAAGCAATGCAAGAAATGGTATAATACAGCCACGGAATCGACAAACAGGAGATGCGATCTATACGTTATGAAAGGCAGGTATGGGGATGAGGCACTTTCTGCGAAAATGTGTGAATTATCGTTATCTTTTGTTGATGCTGCTGCCTTGCATGCTTTTTGTTATCGTATTCAACTATATTCCCATGGCCGGGGTAGTGCTTGCCTTTA
>DBFBGQ010000093.1:0-3033 GCA_048201975.1 Candidatus Egerieenecus sp. | reverse complement strand
GGCAGACCTGTGCTATACTGTAAAAACGGCCACGATCCGCTGCAAGCGTTCAGGAAAGCGAGGACGCCATGATGACTCTATTTGATTTTCTCACCGCATCAGGCCCGCAGCAATTTGAGAACAGCTTGGTTTTACTCAAGTGTATGGAACAATGGCTTCGCCTTTCCCGCACGGACGCCGCGCGGCTGTGCAAACTCAATACCGCGACCATGACCCACCTTTCTGCGTTTCTATTATCCAACGGTTTGTTGCGCGAAAGTGGCAAGGCGCAGTCCACAGCAGGGCGAAAGCCAACGTTTCTGGAGCTGGAACCCACAGCGGGCTATAGCATTGTGCTGAACCTGCAACCCGGCCATGGGCAACTGACCCTGCACAACCTGCACCATGAAACAGTAGCAGCTTTACGCCTGCCGCCCCTACTGGAGCAAACCGATCCCCAGGCCTACCTGCAAAAGGTTCTGGCGCTCATGGACTTTGGGCACCTTTATCAGGGGATCATGGGCGGATGCATCATCTGCGGCCATGACCTGGAACCAGACCAGCCGCAAATGCTTCGCCTTTGGGAGCTTTGGCAGGCCACGGTGACGTATCCCATCTATCTGGCAAACGCCGCCAGCATGACCTGCCTGGCGGAAGGGCACCTGCGCTATCCTGACCAAAACGCCACCTTGCTGACGCTGTCGATTTCCGCGCGGCATGTTTCCACGGGGGTGTTGCTGGGCTCGCAGCTGCTTTTTGATGGACCGCGGCCAGGCTTGGTCAGTCGGCGTAAAAACGGCCTGCTGTCCTCCAGCGAGGATTTGTGCCTGAACAGCCTGGCTTTGCGGGCTTATGAGCACGATATTGCCCTGCGGGGCGCCGCCGCCTATGACACCACCGCCCTGCTTTCAGGCGCGACCCCCTATGGAGAGGTTTGCCGCCTGGCCAGGGCCGGCAACCGTGACGCCGCGCAGGTGATCGACAGCTACGCCTGCGCCCTGGCCGGGGGGATTGACGACCTGTTCCGGCTCTATCAACCGGATCTGCTGATACTCGATGGGGAAATTCTCCTATATATGGAGGCCATCAACCCCGCCTTGCAGGTCCGGCTGCAGGAAATCGCGGCCCCCTCCCACCTTCAGGTCAGCACGCCCTTTCTGGGCAAGTTGGCCGGCGCCTATGGCGCCAGCCGCCTGTGCCTGCGGCGCAGCCTGGAGCGTCTCCCGCTAATGGAAAAGGAGGAACAGCCATGACCCTGCCGACATCGACTCTCCGCGCAGAGGAACAGCTCCGTGGCATGACACTGGAGCAGAAGCTGGGGCAGCTATTTCTCATCAGTCTCAACGGCACAGAAACGGATCAGGATTTTCTGAAGCTAGAAGAGACCTATCACTTTGGTAACATTTTTCTTTCCGGGCAGAACCTGCTTAGCCCCGAGCAGGTCCGGCAGCTGAACCGGCAGCTGAACCGGGTGATTGCCGAAGCGTCCGGCGGCATTGCTCCCATGATTGCCGTGGACGAGGAAGGCGGCAGCGCTTCGCAGTTCCCCTTCTACATCACCCGGACTCCCGGCAACTTTACCCTGGGCGCCTCCCACGATCCCAAGGCCACCGAGGCCCTGGGGCAGGCCCTGGGCAACGACTTGAGCGACCTGGGGTTTAACATGCTGCTGGGGCCGGTGCTGGACTTATGCCGTAGCCATAGCGACCAGGTGATTGGCGTCCGCGCCTTCAGCGATGATCCTTTGCTCACGGCCAGTCTGGGCACAGCCTTTGCCCGTGGTGTGGAAGCCGGAGGCTGCGGATGCACCTTCAAGCACTTTCCCGGCTATGGGGACATGACCAACATCGACGGCGTATTATGCAACACCAGCACCCTGGAGGAGCTGCTCAGCGGCGATGCCTATCCCTTTGCCCAGGCCATTGCCTCCGGCGCCCGCAGCATCATGGCCGGACAAGTGGTCCTGCCCAACCTGCCCTCCGATCAGCCGAATCTTCCCGCCACCCTGTCCAAGGCGGCGATCTGCGATCTGCTCCGGGAGCGGCTTCACTTCCAGGGCGTGGTCATTGCCGACGGAGCCATGGCACGCAATGTCTCCACTGCCAAGGGGGCGGTGCTGGCCTTCAACGCTGATGTGGATATCCTCAAGCCGGACAGCATTATGCTTTGCTGCGCCATGTACAAGGCGTTGCATACCAAACTGGTCCGGGGCAAAATCCCCATGGAGGAGCTGGACCGCCGGGTCATGCGCGTGCTGTGCCTGAAGCAGCAGCTGGCGCAGCTTCAAAGCCAGCGGATCACCATGTCCCAGCCGGAGAAGAATGACTGGCTCCGGCGTACCCTGCGCTCCAGCGTCACACTGCTGCGGGACAAGCATCAATTGGTTCCCCTCCCCGCCGGCGAGGCCAGGGCGCTGATCATTTCCCCGCTGCTGGAAAAGCCCGGCATTTTGGATGACAACGCTACGGACATCTACACCTTTGGGGATTATATGTCCCTGCTGTTTCACGAGGCTCACGTGCGCCGGGTGTCCAGCGCCGTATCCCCCCATGAGACAGTGGCGCTGCTGGAGGCGGCCGCCCAGGCGGATATCGTGATCATCGGCAGCGAGGATGCACACCGCCATCCCAATTACCTGGAGCTGGTGAACCGGCTTAGCGCCTTGCGGCCCACGGTAGCCGTACTGCTCCGTTCCCCCTATGACGCTGCCGTCATCAGCCCGGAGGCCACCGTCATCGGCGCCTTTACCCACACCGCGGCAGCCATGGAGGCCGTTGCTCTGGTGCTGGAAGGCAAAATTCCACCCCGGGGCAGGTTGCCGCTTCAAACCCTGTAACCGCCACATTTTGATAGGATACAAAAGGAGGCATACCCCTTGGCTGACATGCTCGTCAAACTCACGGACCTCCCCAACCAAAATGATTACGCTTCGACCTATGCAGCCCAAGGCATTCGGATCATCCGCGCCATGGCCCCCGACCAGAAAACCGTGGTTGACTGGGTAGAGACGCATTTTGGTCCCTGCTGGGCCAGCGAGTGCCGCGTATGCTTTAC
>DBFBGQ010000092.1:0-3287 GCA_048201975.1 Candidatus Egerieenecus sp. | reverse complement strand
GGCCGCAGCCCCTTCGACTTCCATTCGTATCCGCCGGCTCTGCCGGCGGGGCGGGTGGTTGATTTTGCTTGCAAAATCAATTCCTTACAACTTCGGACGACCTCTGGTTGGCCGAAGTTGCTTCCTCGAAAAAGTGGGTTTTCCCACTTTTTCGACACGCAAACGGCCCGCGGACAAGCCATGCCGCGGGCCGCTGCTTCGCCGGGAAAAAGCAAAGCGCGTTGCCGCCAGGAAAAGCCGCAACGCGCCGCAAGCGTCGAATCGGAAACATCCGCCCGGCGCAGGGCAGCTTGCCTCACCGCTGGGGCAGGGGACGGTGCTTGGCCGTGTAGCGCTCCACGTCCACCCGCACGATCCGCACCACGGAGGCCAGCTTTTCGTCAAAGGAGAAATCCTCCCCGGTCTGGGCTTTCATGATCAGGGACAGCGCCCGGCACTTCTCCGCCGGATCCTCCACAAAGCTGGCCGTGCCTTCCCCCATCAGGCAGGAGTAGCTCAGCCCATACATGCAGGCCACCTTGCCCGTGAAGGGGATCAGGTCGCACTCCATGGTAAAGGACACCCGAGGATGCCGGGCCATGATCTCATATTTGCGCCCCTGGGGCGCGCCGTGCAGGTACAGCGTCAGCCGTCCCTCCCGCATTTCGTAGCCGTAGTTCATGGGCACCACGTAGGGCTGCTCTCCGTCGCACAGCCCCAGGTGCGCCACCTTGCTCTTCGCCAGAATGTCCAGGATCTTCTCCGGGTCCGTTACCTGCCGTTCCCGGCGGGTCATCCCCTCCATGGCCGCTTCGCCTCCTCACCCGCTCCGGCGTCTGCCGGCGCGGGGTTTTTCGTCAAAATAAGACCATAGTCTGTTTTTGCAATGCGTCAGTCCAGTACCCGGCGCAGGAAGTCCGCCGCCATGCCCGGCCACTGGGCGCAGTCGGGCAGGTTCATCTGGGGGGCCAGTGTGCCGGAGGTCTGGGGATTGCACAGGGAAGCCCCATGCGCCCCAAAGGGGAAGAGGTGGACCTCCGCCTGGACCCCGGCGGCCTTCAGCGCGGAGGCGAAGAGCAGGCTGTTCTCCACGGGCACGGCAGCGTCGGTCCAGGTGTGCCACAGGAAGGCGGGAGGCGTCTGCGGGGTGACCTGGGTCTCCAGGGAATAGCGCAGGTGCTCGGCCAGGTCGGCGGAGCCGGAGAGATTTTCAAAGGAGCCGCGGTGGGCCTTTTCGCCTCCGGAGATCACGGGATAGCACAGCACCAGGGCGTTGGGCTTCACCTGCTCCGGGGTCAGGCCCAGGTCAGTCCACAGCTCCGCCCGGGGCCACCAGACCCCCAGGCTGGCGGCGCAGTGCCCGCCGGCGGAGAAACCCATGATGGCGATTTTGTCCGGATGGGTGTGGGTCTGGGCGGCATGGGCGCGGACCCAGGCCACCGCGGCGGCGGCGTCCTGCTGGGGGCAGGGATAGCGGTGGGGGGCCACCCGGTACCAGGCGACAAATGCGTTGAACCCCATGGTCGCGAACACCAGGGCCACCGGCTCCGCCTCCCGGGGGGAGAGGAACTGGTATCCGCCGCCGGGGCAGATGACCACCGCCGGGCGCTGGATATCCGGGTCGATGTCCGGGGATACTTCGGGGCAGTACAGGTCCAGGGGCAGGGAAAAGCCGTCAGTGGACGGCACCAGAACACGTTCGTAACGCACGAAAGCATCGCGCCTCCCTCTTTATGGAATTCGAATAGGTATGCAGTCATTATACCACGTTTCTTTCCCGGCGCAAGCGGGCGGAGGGGTATCTTGTCACCTGGGGGAAAGTGTGCTATACTACAGAAAATCATTTCATCCCATTCAGAAAGGCGGTTGTTCCCCATGAAAAAAATCGTTGCGCTGCTACTTGCCCTTTGCCTGACCCTGACCTGCGCCGGAGCCCTGGCGGCGGGCAAGCTCACTGTCAACCAGGAAACCTACATGGCGGTGGAAGGGTACAGCTTCATCGGCTATGTCTACGCGGAGGTGGAAAACACCGGCGACAAGAACATTGAGTTTGGCGATGGCCTGCTGGAGATCCTCACCGCCGACGGCGACCCCATGGACAGCACCAGCATCTACAGCATGTATCCCTCCGTGCTGGCGCCCGGGGAAAAGGGCTATGTATGGGCCTACCAGTACGTGGATGAGGCGGAGTCCCTGGAGGATATCTCCGACTACACCCTGACCCTCACCGGCAAGGCCACCAAGGAGGAGACCGCTCCCCGCCTGGACAGCTCCGCCGTCGTCACCACCATCACCAACGCCTGGGGCGATGAGGAGCAGGTGATTCTGCTCACCGCCACCAACAACACCCAGCAGACGGTCTATGACTTCCAGGCCGCGGTGGCCGTCTACGACGCCGAGGGCAAGCTGCTGCTGGTGGACACGGAAAATACCTACGACATCGGCATCCCCGCGGGGCAGACCGTCGAAATGCGCTTCAGCATGGACGAGGACGTGACGGCCTACTGGGCCCAGAACGGCATGTCCCCCGCCACGGTGGAAAGCGTCGTCTTTGCGGAGTGACCCGCGCAGCTTTTTCCAGACCCCGGTCTTTCTTCGGAAGGGCCGGGGCGCTTTTTTTGCCATTTTTCCGCGTTCCCCTGTGGATTTTTCCCCAAAGTTTTGCACCGCCTGTGCAAAAGCGCCACAAGCCCGCCGCGCCCGGCGCGAAAAGCCCTCGCGCCCCGCTTTCCCCCTCCTGCGCCGGAAAACTTTGCACAAAGTTTTCCACAGTTTTCTCCAATTTCCGTGGAAAAAGGGAGAACATGGACCAAGTTCTAAACAGTTTTCACAGGTTATCCACAGTTTTCCACACCCGCTGGGGAAAAGCCCGGGAAACCTTGACAGCCGCGCCCCGCGCAGGTATCATGAACATAACAAATGCTGTGCGGAAGCCATACGGGCGCTGCAAGCAACGCGGAAGCCATACGGAAGCTGCGAACAAAGGAGAACGACGACCATGACGCAGGAACAGGCATGGGAATTGATGCGCCGGGCGGGGGCGCTGGAGAAGGGCCATTTTCTGATGAAGAGCGGGCGGCACGCGGACCTATTTTTGCAGTGCGCGCACCTGATCGAGCACGGGGACGTCACCGGGGAGCTGTGCGGCGCGCTGGCGGAGCGCTGCCGGGACTGCGGCTGCGACCTGGTGATGGCGCCCGCCCTGGGTGGGTTGATTTTCGGCTACGAGGTGAGCCGCGACCTGGGGATGCGCTTGATATATTGCGAGCGCATGGAGGGCGTGATGAACCTGCGGCGGGGCTTCCGGG
>DBFBGQ010000091.1:0-15455 GCA_048201975.1 Candidatus Egerieenecus sp. | reverse complement strand
CACGGTCTTGCGGCTTAGCCTGTACCGGTTCGCTGATGCTGTTACTCCGTGCTCTGCTGCATATTTCAGCACCCGTTGACGAAAATAGGCTTCCTGTGTTATCTTATCCATGGAGAACTCCTCTGTGGTGGGTTGGTTGTTCGCACTCCTATCTTACCACAGTTGGGTTCTCTTTTCTTCCCTTACTGTTACCTATGTATTGTACCTCAACATTCGCGGGGGGGCGGCGCGGAATTCTTCCGTCCTATGCTCCCAGGGCGGCGGCCAGAAGATACACCCCGCCGCAGCCAGCCATGACCACAATGGGATTGGCCTTGAAGCGGCGCAGAAACAGCAGCGCTCCGGCGAAGAGCAGGACGTTCAGCCAATCCACCGAAAAGCTGTCGGGGCTCAGAAGGTCCGTGGCGAGCACCGCGGTGAAGAGGATGCCCAGGGCCGCGGAGGCGATCAGCGCCACCACCACCGGCCGCAACAGGGAAAGCACCGTCTGCATGGCCTGGCCGCTGCGGAAACGGGCGTAGGCCCAGGACAGCACGGATACCAGGATCAGCGAGGGCAGGATGCACCCAAAGGTGGCAATCAGCGCCCCGGGCACCCCGCCGATGCGCAACCCCACAAAGGTGGCGGCATTCACCGCAATGGGGCCGGGGGTCATCTCCGCGATGGTGATCAGGTTGGTAAACTCCTCCATGGTGAGCCAGCTGAAGCGCTCCACCACCTGCGCCTGGATCAGCGGCATGGCCGCGTAGCCGCCGCCCACGCTGAAGGCCCCCACCTGCAAAAAGCTCAAAAACAGCTGCGCCAGCATCATGCCGCCCTCCTTTTGCTCATCCACAGGGCCTTGCACACGCCCAGCAGCGCCGCGCCCAGAATCAGGTAAATCACGTTCACGTGCAGCACGTAGGAGAGCGCGAAGGCCAGGACCATCAGCCCCATGGCCAGGGGATCGCGCTCCTTGACCACCCGGCTTCCCAGCCGCCAGCTCACGTCCACAATCACCGCCGCGACCCCGGCCTGCATGCCCTTCAGCGCCGCCGCCACCCAGGGGTTGCTGGCAAAGGCCTGGTACGCCAGGGAGACTGCGGAGAGCACCAGCATCGGCGGCAGGATGGTTCCCAGCACGGCCGCGGCCATGCCCGCGCCCCCGCCCACCTTGCGCCCCACCAGAATGGCCGCGTTCACCGCAATGGCTCCGGGGGATGCCTGGGCCAGGGCGGTCATGTCCAGCATTTCGTCCTCCTCCAGCCAATGCAGCTGGTCCACAAATTTCTTCTGCATCAGCGACACGATAACGAACCCGCCCCCGAAGGTAAACGCGCTGATGTACAGCATGGAGCTGAACAGCGTCCATAGCCGCCGGCCCTTTTGCATGCATAAAACCTTCCTTCTCTTTTCGTGGTTCTCTATGATTGTACGCCTTGCAATCACATGTGTAAAATGCTATGATCTTATCAGAAACATAGCAAATTAAGCATGGATGGAGGCAGAGCCATGACCCTGCGGCATATGCGGATTTTTCAGAAGATTTACGAGACCCAGAGCGTAACCCGGGCGGCGGAGGCGCTGCACATGACGCAGCCGGCGGTGACGCGGGCGCTGCAGGAGCTGGAGCGGTACTATGGCCTGCGCCTTTTTGAGCGGCTGAACCGCCGCCTGACCGTCACGGAAGCGGGGCGGCGCATGTATGACTACGCCTGGCGGCTTACGGAAACCTTCGACACCATGGAGCAATCCCTGCGGGACTGGGAGCGGCAGGGGGTGCTGCGGGTGGGCGCCAGCGTGTGCCTGGGGTGCAGCCTGCTGCCGGAGCTGGCCGGGCGGTTCCGCCGGGAACACCCGGGGGTGGAGCTGCGGGCGCGGGTGGCCAACGGCGAGCTGCTGCGCCAGGACTTGCTGGAGAATCGCCTGGACCTGGCGCTGCTGGAAGGGGAGGAGAACGGCGCTGGGCTGACGCTAACGCCCTTTGCCGCCGGGGAAATGGCGCTGATTGCGCCGCCGGGGCATCCCCTGGCGGAAAAAGCGGAGGCCACCCTGGCCCAGGCGGCGGCGTATCCGCTGCTTTTGCGGGAGAAGGGCAGCGCCACCCGGAGCTTTCTGGACCAGCTGCTGCTCAGCCACGGGATCGCGGCGCAGCCCGTGTGGGAGAGCGCCAGCACCCAGGCCATCCTGGCGGCGGTGCGGGAGGGGCTGGGAGTCACGCTGCTGCCCTGGTCCCTGGCCCGCCCGGCGGTGGAGCGGGGGGAGGCCGTCCGCTGCCGGGTGACCGATGCGGCAATGATCCGGCGGCGCTACGCGGCGTGGCACCCCAGCAAATATGTGACGGGGACCATGCGCGCCTTTCTTGCGCTTTGCATGGATACAAATCCAGCAGAAGAGACGCAGGCATAGTTTGTCGCTTCCTGCGGCGCACATGAAATGCGATCCGGAGAAAGCAAAGTGCGGCGCAGGGAAAAATTAGCAGAGCGCTTTCTGCGATGAATGTGCAAAAATGTGGCGGCAAAGAATGTAAAACATGGGATATTTCTTAAAAAACTGCTTGCATACCATTGCGGGATCTATTATAATACGTTATAGGGAGCTAACAAAATATACCAGAATTCATTACACAGTCAAAGGAGCCGATTAACATGCCAAGAGCAAAGCGTACCCCTACGAAGGCAAAGAGTGAAAAAACGGAAAAAGTGGCTTTGGCGGAAGAAATGGAACAGGCGCAGGCAACCAAGGAAGCAAAAGCCCGCAAGCCGTATCCTTCTATTGACGAGCGCATCGCCTTGGCGGACGCCAAGATTGCGCAGCTGGAAAAGCTGAACGCCACCCGTCAGGTCCTGGTGGACAAAACCGCCGCTCTGCTGGCCGAGCGTCAGGAAGTGCTGGGCAAGAGCCAGAGCGCCCTGGAAAAGGTGCGCGCCCGCCG
This sequence comes from Candidatus Egerieenecus sp., assembly GCA_048201975.1. GTDB lineage: Bacteria > Bacillota > Clostridia > Christensenellales > Aristaeellaceae > Egerieenecus. The sequence goes on along the minus strand of DBFBGQ010000091.1, from coordinate 12,541 downwards.
GGAGCGGCTGATTGCCTCCAAGGATAAGCCCGCCAGGACGCCCCGCCCCCGCAAGGCTGCCCAGGATCCGCAGTATCAGGCGCTGCTGTCCGCGCTGAAGGAAAAGGGCACCAGCATGGAAGAGCTGCTGGCTTCGCTGAAGTAAGCATGCGTTGCGGAGCGCTTGAAGCCTCCCTCTGCCTTTCGGCAGGAGGAGGCTTTTTGCTGCGAAGGATGCAGGACGCTGGGGACAAACATGCATTTTTCGGGCTGGAATGCGGAGCGGCGGGGGCATTTTGCAAGGTATGCCCCGGAAAAATTCATGCAGGGAATCATGCAAAATGCTCTTGAATTTTCCGGAAAAATGGGTATAATAGAGATGAAGATTCCTGAAAACGCAGGAAATCATGCAAAATCATTTCCGGCCCATGCACAAGGAGGTGCGCGGTTTTATGCTGTTCCTGGTGTTGCTGCTCTTCACGCTTGTGATGACCTGCCTGATCAACAACCGTGATCGGGACATGCGGGAATTGGAATGCTTACAAGAGCTGAACCGTACGGAATACCAGCATGTTTACCCGATGAGCGATTGATCTGTCGCTGTTTTTTCCCCGAACCACGCAAGAAACGACAAACCTCGGGAGTTATCTTCCCGAGGAATTTTTTTTGTTCGCAAGGATGCGGCGGGGGGAAGGGCGAATCATAGCATACGTACCAGGCGAAGGAGGACGGGAGCATGGAGCGCATATTGGTTTTGATGGCGGCGGGCAGGGCCGCAGAGGCGGAGGCGGCGCTGCGCAGCGCGTCGGAGAACGCCTTTGCGCCCCGGCGGCTCAGCTACGCCCTCTCCCTGCTGGAGGAGCCCAGCGAGATGGAGATCGCCGCGCTGCGTCGGCTGGGGGCGTGTCAGTTTCTGGTTCCCGCGGCGGATCCCTGGCTGGACTTTCAGGAATTGTGGCAGGGGGAGAACTATCTGCTGATGGGCTGCCCGGAGATGCGCTTTGTGCGCAACTGGGAGCTGCATCTGCTGCGGGAGCTGCGGGACTGCCAGCCCGGGAGCAACGTGCCGGCCTGCGTGCTGACGGGATATCTGCCCCGACCGGAGGACCCCGTGGACGCGGTATGCCCGGTGGCGGCGGAGGGCTTTGACGGGGAAGGCCGGCTGTGCTTTCACCGGGGGACGCCCTTGCGCTATGCCCGGCAATCCCAGCGGTGCGCGTTTCTGCACCCGCGGTTCTGCTTCGGGCCGGCGGCGTTTTTTCAGCAGGTGGCCCACAGCCAGGGGCCGCGGTTCCTGGCGGCGTTCCAACAGCGGTGGGATGTGTACACCTTGCGCCGGGCGCTGATTCACTTAACGTCGGACGAGCCCTTGCCGCCCTGCCCGGCGGAGGGGGAAGCCCGGGTGCTGGAGCGCTTTGAGAAGCGCTTCGGACTGCGGCTGGACACCCGACAGCTTAGCCCCATGGCGCGTCTGGGTCTCACCAGCGCGGAGCTGATCTTCCCCATTCGCGTGCCCTGGCCGGTGAAGTGGCAGGAGGCGGCGCACCGGGCGCTGTGCCGGGGGAACCGGTCCCAGCCCATGTGCACCGCCGCGTATATCAACCTTCCGGCGCTACCGCCCAACCTGCCGGAGGAATACGTCTGCTGGTTCCGCTACCTCAGCCGCATACGGGCGGTGCCCCTGACTTGCTATGCCGAGGGGGAGAAGCTGCGCCAGCTCATGGGCAAGTATCCCAACCTGCTGGAGTACAAGCGCCGCTACGGCCTGCCCCTGGAGTCCGCCCTGCGCCCGGAGGATACGCTGAACTACCTGCGGCTCAGCCGGATGTTTCTGCTGTGCAAAACCCGGGAAAAATACCCCAACCAGACCCACTACATCTGGTTGGACTTCGGCTACCAGCGCTACCCGGTGTACGAGGGGGCGTCGGTGAACTGGGACGCGGTGTGCCAGGAGACCATTTGCCTGGCCATGGTGGACGGGCTGCCGGACACGTCCATGATCGTGGTGCCGGCGGGGCTATTGGACGCGGTGTGCCAGGAGACGCTGGCCCTGTGCCAGGAGGCGCTGGAGGCCGGGGAGCGGCTTCCCTGGGAGCAGGATGTGTGGCTGCGCATGATGGAGGATCATCCGGCCTGGTTCACCCCGGTGGAGCTGCCGGGACCGCGGGAATTGCTGGGGTTGACCATGCTTAGCCGTGAGGAGGAATTTCATGTGCTCGCCTAAAAGGATTGCGGATTCCCGGTCCACCCATGTGGAGATTTTGATGCCGGCGGACCTGAACGGCTACGACCGCCTTTTCGGCGGCCGGCTGATGCAGTGGATTGACGTGGTGGCGGCGGTGGTGGCCCGCCGGCACTCCGGGTGCGAGGTGACCACCGCCTCGGTGGACCACCTGGAGTTCCAGGCGGCGGCCTTTGTCAACGACACCATCGCCATGGAAGGGCGCATCACCTATGTGGGGCGCACCAGCATGGAGGTGCGGGTGGACACATTCGTGGAGTCCCTGGGCGGAGACCGCCGGCAGGTGAACCGGGCCTATCTGGTGATGGTGGCCCTGGATCCGCAGACCCACAAACCCACCCCCGTGCCCTCCCTGCTGCTGGAGACGGAGGAGGACTTTGCCGAATGGGAGGCCGGCGCCCTGCGGGCCAAGGCGCGCAAGGCCCGGAAGGGTTAAGGAGGCGGCCATGGCGGAGAACACCCCGCGCCTGGAAACCCGGCGGCTGATCCTGCGGCGGTTCGCCCCGGGGGATGAGATGGCGCTGCTGAAAATTTATGGAGACGAAACCGCCAACCGCTTTTTGCCCTGGTTTCCCCTGCGGACACTGGAGGAAGCGGAGGCGCTGCTGTGGGAGCGCTACCTGTCTGCCTACGGGCAGGGGGAGGGGTACCGTTATGCGGTCTGCCGGCGGGAGGACGGCGTGCCCATGGGCTATGTGCACGTGAGCGCCGGGGAGAGCCGCGACCTGGGCTATGGCTTCCGCAGCGATTGCTGGGGGCATGGATTTGCCACGGAGGCCGCGTCCGCCGTGGTGGAGCGGCTTCGCCTGGACGGCGTGCCCTTCGTCACCGCCACCCATGACGTGAACAACCCCCGCAGCGGCCATGTGATGCGCCGCCTGGGCATGCGCTATCAATACTCCTATGGGGAACAGTGGCAGCCCAAGGATCTTTGGGTCATTTTTCGGCTGTACCAGCTGAACCTGGACGGCCGGCAACGGGTCTATCGCGGGTACTGGGACAGCGCCTCGGTGCGCTATGTGGAGCAAGGGCTGTAGGGCGCGCCGCAGCAGCCGGAGGAACCGTCCGCGGCAGGATGATACCGCATTCCGCCGGGGGCGGCTTTTTTGTTTTTGGACGCGGGGCATTATTGCTGTTGGTTTACGCTGAATTCCTGACGGTATTGCTTGGGGGTGGCGCCGTAGATTTTGCTGAAGGTGCGCGCAAAGTGCTGGCGGCTGTTGAAGCCCACCTCCAGGGCGATATCCACAACGGCAAAGCGGGTGGTGCGCAGCAGATAGGCCGCATGGTCGCAGCGCACGGCCTGGATGTATTCCACGGTGCTGTAGCCCATGTGGGTGGCGAACAGCTGCGCCAGATAGGACCGGCTGATGCCCGCATAGGCGGCGATTTCATCCACGGTCATCTCCTGCTGAAAATGCTTGCGGATATACTCCCGGGCGCGGGAAAGAAATTGTACCCCGGTGGGCCGCTCGTGGGCGTGGAAGGACCGGGCAAGCTTGATGACAAACTCCTGCAGCAGCAGGTGCAGCATCCGCTCCCGCTCCTGGTTCTGCCAGTGCATTTCGTATTCGATGGCGGAAAAGGTTATGCGGATGTATTCCCGGTCGGTGAGGATGCAAAAGCGGGTTTTGAAGCTGAAAAAAGCGTCCACGATGGGCATGGTAAGACACAGGTGATTGAGATCCAGGCTGGGAAAGCCGCTGGTGTTGCGCAGCCGCAGGAGCAAAAGCTGGCAAGGATGGTCCGGCAGGCTTTCGATGACCACGGAAAAATTGCGCCCCAGCACGATGACGGCGTCGATGCCCACGGGGTACGCCGCGCCGTTGTGGCGCACCACCGCCCTGCCGGAGATGACCTGGGCAAAGCAGTTTTCGTCTCCGGCGGCGTCGATTTGCAAGGGGTGTGTAACAAGCGTTTTTTCGCAGAAAGACGGCCACAGAAGCAGCTTGCTCGCATAGGGATATGGCATAACTGGCTCAACACCTCCCGAAAAAGACTGTCCGACGCAACGATTAAGTGGAGAATAAGTTCCATTTTGCGAAGGCGTAACGATATTATATTGCACATTGCAATGCGCTGTCAATTATAATGGAGCCACAAGGAAGTGATGATACGAATGTATAGGGACCGACTCAAGGATATCAGCCTGTATCAAATATTGCTCAACGAATGTAAAGTATGTGGTTCGGCCGCCCAGGTAATCGGGGAACTTAAGGAACTGGAAATCCTGGAAAAGCGCGGGGAGATCCAGCAGGCCCGGCAGACGCTTGCGGCGGCCGTGGAGAAGCTCTCCCGTGGGGAAAACACCGTGCTCTATGACGGCGCGGGGGTGCCCTCGGTGATGGTGCGCGTTCCCGCCATAACCTGTGAGGAGCTGCTGCTCGGCTGCACTATGCCGGGGCTGCATCCTGCCTTTCGTTGCGGCGGACGGAGGATCCGGGAAATTTGGGTGTCCAAGTATCTCAACTGCGTGGTGGAGGGGCGCGCGGCCTCCCTGCCCATGGGCGTTCCCCAAAACGCCCGGAATTATGGGGAAGCGGCGGGATATATCCGCCCCAAGGGGGACGGATGGCTGCTGATGCCCTTTCAGCTCCGCATGGCGATTCTGCTGCAATGTCTGCGCCGGGGGATGCATCTCTCCGGCAACACGGACCGGGGCCATGACTATTATGCCCTGGACGAGGTGGGCGTGGTAACCGCGTCGGGGACATCGCTTACGGGCAGCGGCCCTCTCAGCTGGACGCACAACGGCCGGCAGGAAGGCATTTGGGACCTGATCGGCAACCTGAACGAATGGGACAGCGGCTTTCGCCTGGTGGACGGGGAGATCCAGCTGGCGGACATGGAAGCGCTGCTGGACAACGGAGGCGATCTGGGCGCCGACTCGCCCCTGTGGCGGGCGATGGACGACAGCGGCGCTCCGGTACAGCCCGGCGCGCCGGGGACGCTGCGCTTTGACGGGACGGACGGGGCTGTACGGCTGACCCACCGGGTGGAGCATGCCAGCATGGGCAACTGCGCCTTTTGCGACGTGAGCGCCGCGGCGGATGTGACCGTGCCGGAGCGGCTGAAGCTGCTGGGACTGTATCCGCCGGTGGAGGGCCTGCCGGAAACCGCCGGCTGGCGCTGGATCTGCACCCAGGGGGAGGTTATGCCGCTGTGCGGCGGCGCGTACCGGATTGTGGACCATAGCGGCATGTTTTTTATGGGTGTAACAAAACCGCGGGATGTGGATTACTCGCTGTCAGGCATGCGTTGCATCTACGTCTCTCCAAACGCGATGGAGGAGGAATGCCAATGAAAGCGAACCCCTTGCAGCCTCGGGCGGGGAACAGGCTGCGCGCCTTTGGCGGCGATTTGCGCAAGAACCGGATCTATCTGCTGCTGTTGCTGCCCGCGGCGGCGTATGTGCTGGTTTTCTGCTACACCCCCATGGTGGGCGTGATCATGGCCTTCAAGCGCTACAACTTTGCCCAGGGATTGTTTGCCAGCCCCTGGGTGGGCTTAAGCAATTTTCAATTTCTGGCGGTTTCCAACAAGCTCTGGCCCCTGACCCGCAACACGCTTTTGTATAACCTGGCGTTTATCGCCGTGGGCATGGTGATGGAGGTGGGCTTTGCCGTTATCATCAACGAGATGCGGTGCAAATGGTTCAAGAAGGTGTTCCAGTCGTTCATCTTCCTGCCATACTTCATCTCCTGGGTGATTGCCTCGGCGGTGGTGCAGACGCTGCTGGACTATGACTATGGGCTGATCAGCCGCACGGTGAAGAGCCTGGGGCTGACCATGGTGAACGTTTATGTGGATCCCAGGCCCTGGCCCTTCCTGCTGGTGTTCTTCCGCATGTGGAAGGGGGTCGGCTATGGCAGCATCATCTATCTCAGCGCCATTTCGGGCATAGATACCGAGATGTACGAGGCGGCGGAAATCGACGGAGCCAACAGCTGGCAGAAGCTGTTCCGGATTACCCTGCCGAATCTGCTGCCTACGATGGTCATTATGTTTCTGCTTGCCTGCGGCCAGATTTTCCGGGGAGACTTCGGCATGTTTTATCAGCTCATCGGCAATAACGGCGTTTTGCTGGAGGTGGGCGATATCCTGGACCTGTACATCTATCGGGCCATGGCGGGGAACGCGAACCTGGGCTACGGCGCGGCGGCGGGCTTGTATCAGTCGGTGCTGTGCTTTGCCACCATTCTGCTGGCGAACTTTGTGGTCAAGAAAATTCAGCCTGACTACACCTTGTTTTGAGGGAGGTGGCGGACGTGTCCAAGCGCAGATATCCGCTGACGCCCAGCGAAATCAGCTTCCATGGGCTGGGCTATGTGGCGCTGTTTCTCTTCGGGATGCTGTGCGTGATTCCATTTTATCTGATCGCCATTTCTTCCTTCGCCGACGAGTCGGCGCTGGTCCGCAACGGCTTTGAGCTGATCCCGGAGGCGTTTTCCCTGGACGCCTACAAAATGGTTTTTACCAACCCCGCGCGCATTGGCAGGGCGTATTTCAACACCATACTCACCACGGTGGTGGGCACCACGCTGTCCCTGCTGCTGAGCACGTTGACGGGTTATGTGCTTTCCCGTAAGGATTTCAAATGGCGCAATGGTTTTTCGTTTTTCTTCTTCTTTACCACGCTGTTTTCCGGGGGGCTGATTCCCTGGTACACGCTGTGTACCCAGGTGCTGAACCTGAAAAACAGCTATTTAGGGCTGATTCTGCCCATGGCGTTCTCGGTGTGGAACATGATCATTGCCAAGAATTATATGCGGGGCATCCCGTATGAGATTTCCGAGTCGGCCAAGATGGACGGGGCGGGGGAAATTCGCATTTACGTTCAACTGTATCTGCCCGTTTCCAAGCCCCTGCTGGCCACCCTGGGACTCTTTGCCGCCCTGGGCTACTGGAATGACTGGTACAACTCGATGCTTTTCAGCACCAAGGAGGAAATGCAGTCCCTGCAATATTTCCTTCAGGATATGCTCAGCACCATCCAGGCGCTCAAGCAGCTGGTGGCGGAGGGGCAGTTCGAGCTGGCGGACACCATCTCCATGCCCTCCACCAGCATGCGCATGGCCATGACCTGCGTGGTGACCGGACCGATTATTTTCCTTTATCCCCTGGTACAGCGCTACTTCGTCAAGGGATTGACCATCGGCGCGGTCAAGGGGTAACCCCGGGGATTCCACCAGCCCGGCGAACCGCCGTGCCTGGAAGAAATATTCATTTATCAAAAGGAGGCATACCCATGAAACGCATGCTGTCTTTGGCGCTTGCCCTGGCCCTGCTGCTCGGTCTGTGCAGCCTGGCCACCGCGGAGGAGGACAACCCCTGGAGTCATCTGGATCTGTCGGAATACAAGGAGATCAACTTTATCATTCCTGGCGATAAACCCGCTGATTTCGATGAAATCATGGGCATGGCCAACGAGCGGATGAAGGAGCTGATCAACACAACGGTAAACATTGATTTCGTTTCCTATGGGGATTACGGCACCAAGCTGAGCCTGTTCCTCAACGACGACGAGTATGACCTGGTCTATGGCGCCTTCTGGCTGTCCTTTGGCGACTATGTGAAAAACGGCGGTTACAAGGGCTTCGACTGGGATTTCGTGGAGACCTACATGCCCATGACGGCGCAAACCCAGGCGCCCACCAGCTGGCGGGAGATGAAGTTTGGGGACCTGTACTACGGCATCACCAACAGCATCACCAGCATTGGCGCAAACGGGGTATGGACCCGCCAGTCCCTGCTGGACAAGTACGGCTTCCAGGCGGAGGATATCCAGGACGAGGAGGACCTGATCCGGTACATGGACGCTGTGGCTGCGGATACGGCCACCACGGGCGTGTATGTGTTCAATCCCCAGGGCACCTATCCCCTGGACTCCATGTATTGGTTCACCGGCAAAAACCACATGATGGATGTCAACGCCGGGGCCGCCAACTGGATGGTCTGGAAATACAACACCGGCAAGGAGTTCGCCGTGGAGGACCTGATGTGGTTTGCCGACACCGAGGAGTACCGCGACTTCTGCCTGCAAATGGCGGAATTCTACAAGAAGGGATACTTCCCGGCCAGCGTCATTTCCAACGACACCATGGTGGACGACAACTTCCTGGCCGGCACCTCCGCCATCAACTTCGGTTCCCCTACCGGCATGAACAGCCTGGTGCAGAACATGACCGACGATACGCCGGTGTTCCTGAACTGCCTGTGGGATGATGAATGCGTCACCCGCCGGGGCAACTACTTCGTATACTGCGTGGGCTTCCCGCCCAAGAGCCAGAACATGGAGCGCGCTGCGGTGGCCCTGGACTGCATGAAGAACGATCCCATTGTCAACCGCCTGCTGGTGTTTGGCGTGGAGGGACGGCACTACAACCTCTCCGAGGACGGAAAATACTACACCCTGGGCCCGGAGTCCGCAGATTATCCGTATTTTGCCATTGGCAACAACGCGGCCCTGCAGCACGACTCCGACCCGCAGCTGGAGCTGCATCCCTCCGTGGCGGAGTACCAGGAGATGTACGAGGCTGCGGAAGTCCCCGCGGATGTGTTCCCCATCAACGGCTTCAACTATCAGTGCAGCTATGAGGCTGAGCTCTCCGCCGTCACGGCGCTGTACAACGAGTACCGTTTCTCCTTCTGCTTCGGCATTTTCGGGGATCAGACCGAAGCGAAGCTGGATGAATTCATCGCCCAGTGCAAGGCCATCGGCATTGATAAAATTGTCGACGAGTTCCGCACGCAGCTGGCTGCGTATATCGAGGAGCAGCTGTGAGCGCGCCGCGGATGCATCCCGGGCAGGCCGGCGTCTCCTACGGGGACGCCGCCCGCCTGCTGGATGCCTTGGAAACGCCGGGGGCTGAGCCCCACGGGCTGCTGGTGATGCGCCATGGCGAACCGGTGCTGGAGGGATACTGGGCTCCCTACGGCCCCGGCGTAATCCATGGGGATCAGTCCTTGACCAAAACGGTGACGGGCATTGCCCTGGGCGTGGCGGTCACCGAAGGCATCCTTTCCCTGGAGGATCGCCTGATTGACCTGTTTCCTGAATTTGCCTCACACGCGGCGGGCCGGCCCTGGTGGGACGGGCTGAAGGTGCGCCACATTGCCACCATGGCCGCGGGCATGGAGCGGCAACCGGCGGTAACGGATGCGGATTGGATCGAAGGCTTTTTCCACATGGACATCGTCCACCAGCCGGGTACAGCATTTTATTACAACAGCATTGCGTGCTCCATGGTGGGGGCGTGCATTCGGAAGCGGACCGGTCTGGGGCTGATGGAATACCTGACGCCCCGGGTGTTTGAAAAAATTGGCGTGGACGCGGCGCGCCTGCGCTGGCACCGCCATGCCGACGGCCTGGAAAACGGCAGCGGTGGTTTGATTTCTACTGTGCGGGACAACGCGCTGTTTATGGAGCTCTACCGCCGGGGCGGTGTGTGGGACGGGCAGCGCATCCTGTGCCAGGAGTGGCTGGACTTTGCCCTGCAGGTGCAAAATCCCCATACCGGCGGCATGGCGGCGTATGGGGGCATGATGTGGATGTATCCTGGCTTCATGATGGCCGACGGAGCCATGGGGCAGTGGAGCATGCTGTTTCCGGCGAAGGATGCAGTGATCTCCGTGCAGCAGACATTGTCCACCCCCGACGCGGTGGAGCGGGTGCGGCAGGCGCTGGCGGATTTTGCCCTGCGCATGTCGGATGCGCCTGTGCCGTGGACGGAGGCGGAGTACGCCCGATGGATGCGGCGGCTTGGCGGGCAGGCGTTGCCGGCCCCGGCCTATGGGGAAAACAGGCAGGCCCTGCGCGCCCTGGACGGGCGCAGCCTGCGCATCGCGTCAGGAACGGCGCGCTTCTTTGCAGACGATCTGACCATTTTCAATCAGTCGTACGCCGCGCCTGTGCAGCGTTTTGCCTTTGCGGAGCGCAACGGCGATCTGCTGCTACAGGTTATCGCCCGGGACAGGACGGTGACTTGCCCGGTGGGTTTGCGGGGCTACCGGCCTGTGTGCGACGTGGAGCCGGTGAGCGGCAATCCTGCCCGCACGGCCTGCGTCACCGGCGCGTTCCCCCAGGCGGACACGCTTTGCCTGGAGGTGCGCTGGCTGGAGAGCTGCCGCATCCATCGCCTGACCTTCCGCCTGGATGCAGAAGGAGCGGATATCATCACGGAGCGCGTGCCCGTGGGCGGCTTTGACGTGCCGGCGGAGACGGCCCGCGCCCTGTGGGAGTAAAGGAGGATTCGCCATGCCCAAGCAACTGAACGGGCGAACGCTCATGGATGTGAAAATTCTCTACAACGTCCCCGTGGTCACCCGGGACGGGATCACCCTGTACGCCGACGTATATCGCCCGGATAACGATTTGCCCTACCCCGCGGTGGTCAACCGCACCCCGTATTTGAAGGACGGCGTGGCGCCGCTGGCAGGATATTTCCGCGCCAACGTGATGGCCGGGTGCGGCTACAACGTGGTCATTCAGGATGTCCGCGGCACCGGCTGCTCCCAGGGCGTATGCGATCCTGCGGGCCATCAGGATGAGGATGGCTACGACACCATCGAGGCCATTGCGAAAATGCCCTGGTGCGACGGCAACGTGGCCATGATGGGCGAAAGCTATCACGGCTTTTCCCAGCTGGCGTGCGCACGGGCCAATCCCCCGCACCTCAAGGCCATCTGCCCGTTTATGACCTCCTGGACAAAATTCCCGGCGATTTATGATTTCGGCATTTTCTCCCCGGTGCTTTTCGGATGGATCACCGGCCGTGCCCTGGAACGGGAACAGTATTTCCCCGGCCAGTATGCTCCGGAAGCCATCCGGCAGATGCGGGAGCTGGGCGCGCACATGGATGAGCAGGTGGCGTGGCTGCCCATGAAGGATATGCCCGCCGGGAACATACCTGGCGTGCCGGAGCTGCAGTTTCACCGGGATCTGCTGGAAAACATTGATAATCATGAATATCTTCGATCCATCGGCCGCGTGGAGGGCTTTGAGGAAACCACCGTACCCACCCTGAACGTGACGGGCTGGAATGATTTTCTGCGGGACAAGACGATCTACAACTATACGCAATTTCGCCAGCGGGGCGGAAGCGAGGCCTGCCGCAAGGGATCCATGCTGATTGTGGGACCGTGGGTGCATGGGGACCGGCTGGAAGGCTGGATTGAAGGCGTGAACTACGGCCCGGAGGCCTCGGGGGAAGGCTTTGGCATGACCGAGAAGCTGACCCAGTGGTTCGACCATTGGTGCAAGGGACAGGAGACGCCGCTGACCTCCGGCGCGCCGGTGAAGCTGTTTGTGATGGGGAAAAACGTATGGCGGGACGAGGCGGAATGGCCCCTGGCCCGCACCTGTTACACGCCCTATTACCTGCATTCCGCGGGCCAGGCCAATACTTGCCTGGGCGACGGTATGCTCACGGAGGCCCTGCCCGGGGAGGAACCCGCGGACCGGTATGACTATGACCCCATGAATCCGTGTCCCTCCAGCACCGGCGAGCCCCTGCGGATGATGATGCAGGATCAGCGGCTGCTGCAAAACCGGCAGGATGTGCTGGTATATACCACCCCTGCCTTCACCCAGGAGACGGAGGTGACCGGGCCCATTCAGGCGGAGCTGTACGTATCCACCAGCGCTGTGGACACGGATTTCTGCGCACGGGTGGGCGTGGTGCGCCGGGACGGTTCGGTATATAAGCTGGGGGCCAAGCTGGTGCGCGGCCGCTACCGGAACGGAGAAACGGCGGAGGCCATGGCGCCCGGGGAGATTTACAGGCTGCGCATTGAAGCGGCCAACACCTGCATCGTGCTGCAGCCCGGAGAAGCCATTCGCCTGGATGTGACCAGCTCACTCTTCCCGGATGCGGACCGCAACCTGAACACCGGCGGCCGCGTGGGTTACGAGGCGGAGGGCATAGTGGCCCGTCAGGTTCTTTATCACGACGCGCGGCATCCTTCCGCGCTGATTTTACCCATCATTCCCCAGGCGTGAGCCGGGCGCCGCCTCCTTCCGGAAGATTGTACGGAGGAGGCGGCGCTTGCTTTGCAGGGGAATTGCGCTGGATAGGGCGGGGCTGGCCCCGTCCTCAGACTGTCAAAAACTCCCTAGAGGCGTCGGAGGGGCCGCAGCCCCTTCGACTTTCATTCGTATCCGGCGGCTTTGCCGCCGGGGCGGGTGGTTGATTTTGCTTGCAAAATCAATTCCTTACAACTTCGGACGACCTCTGGTTGGCCGAAGTTGCTCCCTCGAAAAAGTGGGTTTTCCCACTTTTTCGACACGCAGGTGCGGGGTTTTAACCCCGCTTTTTTGCG
>DBFBGQ010000090.1:0-2774 GCA_048201975.1 Candidatus Egerieenecus sp. | reverse complement strand
TTGTGGTCAAGAAGAACCGCACGGTGAATGAAATCCTTTTCGTGCTGTCCATGGTGGTGATGGTGCTGGCGGCGCTGTACGCGGTGATGATGCTGCAGATGCTGTTTTACGCCTTCTCCGTTCCGGCGCTGATCGTCGTGCTGCTCAACGCCGGCGTGGCGGTGGCGCTGTTCCTCTACCGGGACCGTCTCCGCACGGAATATGAATACACCTTCACCAATGGCGACCTGGACTTCGCCATGGTGTTCAACAACCAAAAGCGCAAGAGCCTGGGCAGCCTGAAGGTGCGCAATGTGGAGGCCTTCGGTCCGGTGAGCGGCAAAGCCTTCCAGCGCTTCATCACCATGCCTGACGTGAAAAAAAGCAACTGGTTCCTCAACCGCGGCAGCGAGCTGTACTTCTTCTTTTTCCAAAAGGAGAACAACAAGCGCATCATCATCCTGGAGCCCAGCGAAGAGATGGTGGGCTTTATCAAGCAATACCTGCCCCACGGAGCGTATCAGGAGTAAACGCCATGCGAGTTTATTTGGATAATAGCGCGACCACCCAGCCATTCCCGCGGGTGGTCGCTGTTATGCGTGAAGCCATGGAAACCGGCTGGCACAACCCTTCCGCGCTGTACAAGCCTGCCATGGAGGCGGAAAAACGGGTGTCGGCCGTCCGTGCGGACTGCCTGAAAGCCGTCAACGCCCAGGGACAGCGGCTCGCATTTACCTCCGGCGGCACCGAGGCGGATAACCTGGCCATTCTGGGCCATCTGCGTACGGTGAAGCAGCCGGGACGGGTGCTCATGCTTTGCGTGGAGCATCCGGCGGTACTGGCCTGCCAGGAGGAGATCCGCCGCCTGGGGCATCAGGTGGAGGAAATTCCCGTCAACGGCCAGGGCGTCGCGGATCTGTCGTGGCTGGAAGCCCACCTGGATCAGGACGTGCGGATGATCTGCTGCATGCAGGTGAACAACGAAACCGGGGCGATCCAACCGCTGCCGGAGCTGTCGCGGCTTCGGGACGCCCGGTGTCCCCAGGCGGCGATCCATGTGGACGGCGTGCAGGGCTTTTTGCGGGTGCCGCTGGATTTCCGCGCGCTTCGCATCCAGTCCTATGCGTTCAGCGGGCACAAGATCCATGGCCCCAAGGGGGTGGGCGGGCTGATCTTCCAGAAGGATTTCCGTCTCAGCCCCCTGCTGTTCGGCGGCGGACAGGAGGAGGGGCTTCGCTCCGGCACGGAGAATACGCCCGGTATCCTAGGGCTGGGGGAAGCGGTGCGGGCCTATCCCCCGGAGGGCCCTCAGGAAATGATGGCCAACAAGCGCCTTTTGTGGCGGTTGATCCAGGAGCGCCTGCCGGGCGCCTGCCTGAACGGTCCGGCGATGGAGGATCCCGCCTGCGCTCCGCATATATTGAACGTTTCCTTCCCGCCGGTGCGGAGCCAGACCATGCTTTTCGCGCTGGAGGGGGACGGCATTTATGTGTCCAGCGGCTCGGCCTGCGCCAGCAGAAAGCAAAAGCTCTCGGGGGTGCTGCTGGCCATGGGTCTGCCCGCGGAGCGCATCGACAGCGCTTTGCGCTTTAGCCTGCGTCCCGGGCTTACGGAAGCGGAAATGACCTATACCGCGGACCGCCTGGCGTCGCACTGGGCGCTGCTGAGCCGGTTTGTCAGACGATAAGAAAGGATGGAACGCATGCGGGAATTGCTGCTGGTTCGCTTTGGCGAGATCTTTTTGAAAGGGCTGAACCGCCCATACTTTATGAAGGAGCTGGTGAAGAAGATCCGCTTCGCGGTCCAGCCGGTGGGCGGACAGGTGTGGCTCCATGACAGCCGGGTGTTCGTCAGCGACTACACGGACCTGGAGGAGTGCATCCGCCGGGTGACAAAGGTGTTCGGGGTGCATAGCGTTTGCCCCGCCGTGGAGATGGAAAAGGACGATTTTGCAGCGGTGTGCCGTCAGGCCTGCGCCATGATGGAGGGGCTTGCGGGCACCTTCAAGGTATATGCCCGGCGCAGCGATAAGCGCTATCCCATGGACAGCGGCGAGATCAACTGCGCGGTGGGGGAAAGCATTCTGGCGCACTGTCCCCAGCTGCGGGTGGACGTGCATCAGCCCGACCACAGGCTGAACGTGGAGATTCGGGACAAGGCGTACCTGTACGTGCGGGTGGTGCCCGCCGTGGGCGGCATGCCCGTGGGCACCAACGGCCGGGCTACGCTGCTGCTTTCCGGCGGCATTGATAGCCCGGTGGCGGGATGGATGATCGCCAAGCGGGGCGTGAAGATCAATGCCGTGCATTTCCACAGTTACCCCTATACCAGCGACCGCGCCAAGGAAAAGGTGCTGGACCTGGCGCGGATCCTTTCGGAAAGCTGCTGTGGCATGCAGGTGCACATTGTGCCCTTTACCCGCATTCAGATGGAAATCCACGAAAAGTGCCCCGAGGAATACACCACGCTGATCATGCGCCGGTGCATGATGCGCATTGCGGAGCGTATCGCCAGAGATACGGATTGCATGGCGCTGATCACCGGGGAAAGCATCGGGCAGGTGGCCAGCCAGACCATGGAGGCGCTGGGTGTCACTGACAGCGTGGTCTCCATGCCGGTGTTCCGTCCGCTCATCGGCTCCGACAAGGAGGAGATCATCGAGGTGGCCAGGAAGATCGGCACCTTCGAAACTTCTTCCCTGCCCTATGAGGATTGCTGTACCGTCTTTACTCCCCGGCACCCTGCGACCCACCCCAAAATGGAAAAGATCGTGCTGGGGGAGGGAAGGCTGGACC
>DBFBGQ010000089.1:0-3466 GCA_048201975.1 Candidatus Egerieenecus sp. | reverse complement strand
CAGCCCCTGCTGCCCCGGGTCCGCGCCCTGCTGGGAGACTGGCAGCGGGCCGCGGCGGAGGAGCTGGACATCTCCGAACAGGAGCTGCACCTGACCTGGCCACCCCGGCGCTGCGCCCCGGCCTTTCAGCTGCTGCTGCGGGAATACCTGGGCCTGGATGATCCCGCCCTGGTGCAGCAGCCCTTTTCCACGCTGCTGACCCTGGTGGACGGCGGCGGAGAGGACGCCCTGGGGGACGAGCAGCTCCGCGCCTGCTGCCGCCTGGCGGGCACGCTGTCCAGCCCCGCCTGCGGGGTGATCCCGCCCCTGTCCGCGGCGCTGTGCCAGGCGCTGGCCGGCTGCGCCCGGCAGGAGGGCGGCTGCGCCCTGGCGCCGGACAAGCTGCGCTTTCACCGGGCCTTCCAGGAGGCGGAGGAGCATGTGGATGCGGCGCTGACGCTTTCACGGGTGCAGCGGGAGGACGCGGCGGAGTTGACCCGCACGGTGGTGCTGCATCAAACCTATGCGGCCGGGCAGATCTACCACGTGACCTACGAGCAGCTCCCCACGGTGACGGTGTGGCCCTGCGTGCCCTTCCGCCAGGCGCAATGGCGGCGGTACTATGTCTACGCCCACCGGGCGGATTGCCTGGACGTGTGGGGCCTGGCGGACGGGGTCTGGCGGCAGGGCCGGGTGCAGCAGGCCCAGCGGCAGAGCTGGCAGGTGCTGCCCTGCGAGCGCTACCCGGACTATGTGCTGCTGCGCAAGGGCGCCCTGGATTGCGGCGCGCTGCCCAATCCGCTGCCCACGGTGCGGCGCAGCCAGGCGGAGAGCGCCGTGCTGGCCCTGGACTTCGGCTCCACGGGCACCGCGGTATGCTTCCGCCAGGGGGAGAAGATCCAGCCCGCGCAAACCGCCTGCCTCCAGCGCACGCTGCTTCACGGCCCCTTCGCCGTTCCCCTGTGCGATGAATTCCTCCCCAACGCGCCCATGGGAAGCATCCGCTTCTCCGCCATGGACATGTTTGGGGATGATCCCGCCGCCTGGCGGGACCCGCTGCTGGATGGCCACGCCTTTACCCCCACCTCCCTGGAAGCCATTTGCCGAAAGGAGACGGGGCGGCTGTATTACGGCCTGAAATGGGGCCGGGAGGACTTCCGCCGGCGGCTGAACGAGCTTTTCCTGCACCAGGTGATGACCGAGAGCGTGCTGGCCGCCCACCTGAGCGGCGCGCCGGACGTGAGCTGGCGGGTGGCCATGCCCGCCGCCCTGCCCGTGGAGATGCGCCGGAGCTACCTGGCGCAGATGCAGCTGCTGGCCCGGCAGGTAAGCGAGGAAACCGGCGTGCCCCTGACCGCGGACACCCCCGCGGTGTGCTGGGCCGACGAGAACGCCGCGGTGGGCGCCTATTTCCGCGGCCGCAACGAGGTGAGCGTCCACGGGGCCTACCTGACACTGGACGTGGGCGGCGGCAGCGCGGAGTTGGCATACTGGCCCCGGGAGGGGGACGCGGCCCAGGCATGCTCCCTGCCCCTGGGGGCGCAAAGCATGCTGCTGGAGGCGCTGATCAGCCATCCTGACCGGCTGGAGGAGGACTTCGCCCGCCTGCCGGATCATCCCAAGCTGCTTAAGGAGCTGCGCCAGCTCACCCAGTGCCTGGCCGGCGGGCGCAGCAGTCCGGGCATGCGCGCCAAGTGCAGCTTTTTGCTGGACGCATTTTTCGGGGAGCACCTGTACGCCCTTTCCCGGCACATGAACGAACGGTATCTGCAGGGGCGGTGCACCTACACCCAGGCGCTGCTGCTGATGAACTTCGCCTATTTGCTGCTGCTTCTGGGCCAGCTGAGCCGGGAGCGCGGCGCGGAGGCTCCCCTGCCCGTATGCCTGGCCGGGCGCGGCACGCTGTGGCTGCAGCGCCTGGCTCCCGGGCTGCGGGAGCGGTTGATGGGCTACCTGCGCCCCGCCGCCAGCGGGCCCAGCGCGCCGCCGCCGGTGGTCAGCGCCGCCCCCAAGCAGGAGGTGGCCCAGGGCCTGCTCATGCTGGAAAAGCTCTCCGTGCAGCGTCCCGAGGACGCCCCTGAGGAGGCGGGCGCATCCGCCACGGTGCCCCTGGCGCTGTTCACGGACTTTTTCCTGCGCTTTCGCGGGGACTTCCCCCAGGCCGCGTCCCGGGTGCTGCCCGGGCTCTACGACCCGGCGGGCGGCCTGAGCCGGGAGGCGCTGCTCACCCTGGAAACCATTCACGGCAACCATTTCCCCTGCCCCCGCGGGCAGACCCTTCCGGCCCTGGCCCGCTGCCTGGAGGCGGTGAAGCAGGGCTGGCAAACCTGACGCAAAGGATGAAAAGCCATGAATCCTTCCTATCTGTTGGTGCTTCTGGGCGTGGTGATGGTATCCTATTCCGGCCCGCTGGTGAAGGGCGGGCTGCTGGCGGGTGCCAATCCCGTGACGGTGGCGGCGCTGCGCATGCTGTTTTCCTTCCTGCTGCTGACGCCGGTGATGCTGTGGCGGCGGGAGGGCCGCCCCGCGCCCATCCTGTCGGTGCGGCGGATGACCCGCCGCCAGTGGCTGTGGAGCCTGGCGGCGTCCCTGTGCCTGGCGCTGCATTACCTCACCTGGATGACCTCCCTGGACGCCACCTCCACCTTCGCCTCGGTGGCGCTGGTGTGCACCCAGCCGCTGTTTGTGGCGGCGCTGAGCGGCGTGGTGCTCCATGAGCACATGCCCCGCCGGGCGGTGCCCGGAGCGGTGGTGGCGCTCATCGGCGCGATTCTCATCGGTCTGAGCAGCCTGACGGGCCTCTCCGGGGACGTGGGGGGCGACCTGCTGGCCCTGGCCGGGGCTGCCTGCATGGCCGGGCATTGGCTCTGCTCCCGCTATGCCCGCCGCACGGTGGAGGCGCTGCCCTACACCTATCTGGTCTATGGGCAGACCGCCCTGCTGCTGGGGCTGATTGCGCCGCTGGCGGGAGGCTTCCAGCTTACGCCGGCGGCGATGTGGTATATTCTGGGGCTGGCGGCGGGCTCCACGCTGCTGGGGCATCTGCTGTTCACCATTGCCCTGGGCAAGGTATCCGCCACGGTGGTTTCCTTCGCCCTGCTGGGGGAACCCGTGGGGGCCATGCTATGGAGCATGCTGATGTTCGGGGAGATCCCCACGCCGCTTCTGCTGGCGGGGGGCGCGGTGGTGCTGGCAGGGCTGGCGCTGTACTCCTGGGGCAGCATCCAGCGCCCTGCGGAGATGTAACGCCTTGTGCCGGGGCTTCGGCCTGCCGGCACAAGGCTTTTTTTGCTTTGGGCCAGGGGAAGGGGACCCGTTTCCCGAAGGGATTTGATAATTCCTTGACCTGTAAGAGTGTCAAACATAGGTTACACCCAAAGCGCAGCGAGGAAGTCAAGGGAAGGGTGGAGATTTGCGAAGCAAATACGACCCGACCTTGACTGAATAAGACAGAAGTATCATGAGTGTATGGCAGTCCGGCACAGTG
>DBFBGQ010000088.1:0-11025 GCA_048201975.1 Candidatus Egerieenecus sp. | reverse complement strand
CAGCCCCTTCGACTTTCATTCGTATCCGGCGGCTTTGCCGCCGGGGCGGGTGGTTGATTTTGCTTGCAAAATCAATTCCTTACAACTTCGGACGACCTCTGGTTGGCCGAAGTTGCTTCCTCGAAAAAGTGGTTTTCACCACTTTTTCGACACGCTGAAACGGGTCTTGCTCCCGCGTGGATGGGAGCAGGACCCGTTTGTTTGGCCTGTGTGTTTGATATCCAACGCTCCCTGGAAAGTGGGGCGCCGCGCCCTCATGTTTCCTCCGCCGCAGGGGAGGCGCCTTGCTCCGGGGCGGACTTGCCGGGAGCTTCGTGGAAGCTCAGCCCCCGGGCTGTTGCCACCGCCTGCTGGCCGAACCGGTCCCGCAGCCGGTCCAGGGTTTGTTCCAGCCGCCGCTGCCGGGGGTCCTCCGCCGGCGCGTCCTCCAGGAAGGAGAGCTGGGCGGCCACCGGCGCGTCCGCATCCATCAGGGAGCCGGCGGTGACGGTGAAGAGCCGGACCGGGGCCTCCTCCGGCCAGGCGCTCTCCAGCAGCTGCACGGCTTCCCGCAGCAGATAGCGGGTCAGGTTGGTGGGCGGGTCCACGGGCTTTTGCCGGGAGATGACCTTCAGCTGGGGGTCCTTGATCTGCAGGGTGAGGGTGCGGCACTTGAGCCCCTGGGCGCGCAGGCGTGCGCCTACGCTTTCGCACAAGGGGGTCAACCCGGCGATGCAGGCTTCCCGCCCCACCAGGTCGTGGGGGTAGGTCATGCCGTTGCCCACGCTTTTGACGGCCTCATGCTCGCCATAGCGGCGCACGGGGCTGTCATCCAGGCCGCGGGCAGCCAGCCACAGGCTCTTGCCGCCCTTGCCCAGCCAGGCTTCCGCCTCCTCCATGCGGCAGGCGGCCAGATCTCCAATGGTATGTATCCCGTGCCGGGCCAGCACCTGGCCCGAGCTTTTTCCCACAAAGATCAGGTCGGTAACCGGCAGGGGATAGAGAATTCGGGAGACGTTCTCCCGGGTGATAACTGTGGTGGCGTCGGGCTTTTTGTAGTCGCTGCCCATTTTGGCGAAGGTCTTGTTCCAGCTGACGCCCACGGAGATGGTGATGCCCAGCTCCTCCCGCACCCGGCGGCGCAGCAGGTCCGCAATGACCTGCCCATCTCCGAACAGATGGCGGCTGCCGGTAACGTCCAGCCAGCTTTCGTCAATGGAAAAGGCCTCCACCTGGTCGGTGTAGTCCAGGTAGATGGCGTTCACCCGCCGGCTCATGGCCCGGTATTTGTCCATGTGGGGCGGCAGCAGAATCAGGCCGGGGCATTTCTTTTTGGCCTGCCACAGGGTTTCGGCGGTCTGCACGCCGTATTTTTTTGCGATCTGGTTCTTGGCCAGAATGATGCCGTGCCGGCCCTCCGGGTCCCCGGCCACGGCCACGGGCTGATCCCGCAGCTCGGGCCTTTCCAGCAGCTCCACCGAGGCGAAGTAGTTGTTGCAGTCGCAGTGCAGGATCACCCGATCCATGGGCGCCCTCCTTCCGTCATTCCCAGGGGTCCCGGCCGAAGGCCTCTTCCTCCTCTTCCTCCTCGCCGTCAAAGGCACGGGCCAGCGCCTCGGGGCTAAAGCGGGGATCGAAGGCCAGGCGGCTCAGGTCTTCCTTTTGCACCACGGTGTTGGTGCCCAGGCAGTCCGTGCAGCGATAGCCGCATTCCGGGCATACGCAGCCCAGACGCTCGCTTTCCGCCTGTACCATATAGGTGGGGCAACGCTTGCATCGACAACGCATAAAGCAGAACATCCTTTCGTGTTTTCTGCTCCCATTATAGCACAGGCGGAGGCCTTTGAACAGTGGGATTTGACGTTGACATTCCGCATCGGGATCCGTATACTGAAGGCACGGACGGGAGACAAAGCGAGCGCGGAAAGAGGGTGCCACGGTGACGGAATGTATCAAGGGGACGTTGGTTTCCACCACGGGACAGGAACTGGATAAGCGGCTCTGGAGGCCGGAAGGCGCGCCCAAGGGGATCGTGCAGTTCGTGCATGGCATGGCGGAGCACATCGACCGCTATGACGCGGCGGCCCGGGCGCTGTGCGCGGGGGGATACCTGGTGGTGGGGCATACCCACCTGGGCCATGGTCCCAGGGCGATCATCCGGGGGCACTTTGCCGACGAGGGCGGCTGGGATTGCCTGCTGGAGGATATCCATCGCCTGCGGCAGGAGACGGAGCGGGCTTATCCCGGCGTGCCGTATTTCCTGCTGGGGCACAGCATGGGGTCGTTCCTGGTGCGCTGCTACCTGATGGAACATGCGGAGGGGCTGCATGGCGCGGTGCTGTCGGGAACGGGATGGTTTGGCGGCGGAGCGGTGAAGGCGGGTCTGGCGCTGACCGGTCTGCTCTGCGCCCTGGGGCAGGGAAACAAGCCTGCGGAGTTGGTCAACAGGCTGGCCTTTGGGGCGTCCAACAAGCCCTTTGCGCCCAGCCGCACGGCCTTTGACTGGCTCAGCCGGGACGAGGGCCAGGTGGATCAATACGTGGCCGATCCTTACTGCGGCTTTCTGTTCACCGCCGCGGGCTACCGGGATCTGTTCCTGGGCCTGGACCGGCTGCGCAGGCTGGATCAGCTCAAGCGCATGCCCAAGCGGCTGCCGGTGCTTTTTTTCAGCGGCGACCGGGACCCTGTGGGCAGCATGGGCGCGGGGGTCAACAAGGTGGCGGAGGAATTCCGTCAGGCAGGGCTCAAGGATGTGACCGTGAAGCTCTATCCCGGCGGCCGCCATGAAATGTTCAACGAAACCAACGCCCAGGAGGTTTACGCGGATCTCCTGGCCTGGCTGAACGCCCATTGAGCATGTACGTACAATCTGCGCCGGAAGGCTTGCGTCTTCCGGCTTTTTTTGTTATGATTGATCCATACAAAACGCGACGCTTTCAAAAGGAGGGGAAGGAAACGTGGCGAATCAGCCCAAGTATCAGGCGGTTGCTTCCACCCTGCGGCGGGAAATTGCCGAGGGCGTGTTTGCGGAGGGAGCGCTGCTCACCACCGAGGAAGAGCTGAAGCGGCGTTTCCAGGTAAGCCGCCAGACGGTGCGTCAGGCCATCGCCCTGCTGGAGGACGACGGCCTGGTGGTGCGGCGCAGGGGCAGCGGCACCTATGTGAAGCATGGCCCCCGCCGCCATGGGGAGACCCTGACTGTGGGCGTGGTGACCACGTATATTACGGATTATATTTTTCCATCCATCGTGCGGGGGATCGAGCACGTGCTCTCGGCCAACGGATGCATGATGAACCTTTCCGCCACCTATAACCGGGCGGATCACGAGCGGGCCATTCTGCAAAAGGCCCTGGAGCATGGGGTGGACGGGCTGATCATCGAGGGCACCAAAACCGCCCTGCCCAACCCCAATATGGCGCTGTACCGCGCCCTGCGGGAAAAAAATATCCCCTTTGTGTTTATCAACGGGGGGTATCCGCAGCTGGTGGACAGCGTGCAGGTGGTCATGGACGACTACGGCGGGGGAGAGCTGGCGGCGCAGGCGCTGCTGGACCGGGGCTTCACCCGCATCGGCGGCATCTTCAAGCGGGATGACCGCCAGGGGCACGAGCGCTTCCGCGGCGTGTGCGAGCGCTTGGCCAGCGCCGGGCAGAGCTTGCTGGACGACCGGGTCTGCTGGTTCGGCACGGAGAGCCGCGGCACACTTTTCCAGGAGGAGGGCCCCTGCCGCCTGGTGGAGGAGATCGCCGGCGGCAAGGGACCCGAGGCCGTGGTGTGCTATAACGACGAGGTGGCGCTGGGGCTCTGCGCTGCCCTGCGGGAGCGGGGATGCAAGGTTCCTCGAGATGTGAGCGTCATCAGCTTTGATAACAGCGCCTTCGCCAGCCTGGCCCATCCGGCTCTGACCACACTGAACCATCCCAAGGACGATTTCGGCGCCCTGGCTGCGGAGAAGCTCCTGCGCATGGTAGCCGGGGAGCGCCAGGAGAGCGCTGTGCTCCCCTGGCGCCTGGTGGAGCGGGAGAGCCTGGGGCGGCGCTGAAACGCTGCGAAGAAAGGAGCGCCTTCAGGTGATACTGTGCATTGTCTTTGCTCCATGCAAGGCCTGAGCTGGACAGGCAGCATGGAGCAGTGGCCCTTTTTCTTGTCCGGCGCGGGCTTTGCATGCCATGGAACGGAAAAATACGAACCGTGGAGGCAAAGCCAAGATGAACAAACGATTTTCTTTCTGGAAGGAACTCCGCGACCTGATCCTGCTGTGGCTCACCCAATCCCTTTCAGGGTTGGGCAGCGCCATGACCAGCTATGCGCTGATCGTCTGGTCCTACCAGCAGGAGGGTTCCGCGCTTTCCACTGCGCTGCTGTCTATTTGCTCCTACGCCCCTTATGTGGTGATGAGCATTTTTGCCGGGGCGCTCAGCGACCGTTGGAACAAAAAGCGTACCCTGCTGGTTTGCGACAGTTTCGCCGCGGCGACCACCGTGGCCGTGCTGCTCATGCTCCGGGCGGGGACGCTCCGCCTGACCTATCTCTATGGGATCAATGCCCTGAACGGGCTGATGAACACCATCCAGCAGCCCGCCGCCGATGTGGTGAACACGCTGCTGACCCCTGAAAGGCACTATCAACGGGTGAGCGGTCTACGCTCCTTCAGCTCCTCTGCCCAGAGCCTGCTGACCCCGGTGCTGGCCACCGCGCTGCTGACCCTGGCGGGGCTGGAGACGGTGCTGTTGATGGACCTGATGACATTTGCGCTGGCCTTTGTCACGCTGCTGGGTTTCATTCGCATTCCCGCCGCGCCCGGGGAGGGCAGGGACCGGGAGCCGGTGTTCCGGGCCGCACGGCAGGGGCTGCGCTACTTGACGCGCAATCCCGGGATACTGCATTTGATTCTCTTCCTGGCGGCCATCAACCTCACCGCCTCCATGTATCAGGCTGCGTTGCCCGCGCTGCTGCTGAACCGCGGCGGGGAAGTGGCCTTGGGCACGGTGAACACCGTTTGCGGTCTGGCCATGCTGGCGGGCTCCCTGGCGGCCTCTGCCCTGCCTGCGCCCAGAAGCAGAATTCGTGTGATCTGCAATACGCTGCTATTCTCCATGAGCACGGAAAACCTGCTGCTGGCGGTGGGGCCCGGCCTTCCCTATTGGTGCGCAGGGGCCGCCCTGGGCTGGATCAGCATTCCGCTGATGAACGCGAATATGGATGTGGTGATGCGCAGCCGCATTCCCCTGGAGATGCAGGGACGAGTGTGGTCGACCCGGAACACGCTGCAATTTTTCACCATTCCCCTGGGCTATTTTCTGGGGGGCTGGCTGGTGGATGACGTGTTTGAGCCCGTGTTGGCTGGCGCGACCTCCCCGGTAGTCCAAACGGTGTTTGGCACAGGCAAGGGCGCGGGGGCGGCGGCGTTTTTCCTGGCGCTGTATGCCATCGGGCTGTTCACCTGCCTGGCATTCCGCCGGGACCGGGCGCTGTGGGCGCTGGAGGAGCCAGTGCCGGCACAGGGCCCCTGATACGGTAGAAAAGAAACAGGCGCCGGAGGGTTTTCGACCCTCCGGCGCTTCAGACTGTCAAAAAACCCTTAGAGGCGTCGGAGGGGCTGCAGCCCCTTCGACTTACATTCGTATAAGCCGGCTCCGCCGGCGAACGGTTGGGCGCGTTGCAAAACACCCCCAACAAAAATTGGACTGTCCCCCGCTAAACGGACAATAAAAAAAGAAGCCTCCTGTTGTAGAATGAAAGAAGGAAACTACAGCAGGAGGCTTATTGTATGAGGCAAAAGTATACGTATGTGCAGGGGCTCATTGAAACCATACGTGAGCGAAAAGCTCAAGGCGAGACGAATCGCGAAATAGCAATCAGTCTGAATCTAACCCGAAAGCAGGTGCAGCAGCTCATTACTCGAGAAAACCGCCGTGAACGGTTGCTCGCCCAAGGCTGCGTGCTTCGTCCCAAGGGGCGCCCGCGAAAATTACCGGAGAATGAGGAAGCTCGGCGAAATTGTGAGCTGGCAAAGCTGCGCATGCAGGTGGAGCTGTTGCGAAATTTTCTGTTAGAAGTTGGAAGGAGGTGAGGCTGAAATATCGTGTCATTGAGCGCTTCCGCGGTATCTATCCCATTGAAGCCATGTGCGAAGTTTTTGAGGTTTCGCGCAGTGGATATTATGCTGCGCGTCATGCGCAAGACCAATCTACTCGCACAGATCAGGCGGCGAAGGAGATCTACGTAGCTCAAACAGCGTGTGTACAAATATCCGAACCTGTTGCAGCGGGCCTTTGAACAATGTCAACCCTATCGATTCTGAGTAACCGACATTATCTATATTCCCACACCTCAAGGCATGCTGTACCTGTGTGCAGTCCTGGATCTTTGCGGGCGTATGGTATTGGCCTACCGAATAGGCAGCAATATGGCGGCATCTCTGGTCACACAGACGATCCGGGATGCTCTGATTACAGAAAAGGTCACTGGTGGACTCGCCCTCCACAGTGACCAGGGGTTGCAATACACTTCCACTGCATACTTCGACCTAAGCAAAGAATACCACTTTCGGCCGTCCATGTCCAGTCCCGTGTGTCCTTACGACAACGCGGCCATGGAAAACTTCTTTGGTACGCTCAAATCCGAATGCTTGTACCGCGCTCGGTATTCTACTCGCTCTGAGGTTGAAGAACTGATTGCTCAGTACATCCACTTTTACAATTTTGAGCGCATTCACTTGAAAAATGGCCTTACTCCCTATGAAATCAGGAGCAAAGCCGTGTAATCCCTCGATATTCTGCGACAGACTCTTATTTCTCTTGTCTGCTGGTCGGGGGACAGTCCAATCCACCCAAAGGGGGGCTTTTTTTCTTTTCCCAGCAGGGCATACCTGAAGCCGCCGCGGCGTATGTCCATTCCAGGGAGGCTTCCGCCAGCGCCGCAGAGACGAATCAGCAGCCCCATGGAACGTAAAATTATGCTTGCGTTCTTTGTCTGAGAATGGTATGCTTACAGTAAACAGATCTTTCCTTTTGAAATTACCCCGAAACTCCGATGCATCGGGCTAAAGATCGGCAGAAAGGGTTGATGAAACAATGATGCGTGTCATACTGGTTGGCGTGGGCGAACGCGGAGCGGGCTACCTGGAGGCGCTGCTGACCCAGCAAGACCGTCTGGACGCTCAGCTGGTGTGCGTCGTACAACCGCAAAGCGAGGCCTCCGCTGCGTTGATTCAGCGGCTGCAGCAGGCTGGCATTCCCATGGCCGCCAGCCTGAAAGAGGCCTTTGAGCATCTGGGCGTGCAGGCCGATGCGGTGGTGCTGGCTTCGCCCCTGCAACATCACTTCGAGCAGTGCTTCGAGGCGCTTTCCCACGGCTGCCACGTGCTGTGTGAAAAGCCCCTGGCCTCCGACTATGTGCAGGCACTGGCGCTGGAAAAGCTGGCCAATGACAAAGGCCTGCAGTTGGCCGTGGCCTATCAGCATTGCTACTCCCGCGCCCTGCGCCAGCTCAAGCAGGACGTGATCCAGGGCCGCTACGGCAGGCCTGTTTCCATGCGCGCCCTCTCCCTCACCGGGCGCAGCGACCTGTATTACCAGCGCAACCGCTGGGCGGGCCGCTTCTATGACGACGAAGGCCGCTACATCATGGATGGCGTGCTGCACAACGAGGGTAGCCATTCCATGCAGTCCCTGCTGTATCTACTGGGGGAAAACGAGCTGGACAGCGCCGCCCAGGTGGAAACCGTTCGCGGGGAGTGGTGTCGCGCCCATGCCATCCAGTCCTACGACACGGCGGTGGTCAGCGTCACCACCGCCCAGTGCCCCTCCGTGCTCATGGCCGCCACCCACAACTGGGCCGGCCGGGACACCCATCGCTACCGCTACGTCTGGGAGCATGGCTACGCCGAGGGCGACTGGTCCCAGGATCCCCGCATTGTGGTGCACGCTGAGGATGGGCTCATCGACTACGGCGACTGCGCCTGCCCCCAGGATGAGGAACTGAAAATCTTCCTGGATTGCCTGCGGGAAGGCAAGCCCGTCCCCTGCTCCGTCCGCTCCGCCAAGGCGGAGGTGGCCGTGTGCACGGGCATGTACCTGTCCGCCGGATGGATCCGCACACTGCCCGAGCATGAGCTGCAACGCGTTCGCGGCGCGTCCAACAGCGCTGACGAGGGCGGCGTATTCCCCACCTCCCCCCGGCTTTCCGCGCTGCTGGAGCTGTGCTACCAAAAAGGCAAGCTGCCTTTTGACCTGGGCGGCTTCCTGGGCGGCGAGAGCAAGGCCGTCACCATGGAGGCCATTCTCCGGGGCATCGAAGGATAAACATATTTTTTCAAGCAACAAGCAAGCGTGCCGGCTGGGAGCGAAGACGCAACCCCCGGCACGCTTGTTATTTGTCTACCTCCAGCGCCTGCGCCGTCAACGGCTGGTAGGGAATCCACACGTATCGGCCGTCGGTAAGCGCATACCCCAGGCTCTCTTCGGTGACTGCTTCGCCCCGGCTCAGCAGCACCGCCAAGCCCAGGGCGGCCCGGGCCTGGTTCACATCGTCATTGAGCACGGTGCCCAGCAGCGAACCTTGGCGCACCGCCTCCTGAGCGGGCGCGGTGGCGTCCACGCCCACCACGGGCATGAACCGTCCGTCGGAAAAATATCCCGCCGCCTTCAGCGCGTCGATGGCGCCCAGCGCCATGTCGTCGTTATTGGCAATCACGCACTCGATCCGGTCTCCGTAGGCGGCCAGGAAGCCGGACATCTTGTCCTGGGCCTGAAGGCGCTGCCAGTTGCCCGTATCCTCCTGGAGCTTTTCCAGGCCAAAGCCCGCGTCCTGCAGGGGCTGAAGCGCGTATTGGCTGCGCAGCTCCGCATCCTGGTGCCCCGGCTCGCCCTTGAGCAGCACATACTGCACCACCCCATCCCCGTTCTTGTCCGCCTGCGGATGGCTTAGGAAATACGCCGCCATGATTTCCCCGGAAAGTTGCCCGCTTTGGGCGGCGCTGGCGCCCACGTAATAGGCCTTGTCAAACAGCTGCATGTCCTCCAGCAGCGGCTCCCGGTTGACGAACACCACAGGGATGTCCTTGGCCCGCGCCTTTTCGATCAGATAACCTGCCGCGGTTCTGTCCACGGGGTTGAGGATCAGCGCGTCCACCCCGGCATCCAGCAGCTCCTCCACCTGATCGTTCTGCAGGTTCTGATCGTTCTTGCTGTCGTGGACGCTGAGAATTGCCGTCCCCTGGGCGTACTCCACCAGCCGGTCACGCAATCCGCTCATGAACGTGTCCGTACCGTCATAAATGCATACGCCTATGCGCAGCTCCTGGTCCGCCGCCGCGCCGCTCCACAGCAACGCCAGCAGGCACGCCAGCGCCAGGCCGCCAAGATGACGCCGCATGAAAACCGCCTCCTTCCTCAGTGCAGCAGCGGAAACATCAGCTTTACGTTCTGCGCCGCATACATCTCCTCCCGCTCAACCAGGCGATAGGGCAGCATGCAGGGCGCTTTCGCCCCGGAAAGCGCCGCTTCCATGGCCACATATCCCAGTGCGTAGGGCGTCTCTATGGCCAGCGCGTCCACCGCCCCGGACGCCATGAGCTGTACCCGCTCCCCTCCGGGGTCCATTCCCACCAGCGGCACGGTCAGCTGTCCCGCCTCCTTCATGGCGGCCAGGCGCAGGGTTTCCTCCGGGGTGAGGGCCACCGCGCAGGCCTGCTCCTCTGGGGCGGGAAACGCGCCCGTTTCCACCGCCTGCCCCGGCTCCAGCACGCTCAGGGCGCCCTCCTGGCAGGCCGGCGCATCCCCGTACAGGTACACCTGCGGGTAAACCCTTGCATAACTGCCCAACAGCTCCCCAGCCTGACGCTGGTCCATGGCTGCCGAAGCCCCCTGCGCCGCCGTCTCCCCCAGGAGCACCACCGGCACGTCCTCCGCCCGAAACGCCGCTGCCGCTTCCCTGCGCAGCTCCGTATCCTGCATCAGCACCAGCGCCGCCGTCGCGCCCCGCTGCGCCCATTGCCGCGCTGTTTCCTCCAGGGAACCCAGCGCCGCCGTTTCCTGGGTCAGCTCACAGCCTGCCTGGGCCGCCGCCTGCTGCGCGCCCTGCTTCACCTGCAACAAAAACGCGCCCGTGTCATCCTCCACCAGCAGCACCACGGGGCCGGGTATCCCCGCGTCTGCCGCCGTTTCCGGCGCCAAGCCAAAAAGCAGGAGCGCCAGCACGCACAGCACCATGGTTATGGAAAGGCAAATGGATCTTCGCATTCTGCGCTCCTTTCACAGGCGGCCAAGGCTCACGGCGTCTTTTCCACGCCGTGGCGGGGCAGGCGGATGGTCACCAGGGTGCCCACATCCTCCTCGCTCTCGATGTGCAGGCCATAGGGGGGGCCGAAGGTGAGCTGTATCCGCTCATGCACGTTTTTGATGCCAATGCCGCTGCGCCCGGCGGGCGTGGTGAGAATATTCTCCAGCACCTCCGGCGCGATGCCGATGCCGTCGTCCTCCACGGTGAAGAACAACTCTTCCCCCTGGAGGAAGGCTTTGATCACAATGTGCAGCGCCTCGGGCTGGGTCTGGTCGATGGCATGGTTGATGGCGTTTTCCACCAGGGGCTGGACGATGAGCTTTACCGTGCGCTCCTCCAGGGCTTCCTCCTGGGCCTGTATGTCGTAGGTGAACTGATCCTTGAAGCGCATTTTCTGGATGATCAGGTAGTTGCGCACGTGCTCCAGCTCTTCCCGCACGGTGATAACGCTCCTGCCCTTGCTGATGGAGATACGGAACAGCTTGGCCAGGGCCGAAACCATGGTGATGGCCTCCCGGCTGCGCCCCCGTTCCTCCATCCAGATAATCGAATCCAGGGTGTTGTACAAAAAGTGCGGATTGATCTGCGCCTGGAGAGCATTGAGCTCGTACAGGCGTTTCTTGCATGCCTAAAACCCCACGCTAGGCGTGGGGTTCGGGAAAACTTATAGTTATGCGGATGACAAGAAAACTCCTTTTGCTTACAATGGGAGTGCGGTCTGCCAACTGCACAGAAAAGCAAAAGGAGGTCATTAGGATGGC
>DBFBGQ010000087.1:0-11826 GCA_048201975.1 Candidatus Egerieenecus sp. | reverse complement strand
GGCTGCGGCCCCTCCGACGCCTCTAGGGGGTTTTTTGACAGTCTGAGGGGCTCTCCGCAGCATGCGGAGAGCCCCTTGGCTTTGGCTGGCAACGGCGGCGTCAGGGCATGCGCAGCTTGACCACGGCTTTGCGCACGAGGGAGGCGCTTTCCCAGATGCAGCTGGGGCGATGCGCCTCGCCGGGCAGGAAAAGCGCGAACATGCCCGCGGCCATGTGCAGATCCGCCGCTGCCTCTGACGCGCTGCCCAGCGCAATATCCTTTTGCGGATCATAGGCGGTCTGGACCGCAAAGCCCTGGGACGGCGCGTAGGAGATCAGCTCCTGACCCGCCAGGATCACCTGGATATCGGCATAGGCTTCATGGGTTTCATAGCATACCGCGTCTATTGGCTTGGTCTGATAGCTCTGCAGGATCACATAGCTTTGCTGGGTGAGGGGATAGCGTCCGTCGTCCAGCTGAGCGCACTGAGGCGTCTGCAGAAAAGCGGCTGCAGCGGCGATATCCGGATGAAGGGATGCATACAGGCTCAGGCGGTCCAAGGTATCGAGAATCATGAGGGTTCATCCTTTCGTCAATCGTTTTTTGCCTGTCCCTCCGAAAAGCGGCGGGGGGGTCAGCGGGCAATGAGCGCCATGGCTTGGGCGAAGCGGACGCGGGAGGCGGCATCCTTGCCCACGTAGGCGCTGGCTTCCAGGGCGGCGCAGAGCTGGTCAAAAGCCGTCTGCGCGGCGGGGAAGCCCACGTCGCTCAGGCAGGCCGGGGCGCCCACATGGCGCAAAAAGCTGCGGAAGGGTTCCACCTGACCGGCTTCGCCGTTATAGTAGAGCTGCGGCAGCAGGCCCAGGCCCACGATTTCCCCATGCAGCGCCTTGGCGGTCTCATGGGGAAACAGCGTGCGAAGCTGATAGTAGAGCTCATGAGCGATTGCGGACTGGCCTACGCCCCGGGACAGTCCGCTGATGATGCCGGTGAGGGGAATGTTGCAGAAGACCATATCCTGGACCGCCTGGGTTAGCGTGCGGGCAGCCAGGTCCTGCAATACGGTATCAATATGGGTCTGCAGCTGCTCAAAGCTGTGCTGGGCCAGCAGATAACCGGCATATAGCGCCTGCGGGCAAGCGGCGGCATCCAGGTGCGGCCTGCCGTTTTTGATTTCTATCAGCTTGGCCATGGCGTCCAGCATGCCTGCGACCATATACCGGGCCGGCTGCGTGGCCATGATGTCCAGGTCAATCCAAAGGGCGGCGTTTTCCAGGTCATAGCAGAAGTTGCCGGGAATGGCCTGTCCCTCGGGCGTGTAAATCAGGCTGAAGGGGGTGTAGGCAGCGCAGGTGGACGCGGAGGTGGGCAGGCAGATCACTCGCGTCTGCGCGTAGTAGGCCACGAGCTTGCCGAAGTCCATGGCCCGGCCGCCACCCACGGCAATGACCACATCGCACCCGTGCAGCAGCGCTTCCTGGGCTTTCTCCCGCGCAGCTTGATGACACACATGGCCGGCGTGCACGCTGTATACACCCTCCATGCCCGCACTGCGCAGCCCTGCCTCCAGGCGCGGGCGTGCCAGCGCCATGGCGGTCGGCCCGCCGACGCAATAGGGGCGCCTGCCAAAATAACGCAGCTCCTCGCCGGCTCGCTCCAGCAGCCCGGAGGACATCAGCACGCGCCCCGCGCCAAATTTGTAAGAGGCATCCGCCTGGCCGTTCATGCAAAAACCCACCTTTCGCAAGATTGCCTAGCGACAGTATAGCATACCTTGGCCGGGGAAAGTATGCCGTTTCTGCCAATAAGCTGCATAAAAAAGGATGAGCCTGCAACGCTTGCTTGTACAAATCATCTGCCTGGAAGATAGAGAATCTGCTTAAAAATAAGCAGGTTGGTTGCAAAACGCAAAAAATCGTTTATAATGGTACGTAAGGAACCCGTGGCAAAGGGCGCCGTGCGCCACAGAACCAGGAGAGGGTGAAACGATGCTTCGCTATCGAGAAATCAAAATGATGCTCACCGATCTGATTTCTGAAATGAACAACGGAGACAGGCTTCCATCCAGAACGGTGCTGAGCAAAAAGCTGGACTCTTCCCGGGCGACCATTGACAAGGCCATCAAGGAGCTGACCGAGGAAGGCATGCTGGAGTCGCGTTTTGGCAGCGGCACGTATGTGGCCAGGCGGTTGGAGGGCGTGGTGTCCAACGTGGAGAACTGGTGCCTGATCGTGCCGGATATCTCCGAGGCGATTTACGCGGGCCTTGCCCGGGGCGTGGAGAGCGGCGCGCGGGAGCGCGGAGCCAACGTGATCCTCTGCAACTCCGAAAGCAACGCAGCCAAGCAGGCGGAATACATTGAGCGGCTGATCCTGGCCGGGATTGCCGGATTCATCATCGTGCCTGTGGTAACAAAAAATGTGATGGAAAATATCGGCATTTACCGTAGCCTCAGCCGGGCGCGGATCCCCTTTGTTTTCTGCAACCGGGACGTGGAGGGCGTCTTCGCCCCCATCGTCAAGTCCAACGACTACTACGGAGGCTACATTGCCACGCTGCACCTGCTGGAGCGGGGCTACCGGCAAATTGCCTTTCTGGCCCGGCAGCGTTACCGGACCAGCATCGACCGGTGTCAGGGCTATATCAGCGCCCTGCTGCAGCAGAATATTGAGATCAATCGCCAGCGCATTCTCCTGCAGGAGGACAGTCCCAACGCCCGTACCTGCGAGCTGCTGCTGTCCCGCATGGACGCGGGCATGGAAGTGGACGCCGTCTTCTGCTTCAACGATTACCTGGCCCTGACACTGATGCGCCAGTTGGAAGCGCGGGGCATTCGCGTGCCCCAGGATATCGCCATTGTGGGGTATGACAACATCGACGTGGCCGCTGCTGCCAAGCCGTCGCTTACCTCTGTGGCGTATAAAACGGGGGATATCGGCCGGATGGCCGCCCGGGTGCTGGGCAAGCTCCTGGATGGCAAAACCCGGGAAGGCTTTGAGTATTACCTGATGCAGCCTGAAATTGTCATCCGGGAGACCTCACCGGAGAAATACGCTCCGGCACAAAAGGAGAACATACGTGTTTTGAACGGCTAAGTCCAATTATCATGTATAATCTGGAAAAATATAGAACAAATAAGCAAAACCTGATCAATAATCCCATAACCTGCCTAAAAATGGGCAAAAGCATTGAACTGCCTGCTGTGTTTCGCTATAATGAACACAACAAACAACTGAAGGAGGTCTCTTGCATGAAGAGAACCATTTCGAAGGCGGTCAGCTTGTTGCTCGTCATCATCATGGCGCTGGGCCTCATGCCGTCGGCAATGGCAAGCGAGGTGCCGGAAGGCGCGCCCGTGATCGTGATCTACCAGAATTCGGGCGCCGGCAATGGCGCGGGCTCGGAGGCAGGCTCCACGGATGCGGGCTACAAAATGGTGCAGCAGTACATTTACGAGCAGACCGGCGTGTGGGTGGAAGCCATCAAGGCGCCTGCCACCAACGCAGAGGAAAAGCTGAACATGATGCTGGCCGGAAACGAGCAGATCGACCTGTTCTGGGGCGACTGGCGCAACTACTACGATACCGGCATGATTCAGCCCTGGAATGATTACATGGAAGAGTGGCCGTTGATCTATGATACTTGGGCCAGCTGGGATGCATGGCCTGGCGTGACGGACGCGGAGGGCACCTACTGGGGCATGCCCCGCATGACGCCCACCACGCCCTACCAGATGTTCTTCCGTGCGGAGTGGCTGGATGAGCTGGGCATGGATCTCCCCAACACCCTGGACGAGGTGAACGAATATCTCTACGCTGTGAAGGAAAAGGATCTGGCCGGCAACGGCAACACCATCCCTCTGCTGTGCAACCAGCTCAGCCGCTTGGAGTATTGCTTTGTGGGCGGCTATGTGGAGGGCGGCAACGGCCAGTGGGTGGACGAGACCGACAACAAGGTCAAGCCCGTGTATCTGGCGGAAGGCTACACCGACTTCCTGGCCCAGATGCGGAAATGGTATGAGGACGGCATCATTCATAAGGAAGCCTTCTCCTGGGATACCAACACCCTGCGCAACTACATCGCCCAGGGCGTGGCGGGCGCCACGGCCACGTGGTATTCCGACATCACCACCCGGGACGAAGTCACCAATGCTAACCTGATGGCTGCCGATCCCGACTACGACATGGAAAAGTATCCCTACGCTTACATCATCAACGAAGCCGGCATCAAGGGCCCCAACGGCAACTTCATCGAAACCCGCGCCAACGCCAGCTCCAGCTGCCTGATGCTCAGCTCCCGCTGCCAGAATCCCGAAGCGGCCATGAAGCTGATCAACTGGCAGTATGAGTCCTGGGAGAACTATCAGACGGCCACCTTTGGCCTGAAGGACTATCACTGGCGGTACGATCCTGACGATCCCGAAGCCGAGACCGTGACCTTCAAAAACATCGGTTGGACGGACGAGAACGGTCAGGTCATGTACAAGACGGTGGACGGCGATCTGAGCTATGACAATACCATCGCCTATTTCGCCGATTTCACCACCTCCATCGGCCTTCCCACGGAAGTGCTGGGAAGCTCGTATGTGCTGGGCCGTCAACAGCAGCACAGCCTGTGGCTGCAGAGCCACCTGGACGACTTCGACGTGACGCTGGAGCCCGGCTGCGAATACGGCATCACCTGGAACACCGTGGAACTGCGGGATAACGCGCCGGCCTCTGCGGACATTGAAACGTATGTGTCCGAGCAGATTCCGAAGTTCATCATCGGCGAGCGCGACCTGAGCGATTGGGACGCCTTCATCCAGGAACTGTATCAGATGGGCTTGCAAAGCATGATTGACGAGTATACTCGCCAATACGAATTGCTGAAGAAATAAGACCTGTGCAATTTATGGGCAGGAGGCCCTCGTGAGCCTCCTGCCCTTTTCAAAAAGGGGAAATAAACGATGATCAAGGCTTCAGCGAACCGCATGCCGCATAAGCACACCTGGAAATATTACGTCAAACGGGACAAATTCTTTTACATCCTCATCTCTCTGCCCATTCTTTACTATATCATTTACAAGTACCTTCCCATGGTGGGAATCGTCATCGCCTTTCAGGATTACAAGCCGTTCCTTGGCATTGAGGGCATCTTCAAAGCGGATTGGGTTGGCTGGAAGCATTTCAACCGGTTCTTTTCGTCCATCTATTGCGGACGCCTCATTCGCAATACCTTCCTGATTAGTTTCTATACCCTGATTTTTTCTTTCCCTTCGGCGATTATTCTGGCGCTGCTGCTCAATGAAATCCGGTGCCGGAAATTCAAGCGCACGGTGCAGACTGTATCCTACTTGCCTCACTTCCTTTCAGCTGTTATTGTTTGCGGCATGGTCCGTCAGCTGTTGACGGTGGACGGCGGCTTGGTGAACATGATTGTCACCGCCTTGGGCGGCGAGCCCATTTACTTCCTGGGAAGCACGCAATATTACCGTACGTATTATGTTGCCTCGGGGATATGGCAGAGCATTGGCTGGAACTCCATTGTATATTTGGCTGCCATGGGCAACATCGACACCAGCTTGTATGAAGCCGCAGAGCTGGATGGCGCGGGTATTTTAAAGAAAATGCGCCATGTGACGCTTCCTGCGCTTTTGCCCATTATATCCATCATGTTGATTTTCCAGGTGGGTTCCCTGCTGAACGTTGGGCACGAGAAGACACTGCTGCTGTACTCTCCGCTGAATTATGAGGTTTCCGATATCATTAGTACCTATGTTTACCGGGAGGGCTTAATCGGCATGCAGTATTCGTATACGGCAGCGGTTGGCTTGTTCACATCGGTGGTTAATATGGTGCTGGTGCTGGCCTCCAACTGGGCAGCCAAGAAAATGGGGCAGGAAGGTGTGTGGTGAAGATGCTCAAACGCATGACAAAGAGGGATAAAGTCTTTACGGTTACGAACTACATTGTCCTTTCCATATTCACAGTCATCATCATTCTGCCCATTTTCTGCGTGGTTATGAATTCCTTTGTCAGCGAAGCGGAAATCGCCCGCAGGGGCGCGTTCATTCTGGTGCCGGAGCAGTGGGACCTCACGTCCTATAAGACACTGTGGAGCAGCAGGCAGAACCTGATCCGTGCCTATGGCAACACGCTTTTCCGGGTGATCGTGGGTACGGCGATGAATCTGGTGTTCACCATCGCCCTGGCGTATCCTCTTTCCAAGCGCGACCTGAAAGGCCGCACCTTCTTCAACGCGCTGGTGTTTTTCACCATGATTTTCAGCGGCGGCATGGTGCCGACCTACATGGTGGTCAAGGCCACGGGGCTGATCGATTCGCCCTGGTCGCTGATCTTGCCGTCTCTCATCGGCACATGGAACATGTTCATGATGCGCAATTTCTTCTACGCGATACCGGATAGCCTGATTGAAAGCGCGCAGCTGGACGGCGCGAACAACCTGCAGATTCTGGTGCAGATTGTGCTGCCCTGCTCCCTGGCCTCCATTGCCACCATCCTGCTCTTCTACGCGGTGGGGCACTGGAACGCATGGTTTGACGCGGTGCTGTACATCACCGACAACAAGCTGCTGCCCATGCAAAACCTGCTGCGCAACATCATTGCCGCCTCCAACATGAGCGACCTGGACGCGGCTGCGATGCTGACGGCGGACTATGTGCGTCCGCCGGCGGAGTCCATCAAGTCGGCGACCATCGTCATCACCACGCTTCCCATTCTGGTGGTGTATCCGTTCATCCAGAAATACTTTGTCAAGGGTGTTATGGTTGGCTCTGTGAAGGGCTAACAAACCAAGGGGGGATATGGCCAATGTACCAGACGTATATCACGGACTATGGGAACACCAACTGTATGCTGGTCCGCGGCGCCGACGGGGCGCTGCGCCTCATCGGCGGCAACGCGCGCCGCATAAGCCGTGATCAGGGCCGCACCTGGCAGGATGATACGCCGGGGACGCCGCCGCCGGACCGGGCCAATACGGCCCTGCGCATGCCGGATGGACGGCTGCTCATGGTGGTGTGGGATCCCACCCCGGCAGTGGTTGCGGCGCATCACATGAACGGTACCGTGTTTTCCCTGGCCCTTTCGGAGGACGAAGGCGCCACCTATGCGGAGCGCTGGCCCCTGAACCAGGAGGTTGGCTGCTACTATGTGATGAACGACCGCCTGCTGCGCATGAAAAGCGGACGTATCCTTCTGGCCATCTGCCAGCATCCCGCGGACCGGTTTGAGGCTGGCATCGAGCATGAGGGAATGGTGACCGCCGCCTATTCCGACGACGAAGGGAGAAGCTGGAAGTTTGGTCAATGGTTGGATGGAAACTATCAGGAGCCCATGATCATCGAAAAGGACGACGGATCGCTGATGATGTTCATGCGCTCCCACCGGGGCTATCTGTCCATCAGCCGCAGTCAGGATGGAGGAGAGCACTGGAGCGAGCCCGCGCTTTCCATGCTGGCCATGCCATGCGCCCCCTTCTGCGTGAAGAAGGATCCCTATTCCGGGTATGTCTTCCTGGTATGGGACCACTCCTTCCCCGCGGCGCAGATTCAGTATCCGCGCTCGCCCCTGCACATGGCCGTGAGCCGCGACGATGGGGAAACCTTCTCCCTGGTGGAAGCCCTGGAGAGCGATCCCGACCGGCATTACGGATATCCCAGCATCTATTTTGACCGGGATGAAATCTTCGTGAACTACTATGAGAACGACAAGGGCCGCACCTTCAACTCTGACCACCACCGCATCAAGCTGAAAATTTTCCGCAGAGACGAGCTTACCGTGGAGCAGATACTTCGCACGCCGCTGTTTTGACGCGGAGTAAGGAGAAACGTATGCGACTTGCAACCGCGCTGGTTGATCAGGAAGAACAATGGGGCATCGTCATGCAGCATCCCAAGCGGATGGAGGACTGGATCTTCTTTCCGGGGGCGTGCGAGGAAATTTTCCAGCGCTGCGCCAGCTATGCCACCAACGGCATGTACCAGTGCCTGAGATCCTTTGCGCCGGCAGGCGGTTGGCCGGACAGCCTGCAAGCCTTTCTGGCGCTGGAGGAGGAGGGAATGCTTGCCCTGCGCGGCCTGGCCCAGTACCTGGCGGTGTTTCTGCGCCGGGGGGATCAGTTTGCCATTGAAACGGCTGGGCGGCCGCTGGCGCAGACCAAGCTGTGCCCGCCGATTCCGCGCCCACGGCTGATGCTGGGACTGGTGCAGAATAGCCCCTCCTTTTGGCGGAAAAATCCCCAGCGGCAAATCGCCAACTTCATGCCCCAGGGACATCAGCGCCCGGTGGGCTCCCTGCTGGGGGAGGGAGACGTTTTCGCGCCGGTGGACGGTTACAATGTGGAGCTGGGGGTCATTGTGGGAAAGGCGGGCAAGGATATTCCCGTAGAAAAGGCGCGGGAATACGTGGCCGGGTATACCGTGGTGATCGACGGCTGCAACGGCGCCTTCTGGGATAAGTTTTTCCTACGGGAGGGGGAGACACGGGCGGAAATGTGCGCCCGGCTGGGATGGCACCTGGACGCCACCTGCTCCTGGGGCGGAAAAAAAGCGAATGCCCGGTGCGCCGTGGGCCCGTGGATGGTCACGGAGGACGAAATCGGCGACGTATACGACCTGCTGGTCTATACCCTGGAGAATAACGTCGTGCGGGACCGGTCGCACACGGCGGGTATGTCCATCGGCGTGGAGCGCACGCTGCATTTTTACTCCACCATTTTTACCCTCCGCCCGGGGGATATCATCCACATGGGTACCCTGGGCACGGATGGTCTGTTTCAAGGGCTGCCCGTGCCGGTGAATCAGGATACGCTCTATCAGGCGGAGATTGAAGGAATCGGGCGGCTGTCCGCCCATGCTGTCAGCGCCGATCCCCGGGAAGACTGGCGGAGCGAGGCGGAAAAGCGCCTGCCCATTTCTCCCGCTGACCGCTATTTGCTGCAGCATCATCTGGACAAATTGCAGGGGCCGTGGACGCCCGCCCTGGCATACAACGCATGGCACTGCTTTGGCAATTATCAGCGCAGCCTGGAGGTGGAAGGGATGGCGGAGACGCCGTTCCCGCGCTTTTTGAACGCGCCCGCCTCCTGCGCCGCGCAGCATGCGCTGGAGGTCCGCCTGTCCAATCGCGCGGGGCGGCTTTCGGTGGATCCGCAATTGGCCTTTGTGATTGGAAAAATGGCCTATCAGGTGGAGGAGGCCGACGCGGAGGCATACATTCTGGGCTACTGCGCGGCCCTGTGCGTGACGGATTATTCCATACGCGACCAGATCATTCAGCCTGCCACCCCGCAGGAGGAGGAGCTGAGCCAGGTCTATGGCCGCTGGGGCGACGGCTACAACGTGATGGGCCAGCTGGGGCCGCTTCCCCCGGCCAGCAGCAGGATTGCGCTGCAGGGGCCAAATGGGGAGCGCATCGCGTCCACCCTGGCGGAGTATCGCCACACCCCCGCGCAAATTCTCCATTTCATCAGTCAGGGCATCACGCTCTATCCGGGAGATATCGTGTTTTGTGGCAGGCTGAGCCAGCTATTGTCCATTCCCCAGGGCGCCTATGAGGCGGGGTATCGCGTGTCCGTGGAGATTGAAGGCCTGGGCGGCGTAACCGCGCTGCTTCACAAGCGGCCGTCCCAGGCATGACCAACACAGCGAAAGGCAAAAAGGAGGGTGTACATTGAGCGCTGAGTTACGGACGGAAACGGAGCAAATCATTTTTCAGCATGGCGTGGGCGGCTATCGGGAGTATCGCATCCCGGGCATACTGGCCATGGCGGATGGAGCGCTGCTGCTGGCCTGCGAGGCGCGGGCGGAGAACAAAGGCGATTGGGGCGACATTGACGTCGTGGTCTGGCGTAGGGAGCCGGACGGCCAGCTGCGTCAAACCCTCAAGGTGGGGCAGTCCCAGCTTCCGCCGGATGGATCCATGCGCACCTACAACAACCCCGTGCTGATTCCGGATGGGGAACATACACACCTGATTTTCCACAAAAATTACGAGCAGGCGTTCATCTGCTCCAGTGAAGACGGCGGAAGAAACTGGGGCGCGCCCCGGGAGATCACCGACGCCTATCGGACGTTCCCCTATGCGTGGAACGTATGCGCCACCGGCCCCGGCCATGGCATTCAAATGCGGAGCGGCCGGCTGGTGGCCGCGGTATGGCTGGCCCATGGGGCGGTGGGCGAGGACGGGGCGACCCGGAAGCATTGGCCCTCGGTGGCGGGATGCATCTACAGCGACGACCACGGGCAAACCTGGCATGCCGGAGCCCTGGCGCAGGACATGGTCAACGGCAATGAGACCACCGTGGCGCAGCTGCCGGACGGCCGCCTGCTATTCAATTACCGCAACATGAACACGCCGCCGGACCGGATGCTGGGGCTTTCGCGAAACGGCGAAAAGCTGGACGCGCTGTGGTCCTGCGATCAGCTGGAGGACCCCATGTGCTTTGGCAGCATGGCCGCCACGGAGGAGGGCGTGCTGTTTGCCAACTGTGCGTCCAGGAGCCAGCGGGTGGACGCCACGGTGAAGTATACCACGGATGCGGCGGCCACCTGGCGTCCCCTGTGGCGGGTGGATCATCAGGCGGGATATATTGATATCGCTTATTTCCAGCGCCGCATTTATGCCCTCTATGAGCGCTCCTCCCCGGAGAAACACCTGGTGGAGGCCATTGTGCTGAAGGTCAGCGAAGCGATCGGATGAGAAATTTGCAGTCGAAAGGAAGAGTTACATGAAGGCTTTTAAGGGAATCTGCGCGGCCCTGCTTACACCCTATGATCGGGAAGGCAAGGTGAACCATCCCATGCTGGCCAGGCAGGTGCGATGGCTGATTGAGCAGGGGATTGACGGGTTTTACGTTTGCGGCAGTACGGGGGAGGCTTTCCTGCTGTCCGCGGATGAGCGCAAGGCGGTGCTGGATACCGTGTGCGAGGCCAACAACGGCGAGAAGCTGGTGATGGCGCACATCGGACAGATCGCCACGGAACACGCCCTGGAGCTGGGGTATCACGCCAAAGCTGCCGGCGTGGACGCGGTTTCTTCCATCAGTCCCTTTTATTACAAGTTTACCACCCAGGAGATCAAGCAGTACTACCTGGATCTGATGAACACGCTGGAAATGCCCTTCTTCATTTATAATTTTCCGGCGTTCTCCGGTTTTTCCCTGACGCCGGAATTGTTGGATGAAATGTGCGCATGCAAGTATGTGGCGGGGGTGAAGTTCACGGCCTCCGACTTTTTCCAGCTGGAGCGCATGAAACATGCCCATCCTCAGCTGACGGTGTGGAACGGCTACGATGAAATGCTGCTTTCCGGGCTGAGCGCGGGCGCCGACGGAGGCATCGGCAGCACGTACAACGTGCTGTGCACCGGCGTTCATAAAATCTATGACGCCTTCCGGGCGGGGGACTGCGCCACGGCCCAGCGCTATCAGCACGTGGTCAACGACATGATCAGCCTGATCTGCAAGTATGGCGTGTTCCCCTCCATCAAGGCCATCCTGGGCTTTGAGGGCATGGACTTCGGCGGCTGCCGCAAGCCCTTCAGCGATATCTCCGATGAAGCGAAGCAGGCGCTGAAGGCGGGCTATGAGGCGTATTTGAAGCAGCTGTAATACGGCGACTCTGCCTGCCGAGAAACAAAGCAAACGGGTCTTGCTCCTGCGTGGATGGGAGCAAGGCCCGTTTCAGATTGTTACAAAACTGCCTAGAGGCGTCGGAGGGGCCGCAGCCCCTTCGACTTCCATTCGTATCCGCCGGCTCTGCCGGCGGGGCGGGTGGTTGATTTTGCTTGAAAAATCAATTCCTTACAACTTCGGACGACCTCTGGTTGGCCGAAGTTGCTTC
>DBFBGQ010000086.1:0-4877 GCA_048201975.1 Candidatus Egerieenecus sp. | reverse complement strand
GAGATAACCACCCTGGAGGAACTGCTGCGTTACCTGGAGGAGCGGCAGCTGCTGGTGTATTGTATTGAGGTGAAAAATCAGGCCCAGGCGGAAGAGGACGAACGGACGCCCTTTGCCACGGCGGGGGAGTACGCTTTCTATTGCGATGCCTATGACAGCGCGCCCGCGGGGGATGCCGCGGTGCTGGCGCTGATGCAGGCGGACGCCGGAAACATCGGCGCGCTGATAACAGCGGACATCCCCACGCCCATCCGTCCCTACGGCACGGCGGCCATGACCGCCATTGCGCCCTTTACCACCACCGATCTCCAGGGCGAAACGGTGACCGAGGAGATCTTCGGCCGCGCCAAGCTCACCATGGTGAACGTTTGGGGCACCTACTGCACGCCCTGCATCAGCGAAATGCCCAGCCTGGGCAAGCTGGCCCAGGAGGCCGATCCGGCGGAGTTCCAGCTGGTAGGCATCCTGGCGGATGTGGTGGAAACGGCCGGGCCGGAGGACGCCACCTGGGCCAAGGCGATTTCCCTGGTGGAGGAGACCGGCGCCGCCTACACCCATCTGACCCAAAGCCAGTCCCTGTACTATGCGGCGTTGCAAGGTGTCAGCGCCATTCCTACCACCTATTTCGTGAACGCCCAGGGAGAGCTGGTGGGGGACCCGGTGGTCGGTTCCCAGTCCGAGGAGGCCTGGCGGCAGACGATTGCGCAGCGCCTGGCC
Source organism: Candidatus Egerieenecus sp. (assembly GCA_048201975.1). Taxonomy (GTDB): domain Bacteria; phylum Bacillota; class Clostridia; order Christensenellales; family Aristaeellaceae; genus Egerieenecus. The sequence continues at coordinate 4,160 of DBFBGQ010000086.1, read as the reverse complement.
ATGCTGGAAGAATAAAATAAGCGGGCCGCGGATCCATGCGGATTCGCGGCCCTCAGACTGCTGAAAAAAAGCCTATTTTCTCACACGAGCACGTAAAAATGAAACTTTCGAATTCCTAACCTGCAAAAGTTTCACCACGTATGGGGGTCCGAAGGTTTCCAAAGGGCGATCGGAAAGCCCTTTGGTCGCGCCCGCAGGCGCGAAACTTACTGCGTTTGCAAGAATGCAATGTAGAACTTGCAAGAATTGAAGATCAAATACTTTGTCAACACGTTGCGGGCCGCGAATCCATGTGGATCCGCGGCCCTTTTATGCGTAGCTTTATTCTTGCTCATCCATGGCGGCGGCAGCCTTTTTGCCGGCGCCCATGGCCAGGATGACCGTGGCGGCGCCGGTAACGGCGTCTCCGCCGGCATAGACGTGGGCCTTGCCGGTTTTTCCCGAGGCGTCGGCTGTGATGCCGCCCCACTTCTCCGTGGGGAGATCCGGGGTGGTTTTCTTGATCAGCGGGTTGGGGCTGTTGCCGATGGCCACGATGACCGTTTCCACGGGAAGCTCAAACTCGCTGCCCGGCTTGGGCACGGGACGGCGGCGGCCCCGCTCGTCCGGTTCGCCCAGCTCCATTTCCACGCAGGTCATGGCGCGGACAAAGCCGTTCGCGTCTCCCAAAATGGCGGTGGGGTTCGTCAGCATGCGGAAGACGACCCCTTCTTCCCGAGCGTGGTGGACCTCCTCCAGGCGGGCGGGCATCTCCTTTTCACTGCGGCGGTAGACGATGGTCACTTCCGCGCCCAGGCGGCGGGCGCAGCGCGCCGCGTCCATGGCCACGTTGCCGCCGCCGATGACCGCCACCCGCTGGCCCACCTTCACAGGGGTATCGTGCCGGGGAAAGTCATAGGCCTTCATCAGGTTGATACGGGTGAGAAACTCGTTGGCGGAATACACGCCGCACAGGCTTTCCCCCGGAATGCGCTGGAAGTTGGGCAAGCCCGCGCCGCTGCCCACGAACACCGCGTCGTACCCTTCCGCCAGCAGCTCGTCCACGGTGACGGAACGGCCCACCACCGCGTTGGTGATAAATTCCACGCCCATGGCCTTGATGGCGTCGATCTCCCGCTGTACCAGCGCCTTGGGCAGCCGGAATTCGGGAATGCCGTACATGAGCACGCCGCCGGGGGTGTGCAGGGCTTCATAGACGGTTACTTGCCAGCCGCGCTTGGCCAGGTCCGCGGCGCAGGTGAGCCCTGCGGGGCCGGAGCCCACCACGGCGGCCCGCTTGCCCTTGGGGGCGGGATGCTCCGGGATGATGGCGCCATGTTCCATGGCCCAGTCGGCCACGAAGCGCTCCAGCCGGCCGATGCCCACGGGTTCGCCCTTGATGCCCCGAACGCACTTGCTCTCGCACTGGGTTTCCTGGGGGCAGACGCGGCCGCAGATGGCGGGCAGGCCGTTCTGGGAACGGATGGTGGCGTAGGCGGCGGCATAGTCGCCCTGCTGGATCTGTCCAATGAAATCGCGGATGGGCACATTTACCGGGCAGCCGGAAACGCAGGGCGCATGCTTGCACTGCAGGCAGCGCGCGGCTTCCTGCTGCGCCATGGAAACGGTGTAGCCCAGGGCTACCTCCGCAAAGTTGGTGGCGCGGACGGCGGGGTCCTGCTCAGGCATGGGAGTTTTGGTCAGGTTGCTCAAGAACGGACACCTCCTGTCAAGCGGCACACATGGCCCTTTTCCCGGGCCTTGGCTTCCTCCGGGCGGAACATGCGGGAGCGGGCCATGGCCTCGTCCCAGTCCACCAGGTGTCCGTCGAAATCCGGGCCGTCCACGCAGGCAAACTTGGTTTCCCCGCCCACGGTGATGCGGCATCCGCCGCACATGCCCGTGCCGTCAATCATAATGGGGTTCATGCTGACGATGGTCTTCACCCCATAGGGGCGGGTGAGATCGCAGACGGCCTTCATCATGGGCATGGGGCCAATGGCCACCACCAGGTCGTATTGCAGGCTGGCCTCCAGCTTCTCGGCCAGCGCCTGGGTAACAAAGCCTTTATGGCCGTTGGAGCCGTCGTCGGTCATCACGGTGAGGCTGTCGCAGGCGGCGGTAAGCTCCTGCTGAAGGATGATCAGGTCCTGATTGCGGAAGCCCACGATCAGGTCCACCTCCGCCCCGGCCTGGTGCAGCGCCTTGGCCTGGGGATAGGCGATGGCCACGCCCAAGCCGCCGCCGATGACCGCGGCCCGGCGCACGCCCTCGGTGTGGCTGGGCTCGCCCAGGGGGCCCACAAAGTCCAGCAGGGCGTCGCCCTCCTGGAGGGTATCCAGCTTTTCGGTGGTATAGCCCACCTTCTGAAAAATAATGGTAACGGTGCCTTTCTCCCGGTCATAATCCGCAATGGTCAGCGGAACGCGCTCCCCTTCCTCGTCGATGCGGAAGATAATGAACTGACCGGGCAAGGCCTTGCGAGCCACCAGCGGCGCGAGAATTTCCATAAGCGTAACGGTTTCGTTCAGCACGCGCTTTTTCACAATGGGAAACATGGCAGAACTCCTTTCCATGGGGGGATATCGCCACGGGCGGTATACGTATCATCATACCCCACATTTCGCGGGAATGCAATCCCATTTGCCGTGAAATACCGCAGGAATACACCCTGGGGCACAAAACCTGAAAACATGCCAGGAAAGCGCAAGAAAATGATGCATTGAGTCTTGACATATATAATAGGAAGGACTAGAATATTCATCGGTTTGAAGCCGTGCTTTTTGAGGAAAAGGAGGATGCCTATGTTTTTCCTGCTCTTTGCCCTGTGGATCGTTTTCAACGGTCTATGGACGGCCGAGATTGCCATTACGGGCGTGGTGCTCTGTGGACTGATCTATGTCTTCATCTGGAAGTTTATGGACTATTCCCCGAAAAAGGAATGGCAAATTTTCCTGCGGCTCCCCAAGCTGCTGATGTATGGGGCCTATATGCTCAAGGAGATTTGCCTGGCGGTATGGCAGACGCTGCACTTCATCTGGACGCCCAAGGAGGAAGTGGAGCCGCAGCTGGTTTCCTTCCACACCAAGGCGAAAACGGATGCGGGCCGTGTGGCGTTGGCCAATTCCATCACCCTGACCCCTGGCACCATTACCGTGGATATGCAGGACGACCTGTTTTTGGTGCATTGCCTGGACGTGACCTATGCCCATGGCATTGAGGACAGCGAGATGCAGCGGCGTATTTGCCGCCTGGAAAAGGAGGGAAAAGGCCATGCGTGAGGCATACGAGGTGCTGTTCAACGCCGCGCTGGTGGTTATCGGCCTGTTGCTGATGATGTGCCTGATCCGCGCCATTCGCGGACCGCGGATTGCCGACCGGATTGTGGCGGTGAACATGATGGGCACGCTGATCGTTATCACCATTTGCGTGCTGGCCTTCCTGATGGGGGAGGGGTACCTGGTGGACGTGGCGATCATCTACACCATGCTTTCCTTCCTGGCGGTGGTGCTGCTGACGAAGGTGTACATGGGCATTTACCGGCAGAAGCGCCGGGAGGAAAAGGAGGATGAAAAGCACGCTTGAATTCGTCCGCTTTCTGCTCAGCGCGGTGCTGACCCTGGCGGGGCTGTTCGTGCTGGTGTCCGGCGTGGTGGGCGTGTTCCGCTTCCGCTACAGCATGAACCGCATGCATGCGGCGGCTCTGGGGGATACCCTGGGCATCCTGTTCGTGCTGCTGGGGGTAATGGTGGCGGAAGGGCTGACCATTGCCACGGTGAAGATGTTTCTGGTGATCATCACCCTGTGGCTGACCAGCCCCGTTGCCTCCCACCTGATCAGCCGCCTGGAGGTTACCATCAACGATCATCTGGAGCGGCACATGAACGTGGTGGACAAGACCGCTGTGGTGCGTGAAAAGGAGGGGAACTGAATGAGCTTTCTGAATATCCTCCTGCTGGTGTTCATCATTGTGTGCGCCGTTTCCGTGGCGCTGAGCAAGAATCTGCTGGTGGCCATTGTCATTTTCATGAGCCAGTCCCTGGCCATGAGCGTGATCTGGATGATGCTCCAGTCCCCGGATCTGGCCATTACTGAGGCCGCGGTGGGCGTGGGCATCGACAGCCTGCTGTACTTTGTGACGCTGAAGAAGATTCACGCCATTGACGTGGAAAAGGAGCAGG
>DBFBGQ010000085.1:0-27889 GCA_048201975.1 Candidatus Egerieenecus sp. | reverse complement strand
GCCACAGCCTCAAGCGCATCTATGAGCACCTGGGCTATGCCACCGTGGGCATCAATCACCTGGGGGACTGGGGCACCCAGTTCGGCAAGATGATCTGCGCCTACAAGCGCTGGGGCAACAAGGAGGCCGTGGAACAGGGCGGCGTCAACGAGCTGGTGCGCCTGTACGTGAAGTTCCACGAGGAAGCCGAGAAGGACCCCGCCCTGGAGGACGAGGGCCGCGCCTGGTTCAAGAAGATTGAAGATGGTGACCCAGAGGCGCTCAGCATCTGGAACTGGTTCAAGGAATTAACCCTGCGGGATACCGCGCGCGTATATGATCTGTTGGGCGTCTCTTTTGACAGCTATGCCGGAGAGAGCTTTTACATTGACAAAATGGAGCCAGTGATCAATGTGTTAAAGGAAAAAGGGCTTCTGACTCTCTCCCAGGGCGCTTCCGTTGTAGACCTCTCGGAGGATGATATGCCTCCCTGCATCATTTTGCGTTCGGATGGCGCATCCCTGTACCATACGCGTGACCTGGCTGCAGCCGTATACCGTTACAATACCTATCACTTTGACAAATGCCTGTACGTAGTGGCCTATCAGCAGGATCTGCATTTCCGTCAGCTCTTCCGCGTTCTGGAAAAGATGGGCTACGACTGGGCCAAGGACTGCGTCCACGTGGCTTTCGGCATGATCTCCTACGAGGGGCAGTCCCTCTCCACCCGCAAGGGCTACATCGTCTACCTGGAGGACCTGCTGGAGCAGGCCCAGCAGAAGGCCCTGGCCATCATTGAGGAAAAATCCCCCAACCTGCCCAACAAGGCCGAGGTGGCCCGGCAGGTGGGCATCGGCGCGGTGGTCTACGCGGACCTGAGCAACAACCGCATCAAGGACATCGACTTCAGCTGGGAGCGGGCGCTGAACTTCGACGGGGAGACCGGCCCCTATGTGCAGTACACCCATGCCCGGTGCTGCTCGGTGCTGCGCAAGGCGGCGGAGCTGTCCCTGCCCGAACCCGACTGGAGCGCCCTGGCCGACGACGAGGCCCAGGACTGCCTGCGCAAGCTGGGACGCTTCCCCGACGTGATCCTGGAGGCGGCGGAGAAGTACGAGCCCTCCATGATTACCCGGGCTGTCACCGACCTGGCCCAGGCCTATAACAAGTTCTATTACGAGCACCGCATCCTGGACGACGACCCCGCCGCCGCGGCTGCCCGGGTGGCCTTGACCCGGGCCATGAAGAACGTCATCAAAACGGGGCTGTACCTCATCGGCATCGAATCGCCGGAGCGGATGTAACGCCCCGCCAACACGCAAGGGAGGTCCTTCATGACCGACGATATCTCCGCAACCGTGTCCGAAGCCATGTCGGAAACCGCGTCCATCTGGCAGGTGCTGGGGAGCAACATCCCCGTGGAGAAGATTCTCACCGCCGTGCTGGTTCTGGCGCTGTGCCTGCTGGCTCGGCGGTACCTGCTCCTGGCCTTTGACCGCATTCTGCGGCGCATGCCCCGGGTGGCTCCGGCGCTCCACTCCATGCTGCGCACGGTGATGCGCTTCCTGCTGCTGTTCGTGGCGGTGATGATCGCGCTGAACATCATCGGCGTGCCCATCTCCTCCTTCCTGGCGGTGTTCTCGGTGGTGGGCCTGGCGCTGTCCCTGGCGGTGCAGGGCGTGCTGAAAAACTTCGCCGGGGGCTTGATCATCCTGGGCAGCAAGCCCTTCACCCTGGGGGACTACATCGAGTCGGACACCGTGGCGGGCACCGTGCAGGAGATCAGCCTCCTCTACACCCGCCTGACCACCCCCGATGGCCGCGCCGTCTATGTGCCCAACGACACCCTCTACAATTCCCGGCTGATCAATTACACCTTTGCCGGCTCCCGCCGCATCGATCTTTCCGTGGGCGTTTCCTACGACAACACCCCCGAGCAGGTCCGCGCCGCCGCGCTGGAGGCCGTGGCCTCCCTGGAGGGACTGCTGTCCGACCCGCCTCCCGCGGTCTATCTGGACAGCTACGGGGATTCCGCCATCAACTACCTGGTGCAGGCGTGGGCCCCTTCCTCCAATTACCTGGCCCTGCGCTATGCCCTCAACGAGCGCATTTATGCGGCCTTCCAGCGCCATGGGGTGGAGATTACCTATCCGCACCTGAACGTGCATGTTTCCCCCGCGGGGAGGGAATGACGCCGCCTTTTTCGACACGCTGGAGCGGTTCCATGGGGAGCCGCTTTTTGTTGCCGGCGGAGAGTTTTTCTCCCGGACACTTGCCAGAATGGAAAAAACCGTTTACAATAGTAGCCAAGAAATCCTGCGCAATGGAGGAAGACACGATGAAACAGGTAATCGCAACGGCCAAGGAAAAAATGGGCAAAACCTGCGATGTTTATTTCAAAGAAATGCAGTCCCTGCGGGCCGGACGGGCCAATCCGCGGCTGCTGGATAAAATCATGGTGGATTATTACGGCTCCCCCACGCCCATCCAGCAGCTGGGCAACGTGGCTTCCCCCGAGCCCCGGATGCTCACCATCTCCCTGTGGGATGTGAAGGCCCTGCCCCTGGTGGAAAAGGCCATCCTGAAAAGCGACCTGGGGCTCAACCCCTCCAACGACGGCAAGGTGATCCGCCTGATCTTCCCCGAGCTGAACGAGGAGCGCCGCAAGGAGCTGACCAAGGTGGCCCGCAAGAGCGCCGAGGAGGCCAAGGTGGCCGTGCGGTCCATCCGCCGGGACGCCATCGAGCAGATCAAAAAAATGAAGAAGGAATCCGCCATCACCGAGGATGACCAGCGCAAGGGCGAGGAAGAAATGCAAAAGGTCACCGACAACGCGGTGAAGGAAATCGATAAGATCTGCGCCGCCAAGGAAAAGGAGATCATGGAAATTTGAGCATGGACTGGCAGTCGCTGCTGGGATTGCCCCTGCCCCTGGCCCAGGAGAAGCTGCGCCAGGCGGGGGAAACGGCGGACATACAGCTCTCCGCCAGCCCCCGGCGGCAGGCCCGGGAAGGCACGCCCCGGGTGGTGCGCGCGGCGCAGGGCCGCCTCACCGTTTGCTATTTCCCCGACGGGGATCCCCGGGAGACGGAATGAAGAGATACGATCAGGGCATGCGCGGGCTCCCCTAGGCTGGCGCATGCCTTTTTTCCAAAAAGGAGGAGTCCCATGGCGCTGTTTGCACCCCGCCGGCCTCATCACGGCCCCATGAAACGGGAGGACTTTGCCAAGCTGCCCCGGCACGTGGCCATCATCATGGATGGTAACGGCCGCTGGGCCCAAAAGCACAAGCTGGCCGTGGCCATGGGGCACCGCCAGGGCGTGGAGGCCCTGCGGGAGATCATCCGCCACACCGACGACCTGGGCATTGAGGCGCTGTCCCTGTACGCCTTCTCCACGGAGAACTGGAACCGCTCCGCCGAGGAGGTGGCCGCGCTGATGGCGCTGATCCTGGAATTTTTTGCCTCGGAAATCGACGAGCTGGACGCCAAGAACGTGCGCATCCTGATCCTGGGGGACAAGTCCCGCCTGCCGGACAAGCAGCGGGAGGTGCTGATTCAGGCGGAGGAGCGCACGGGAAAGAACACCGGGCTGCGGCTGAACATCGCCGTGAACTACGGCGGCCGGGCGGAGCTGGCCCGGGCGGCTCGGGAACTGGCCATGCTGGCCCAGAGCGGCACCCTGGACCCCCAGCGCATCACCGAGCGCACCCTGGCGGATCACCTGTATACCCGGGGCCAGCCGGATGTGGACCTGCTCATACGCACCAGCGGAGAAATGCGGCTGAGCAACTTCCTGCTGTACCAGTGCGCGTACGCGGAGTTTCTGTTCCCCACGGTGCTGTGGCCGGATTTCAGCGTGCGGGACTACGACCAGGCGCTGCAGGCCTTCGGGGGAAGGCAGCGCCGCTTCGGGGCGCGGGTATAGGCGGAAAGAGAGCAATCGAAAGAAAAGGAGAAAACCATGGGACAAAGGCTTGCGACGGGTGTGGCGCTGTCGGCGCTGCTGATTGTGCTGATCTACTTTGGCGGAGTTGTCATGGGGGTGGCCGCAATCGTCTGCCTGTGCTTTGCCATGCATGAGGAATACCACGCCCTGGGCGTGGCGGGGCACCGGCCCGTATCCTGGCCCACATGGCTGGCCATGGCGCTGGTGGTGCCGCTGGTGGCCCTGGGGGGCGAGGAGATGATCGTGCCGCTGCTGGGCGGCGTGTGCCTGGTGACCATGATCTGCGTGGTCTTCCGGGACGAGCCCCGCCTGGAGGATGCGGTGCTGAGCATGCTGCCCCTGTTCACCATTGTGCTGCCGGGCATGTGCATTGTGGCCCTGGCGCAGCTGCAGCCCAAGGCCCTGCAGGTGGTGCTGCTCTGGCTGCTCTTCGCCATTCCCGTGCTGGGGGATACGGTGGCCTTTTTCGTGGGCAGCCGGGTGCGCGGGCCGAAGCTGTGCCCGGCGGTGAGCCCCAACAAGACCATCTCCGGGGCGGTGGCTGGGCTGGTGGGCAGCCTGCTGGCGGCCGCGGCGGTGGGGCTGGTGAGCCTGATGCTGTGCGACCAGGAAACCCTGGCGCTGCTTCCCCGCTGGTGGGAATACGCGCTGCTGGGCCTGGTGGGCGGCGTGGCCGGGCAGATGGGCGACCTGTTCGCCTCCCTGGTGAAGCGGCACTGCGGCATCAAGGATTTCTCCAACCTGTTCCCCGGCCATGGAGGCATGCTGGACCGGCTGGACAGCATTCTGTTCATGGCGGTGGTGATGATCTGCTACCGGCTGCTCCACGGCCTGTGATCCAGCGGGGAAAAAGCATGGTTTTTTTAGCAATTTGAGCCGGGCTTTCCCGGCGGCGAAGCAGGGAGATAGCTTATGCGTTCGTTGAATATACTAGGCAGCACAGGTTCCATCGGCACCCAGGCGCTGCAGGTGGCGGCCCTGCATCCGGACCGCTTCACGGTCCGTGCCCTGACCGCCCGGCGGAACAAGGACCTGCTCTTTGCGCAGGTGCGGGCCTTCCGCCCGGAGGTGGCCGGGCTGGTGGAGCCCATTCCCCTGGAGGAGATCCCGGCGGACTGCCGGTTCTGCCGCTGGGTCATGGGCCCGGAGGCATTGCATGCCGCCGCCGCGGAGGTGGAGGCGGACATGGTGCTGGTGGCCGTGGTGGGCATTGCCGGGCTGCAAAGCGTCATGGACGCCCTGGAGGCGGGACGCCAGGTGCTCCTGGCCAACAAGGAGGCGCTGGTAACCGGCGGACACCTGGTGGTGGACGCGGCCCGGCGGGCGGGGAAACCCCTGCTGCCCGTGGACAGCGAGCACAGCGCCATTTTCCAGTGCCTGCAAGGGGCGGGGGGCAACCGGCCCGTGCGGCTGCTGCTCACGGCCTCGGGGGGACCCTTCCGCACCTGGACCCGTGAAGCCATGGACCGGGCCACCCCGGCCCAGGCCCTGCGCCACCCCAACTGGAGCATGGGCGCCAAAATTACCGTGGACTCCGCCTCCATGTTCAACAAGGCCCTGGAGATCATGGAAGCCCGCTGGCTTTTCGACATGCCTGCGGAGCGCATTCAGGTGGTGGTACACCCCCAGAGCATCCTGCACTCGGCGGTGGAATTCGCCGACGGGGCGGTGATCGGGCAGATGGGCACGCCGGACATGCGCCTGCCCATCCTCTACGCCATGAGCTACCCGGAACGCCTGGCCACAGGGGGCGACGCATTGGACCTGTTTGCCCTGGGGAGCCTGACATTTGAAAAGGGGGACCCGGAGCGCTTCCCGGCGCTGCGCCTGGCGGGGGAATGCCTGCGGGCGGGGGGCGCGGCCTGCGCCGTGCTCAATGGGGCCAATGAGGCCGCGGTGGCCGCCTTCCTGCGGGAGGAGATTCCCTTTGGCGCCATTGCGCGCCTGGTGGAAGGGGCCCTGGAGGCCCTGCCAGGGTTGCCCGCCGGCACCCTGGAGGAAATTTTCGCGGCGGATCAAGCGGCCCGGCGGGCGGTGGACGCCCAGCTGCGCCGCATGAAAGGAGAACTATGACGGTATTGTACGTCCTGTTGGCCATTTTACTGCTGGGCATTCTGATTATGGTGCACGAGTGGGGGCACTTCATTGCGGCGCGGCTCACGGGCATCGGGGTGATGGAGTTTTCCATCGGCTTCGGGCCCAAGCTGCTGGGCTGGAAGAGCAAGAAGCACGAGACGGCCTTCTCCCTGCGGGCCATTCCCATGGGCGGCTACTGCGCCTTTTACGGGGAGGACGACGCGGAGGGCAAAACCCTGGACGATCCCCGGGCCTACAGCCGGCAGAGCGTGTGGAAGCGGATGCTCACTGTGCTCATGGGGCCTGGGATGAACTTTGTGCTGGCCTTTGTGGTGCTGACGCTATACTTCTGGATTGCCGGGGCGCAGGTGCCGGTGGCGGCCTATCCCTACATCGACCAGGTGGAGAGCGGCCCGGCCCAGGAGGCGGGGCTCCAGGCCGGGGACGTGATCACCCGCATCGACGGGGTCGACGTGCTGGACGGCACCACCGATACGCTGCTCAACGCCATCGCCGCCTATGACGGGGATGGCCCCATGCAGCTGACCGTGCAGCGGGGGGACACCACCTTCGACACCCAGATGACCCCCTTTTACGACGAGGCGGAGGGCAAGTACCGCCTGGGCATCACCGTGGGGGCCGCCTATGAGATGGAGCGGCAATCCCTGGGCTTTGTGGCGTCGGTGGAGAACAGCTGGGCCAACTGCGTCTACGCGGGGGGACTGATCTTCAGCGCGCTGAAGGATCTGGTGACCACCGGCGCGGGGCTGGACCAGACCGCCGGGCCCGTGGGCGTGATCTCGATGGTATCCGACCAGGTGCAGCAGGGGGGCTTTGACAGCTTTGTCAACCTGCTGGTGGTGATCTCCATCAACCTGGGCATCATGAATCTGCTGCCCATTCCCGGGCTGGACGGCTCCCGGTTCCTGTTCATGGTGGTGGAGGCCATCCGGCGCAAGCCCGTGCCCCCCCGCCGGGAAGCCATGGTCCACCTGACGGGCTATGTGCTGCTGCTGGGATTGATGATCTTCTTTACCTACAAGGACGTGCTGCGGCTGTTCCAATAAACTTACGCAAGCGGAGGGATGCGGGATGTACGAAACGCGCAAGGTATCCGTAGGCCGGCTGGTCATGGGCGGCCATAACCCGGTCTGGGTTCAGTCCATGACCAACACCGACACCCGGGATGTGGATAAGACACTGGCCCAGATTCGCGCGCTGCACGCCGCGGGCTGCGACCTGGTGCGGGTGAGCGTGTACGACGCCGCCTGCGCCCGGGCCGTTCGCCAGCTGGTGGACGGCTCCCCCTGCCCCCTGGTGGCGGATATTCACTTTGACCACACCCTGGCCATCATGGCCGCGGAAAATGGCATTAGCAAGCTGCGCATCAATCCCGGCAACATCGGCGGGGAGGCCAACGTCCGCCTGCTGGCCGATTGCGCCCGGATGCACCGCATTCCCATCCGCATCGGGGTGAACAGCGGCTCCATTGAGAAGGACATCCTGGAAAAGTACGGCGGGCCCACCGCGGCGGGCATGGTGGAGAGCGCCCTGCAGCACGCGCGCATGCTGGAAAAGGCCGGCTTTGAGGACATCGTGCTGTCCATGAAGGCCAGCGACGTGCGCCTGACCGTGGAAACCTACCGCCTGGCGGCGCAGCGGTGCGATTATCCCCTGCATGTGGGCGTGACCGAGGCGGGGCTCCCCGGGCAGGGCACCATCAAGAGCGCCATCGGCATCGGCTCGCTGCTGCTGGACGGCATCGGGGATACCATCCGCGTGAGCCTCACCGGGGATCCCCTCCCCGAGGCCCAGGCCGCCTGGGACATTCTCCGGGCCATCGGCCTGCGCACCCAGGGGGTGCAGCTGGTTTCCTGCCCCACCTGCGGCCGCACCTGCATTGATGTGGCGGGCATTGCCGCCCGGGTGGAAAGGGAGCTGCGGGATATCCGCGTGCCGCTGAAGGTGGCCGTGATGGGCTGCATCGTCAACGGCCCCGGGGAGGCCCGGGAGGCCGATGTGGGCATCGCCGGGGGCAAGTCCGGCGGCGCGCTGTTTGTCAAGGGGCAAACCGCCCGGCGGGTGGATGGCGATCTGGCCCAGGCGCTGATTGCCGCGGCCCGGGCCATTGCGGCCCAGCGGGAGAAGGAAGCGGCCGGAGGCGCCGCCGAGTGAGCCCCAGGGGAAAAATCGAAAAAACCGGCGCAACGGTCCGGGGAGGCGGCGCAAGGCCCCTCCCTTCCGTTGCCTTTTGGGGACAGGAGATTGCAGGAGGGATACGGATGATGCAGCTGCGCTACGCCCCGGCACGGGAGGAGGACGTCCCCGTGATCTTTGCCCAGGCAAAGGAGCTGGTGGACGCCTACGAGGATGTGGAGCATATTCCCTACGACCGGGTCATGGACTGGATGCGGCGGAAGATTGCCGGGCATCTGGGCGAATATCGCCGCATTTACCGGGGCGAAACGCTGGTGGGATATTTTCGCCTGGCCCCGGCGGAGGGGAAAACGGAGCTGGACGACTTCTACATTCTGCCGGCGTATCGCGGGCAGGGCGTGGGCGGCGCGGTGCTCCGGGAGCTGCTGGCGGGGATATCGGGGCCGGTGTTCCTGTATGTGTTTGCAAAAAACGTCCGGGCCCGGGCGCTGTATGAGCGCCTGGGTTTCCAGACCGTACAAGCGATAGGCGCCACCCGGCTGATTCTCCAGCGGGATGGCGGAAGGGAGGCCCCATGAGCTACGAAGATTTGTTAAGCCGCATCTATGGCGAGCTGCCCCAGCTCAAGGGGCAGCTGCATACCCCCCACGTGGTGTATGTAAAGCCCCAGGGCAAGGCGTACATCACCTTCCAAAGCGACGTGCTGGTGGAGGAGGCCGCCTTTTTGAAGATGGAGCGGGTGCTGCGGCAGGTGTTTACCCAGTGCCCCCTGGCCCTGCGGGTGGTGAGCCCCTCCCTGGCCCAGGACTTCCTGGCGCATATTGAAAACTACAAGCAGGTGTTTGTGGACTTTCTCAAGCGGAACTACCCCGCTTCCATCAGCTGGATGGACCAGATGGACTGGCGCTGCGACGGGGAGCGGATCACCCTGACCTTCCCCGACCCCTTCTCCCTGGAGTTCATGGGCAGGCAGGGGGTGGCGGGCCGCCTGACCCAGGCGGTGAAGGATATTTTCGGCATTGAGGTGAAGGTGGAGCTGGCCGTGGCCGGGGATCAGGAGGCCCGGCTGGCCGCCCTGCGGGAGGCCCGGCGCAAGGAGCAGGAGCAGGTCTATACCCTGGCCCAGCTGCAGCAAAACGCCGCGCCCGCGGAAAAGCAGCCCCGGAAGGAGCCCGCCGAAAAGCGGGAGCGCAAGCCCGCCGAGAAGCATGACAAGCCTGAGACCGAGCCCAAGCCCCGGGCTCCCCTGGCCCCCATGATGACCGACCATGCCTTGGGCAAGGCCATTCTAGGCCGCGCCATCGCCGACCGGCCCGTGGAGATGAAGGAGCTCACCAGCGACGCGGGGCTGGTCACCGTGCAGGGGGACATTTTCAAGCTGGAAACCAAGGAGCTCAAGGGCGGGGAAATGCTGCTACTCACCTTTGCGGTGACGGACTACACCTCCTCCATCCTGTGCAAGATCTTTCTGCGCTACCGCAACCGCTTCGGCCGCAAGCGGGAGGACGACGCGCCCCCGGAGCCCATCACCGCCGAGGAGCGCAAGGCCGTGTGGGACAAGGTGGAGCAGATCAAGGTGGGCATGAACGTAAAGGTCCGCGGGGAATGCCTCTATGACAACTTCGCCCACGAGCTGTCCATCTCCGTGCGGGATGTGGTGCCCATGGAGCGTGTGGAGCGGCAGGACAACGCCCCGGAAAAGCGGGTGGAGCTGCACATGCACACCAACATGTCCACCATGGACGCCCTGACCCCCGCCGGGGACCTGATCAAGCGCGCCATCCAGTGGGGGCATCCCGCCGTGGCCATCACCGACCACGGGGTGGTGCAGTCCTTCCCCGCGGCCTTCAACGCGGTGAAGGGCAAGGACATCAAGCTGATCCCCGGCTGCGAGGGCTACCTCATCGACGAGACGGAGATCGTCCAATCCCCCGACGACCGGGACCTGGACGAGCCCATTGTGGTGCTGGACTTTGAATCCACGGGGCTGAACACCAACACCGCCCGGGTGATTGAAATCGGCGCGGTGAAGCTGGTGGGCGGCACGGTGACGGACTCCCTGAGCCTGCTGGTCAACCCCAGGCAGCCCCTGAAGCCCAAGATCATTGAGCTCACCGGCATCACCGACATGATGCTTGCCGACAAGGAGACCGCGGAGACCGCCATCCCCAAGCTCATGGACTTCATCGGGGACTGCCCCATCGCCGCGCACAACGCCGCCTTTGACGCCTCGCTGCTGCGGGCGGAGCTGCGCCGGCTGGGGCTGAGCTGGCAGGCCCCGGTGCTGGATACCCTCACCTTTGCCCGCAAGCTCTACCCCGAAATGAAGAGCCACAAGCTGGGCAGCGTATGCAAGCAGCTGGGGGTCAGCCTGAAAAACGCCCACCGGGCCGTCCATGACGCCACCGCCACCGCCCTGTGCCTGGCCAAGATGTACAAGGAGGCCCGGGAACGGGGCATCAACACCCTCCGCGGCCTCAACGAGGCCCTCAAGGGCGGCGCCATCGGCGAGAGCTTCCACATCATCCTGCTGGTGAAAACCCAAAAGGGCATGGAAAACCTCAACCGCCTGGTGTCCATCGGCCACCTGGAGTATTTCCGCCGCCGCCCCCACATGCCCCGGCGCTTCATCCAGAAGTACCGGGAGGGGCTGATTCTGGGCAGCGCCTGCGAGGCCGGGGAGCTCTTCCGCGCGGTGCTGGCCGGGGAAAATTGGGACAAGCTGAAAAAGATCGCCCGGTTTTACGATTACCTGGAGATTCAGCCCATCGGGAACAACGCCTTCCTGGTCCGGGACGGGCAGGTGGCCGACGACGAGGGCCTGCGAGAGCTGAACCGCACCATCGTCCGCCTGGGGGAGGAGCTGGGCATTCCCGTGGTGGCCACCGGGGACGTGCATTTCCTGGACCCCCACAACGCCATCAACCGCGCCATCATCCAGGCGGGTCAGGGCTATGACGACTGCGACCAGCAGCCCCCCCTGTACTTCAAGACCACCGAGGAAATGCTGGAGGAGTTCAGCTACCTGGGGGAGGAGAAGGCCCGGGAGGTGGTCATTGTCAACCCGCGCAAGATTGCCGACCAGGTGGAAGCCCTGCGGCTTTTCCCCAAGCATCCCAAGGGGGAGGACACCTTTCAGCCCTTCTGGCCCGACGCCGCGGACAACATTCAAAACATGTCCTGGGGCACGGCCAAGGATTGGTACGGCGATCCCCTGCCCGATATCGTGGTGAAACGCTTGGAAAAGGAGCTGGGCTCCATCATCGGCTACGGCTTCGCCACGCTGTACAACATTGCCGAGCGGCTGGTGAAGCGCTCCCTGGACGACGGCTACCTGGTGGGTAGCCGCGGCTCGGTGGGCTCCAGCTTTGTGGCCTGCATGTGCGGCATCACCGAGGTGAACGCCCTGCCCCCCCACTACCGCTGCCCCCACTGCCACAAGGGCTTTTTCGACGTGGACAAAAGCAAGTACAAGGTGGGCGTGGACCTGCCCGACAAGGACTGCCCCCTCTGCGGCCGCCCCCTGGTCAAGGACGGCTTCGACATCCCCTTTGAGGTGTTTCTGGGCTTTGCCGGGGACAAGGTGCCCGACATCGACCTGAACTTCTCGGGGGAATACCAGTCCAAGGCCCACCACCAGGTGGTGGAGCTGTTCGGCGAGGGGCACGTGTTCCGGGCCGGCACCGTGGGCACCCTGGCGGACAAGACCGCCTACGGCTACGTGAGCAAGTACCTGGAGGAGCGGCACATCCAGTGTGGCAACACCGAGAAGGAGCGCCTGGTGCAGGGCTGCGTGGGGGTGAAGCGCACCACCGGCCAGCACCCCGCGGGTATGGTGGTGGTGCCCAAGGAATACGAGATCTACCAGTTCACCGCCGTGCAGCATCCCGCCGACGACCTGAACAGCGAATTCATCACCACCCACTTCGATTTCAACTCCATGCACGACATCCTGGTGAAGCTGGACTGCCTGGGCCATGACGATCCCACCATGATCCATGAGCTGTGCGGGCTGACGGGGATTGACTTCCGGGATATTCCCCTGGATGATCCCGCCGTGCGCAGCCTGTTCCACTCCCCGGAGGCCCTGGGCGTCACCCCGGAGCAGATTGACTGCACCACCGGCACATTCGGCATTCCCGAGTTTGGCACCGCCTTCGTCCGGGGCATGCTGGACGATACCCAGCCCTCCACCATGGAGGAATTGATCCGCATCTCCGGCCTAAGCCACGGCACCGACGTATGGCTGGGCAACGCCCAGGACATCATCCGCTCCGGCACCGCCAAGCTGAACGAGTGCGTCTGCTGCCGGGACGACATCATGAATTACCTCATCGACAAGGGCGTGGAGCCCAAGCTGGCCTTCACCACCATGGAGGCGGTGCGCAAGGGCAAGGGCCTCAAGCCCGAGATGGAACAGGCCATGCTGGACCACGACGTGGCCCCCTGGTTCATCGACAGCTGCAAAAAGATCAAGTACATGTTCCCCAAGGGGCACGCGGTGGCCTACGTGACCATGGCCCTGCGCATCGCCTGGTTCAAGGTGCACCATCCCCTGGCCTACTACGCCGCTTACTTCACCGTGCGCGGGGACGGCTTCGACGCCTCCACCATGCTGGTGGACCCGGAAACCTGCCGCGCCAAGATCCGCGAAATCAAAAGCATGGACAACGCCACCGCCAAGGACAAGGACGCCCAGACGGCCCTGGAAATCGTGCTGGAGATGAACATGCGGGGTATCCATTTCCTGCCGGTGGACCTGTACAAAAGCGACGCCCGCAAGTTCCTCATTGAGGACGGAGCCATCCGCTGCCCCTTCACCAGCCTGGGCGGCCTGGGCGAATCCGCCGCGCTGCCCATCGTGGCCGCACGGGAGCAGGGAGCCTTCCTCTCCGTGGAGGACCTGAAGGAACGGGGCAAGGTGGGCAACGGCGTCATAGACCTGCTGCGGACCCACGGCGCCCTGGAGGGCCTGAGCGAAACCAGCCAGCTGAGCATGTTCTAAGGCGCGTTCCCGCCCGCCTTCCCCCTTGGCCCGGGGGAGGGCAGTGGGGGGAACGCGGCCTTTTTTTGCCGTTTCTACCTATTTTAGGCGGAATTTCACAGAAGTATTTCATTTTTCGGGGGAATATGCTAGAATATGTCCCGTCTACAGGGAAAGGCGGGGGACGTCCGCTGCCTGGACAAGCAATGGAGGAATCGGCATGCGGATACTGGTGGTGGGCGACGGCAAGGTTGGCCATACGCTGGCGGAGCAGTTGACCCGCGAGGGCCACGACGTGGTGATTATCGACAACAACGAAACAGTGCTCCAGCGCAGCGAGGATACCCTGGACGTGCTGTGCGTGCATGGCAACGGCGCCAACGCCCGCACGCTCATGGACGCGGGGGTGGAGAAGGCCGACATCCTGGTGGCCGCCACCGCCAGCGACGAGATCAATATGCTCTGCTGCCTGATCGCCAAGCGGCTGGGGGCGCAGTATACCATCGCCCGGATACGCGACCCGGAATACAACGAGAGCCTGGCCCTGCTCCAGCACGAGACCAGTATCGACATGGCCGTGAACCCCGAGCGGGCCACCGCCATGGAGATCAGCCGCCTGCTGCGCTTCCCCTTCGCCAACAATATTGAATATTTCGCCCGGGGCCAGGTGGAAATGGTGGAGTTCCGTGCCCAGGAGAAGGACGTCATGGTGGGCTGCCCCCTGCGCAAGCTGGCCACACGCCTGCCGGAAATTCCCCGGGTGCTCTACGCCGCCGTGGAGCGGGAGGGCCGGGTGATCATCCCCAACGGCGATTTTGTGATTCAGCCCGGCGACCGGGTGCACGTGGCCGGGGAAATGATGACCGTCACCAATTATTTCCGCTTCCTGGGCAAGCACTCCCTGCGGATCAAAAACGTGATGCTCCTGGGCGGCGGCCGGATCAGCTATTACCTGGCCAAGGTGATCGTACCCATGGGCATTCGGGTGGCCATGATCGAGATCAATCCCGCCAAGGCCGCGGCGCTGAGCGAAATGCTGCCCCACGTGAACGTGATTCAGGGCGACGGCACCGATCAGGAGCTGCTGGAGCAGGAGGGCCTGCGGCAGATGGACGCCTTTGTGGCCATGTGCGACCGGGACGAGGAAAACCTCATGACCGGCCTGTTCGCCGTGAGGCAGGGCGTGCCCAAGGTGATTGTGAAAAACAACCGGGTGGCCTATGCGGACATCATCAGCGACATGGGGCTGGACAGCATCGTCAGCCCCAAGGCCAGCACCTGTGCGGCCATCCTGCGCTACGTCCGCGCCCGGGTCAACGGCGAGGGCACCAAGGTGGAGCGGCTGTACCGGCTGATGAACGACAAGGCGGAGGCCCTCGAATTCATCGCCCGGGGCGAGGACCCCTACATCGGCATCGCGCTGAAGGATCTGGTGGTGCGCCCGGGCACGCTGGTGGCGGTGATCGTGCGCCAGGGAAAGGTGATCGTGCCCTTTGGCGGCGACCACATCGAGGAGGGGGACCGGGTGGTCATCATCGCCTGCGAAACGGGCATTGACGACCTGAACGAGGTTATTCACCGATGAACAGATGGTTGGTTGGTTATCTGCTGGGCGCGATTTTATTGGTGGAGGCGGCGGCGATGTTCCCGGCGCTGCTCATCGCGCTGATCTATGGGGACGGGGACGCCATGGCGCTGGTGAAGTCCATCGTGGCGCTGCTGGCGGTGGGCCTGCCGCTGCGCTTTGCCAGCAAGCCCCGGGAGCGGAACTTTCGCGCCCGGGAGGGTTTTCTGGTGGTGGCGCTGTCCTGGGTGGCGCTGAGCGCCTTTGGCGCGCTGCCCTTCGTGTTCAGCGGCGAGCTGCCCAACTATGAGGACGCATTTTTCGAGGCGGTTTCCGGCTTCACCACTACCGGCGCCACCGTAACCACCCACTTTGAGGGCGCGCCCCACGGAATCATGTTCTGGCGGAGCTTCACCCACTGGATCGGCGGCATGGGGGTGCTGGTGCTCACCCTGGCCCTGCTGCCCAAGATGGGCGGGCGCACCTCCCACCTGGTCCGGGCGGAAAGCCCCGGCCCCACCCTGAGCAAGATCGTCCCCAAGATCGGGGACATGGCCAAGATCCTGTACGTGATCTATCTGGCGCTGACCATGGTGGAGTTCGCGCTGCTGATGGCCGCGGGCATGAACCCCTACGACGCCATCATTCACGCCATGGGCACGGCGGGCACCGGCGGCTTCAGCAACTATGCCGCCAGCGTGGGCGCCTTCCAAAGCGAATGGATCGACTGGATCATCACCGTGTTCATGCTGGTGTTCGGGGTGAACTTCGCGCTGTATTACCGCCTGCTCACCGGCGGGTGGCGGGATGTGCTGCGCAGCGAGGAGCTGCGGTGGTATCTGGGCATATTCACCGCGGCCACGGCGCTGATCACCGTGCTGATCCTGCCCCAGCAGGCATCCTGGCTCCAGGCCCTGCGCTACGCCGGCTTTCAGGTGGCCAGCATCATGTCCACCACCGGCTTTGCCACCGCGGACTTCAACCTGTGGCCGGCGGCGGCCAAGATGGTCATCATCATTTTGATGTTCGTCGGTTCCTGCGCCGGGTCCACCGCCGGCGGTATCAAGGTGTGCCGCGTGGGCATGATGTGCAAGCAGGGCCTGCGGGCCGTCCGGCATACCTTCCAGCCCCGCAAGGTGCAAACCGTGCGCTTTGAGGGCAAGGGCGTGGCGGAATCCCTCCTGCAGGAGACGGCCTCCTTCGTGTTCGTATACGTGGCCATGGTGCTGTTGGGCGGGCTGCTGGTGTCCCTGGAGGGCAAGTTTGACCTGGAGACCAACCTGACCGCGGCCCTCACCTGCATGAGCAACGTGGGCCCGGGCCTGGGCGCGGTGGGCCCCGTGGAGGATTTCACGGGCTATGGCCCCTTTTCAAAGGTGGTGCTCAGCCTTTTGATGCTGGCAGGCCGCCTGGAAATCTTCCCCATGATGGCGCTGTTCCATCCCGCCATTTGGAAAAAGCAATAACGCAAAAGCCGGAGGGCGCAGCTCCTCCGGCTTTTGCGTTTGGATGGCTGAAAAAAGTCGATTCTTACACCGGCAGGAAGAAAGAAACTTCCGATTTCCCTGGCTTGCAAAGGTTTCATCAGGTAGGGGGGCCGAAGGGGTCCAGGGGGACAGGCGGGCATGCTTGCTGAAACGTTGGGGCCTGGGGAACTTCCCAGGCAGGTTTGCGGCGTGCCGCGCATACCCTAGGCTGAAGGAATCGGAGAGGAGCGAGGCTATGAGCGGAAGAAGGACGATTACCCAGGCCCGGGGGGACGTGAACGGCGACGGCATCCCCGACCGGGTGTGGCTGTCAGGCTATCAGGAGGCAGAAGGGAGCATGTGGCAGGGCATCCAGCTGCGCATCCAGGATGGGGCCAGCTGCCGGGAAACCCGCCTGTCCCTGCCCGAGGACGCGGGATACAACCCCCGGCTCACCCTGTGCCCCCTCGCCGGACGGGACCGGCTGGACATCCTGACCTCGGTGGACAGCGGGGGCAGCGGCGGCACGGGGTATTACACGGTGTTCGGTTGGCTGAACCGGGGCTACCGCCGGCTGTTTGAAACCGCGGCCTATAACGCCGCCTATCAATACGACGTGAACTACGCCGACGGCTACGCGGTAACGGTGTACAGCCGGGCCAACGGCGCGGAATACCGCCTGTGCCTGAGCAACCCGGAGGCGCTGGCGGAGCTCTACGGCCCGGAGGGCAAGCTGAAGGCCCCCCGGCAGGGCATGGCCGATCCCCTGGGCATGATGACGCCCCTGACCCTGGGGGAGGAGGATCGCTGCGCGCTGCTGGCGGTGCAGCAGATCAGCGGGCTGTACCACGCGGACCGCCTGGGGATCATGCTGAACCTGCTGCGCTGGAACGGCCTGCGCTTCGCCCTGGAAACCCAGTACCTGGGCCTGCCGGGCTCATGAGGCGGAAAGGTTCAGCCCGCGCTTCCACCGCGTACCCAGAAACCGCGCCCCCAGCAGCCCCGCCCGGGTGATGTTGTCCAGCGCCATGCAGATCCACACCGCCAGCAGGCCCAGGTGAAACACATGCACGCACAGGGTGGTCAGCAGAATGCGCACCCCCCAGGTGGTGCCCATGGAGATGACGAAGGGCGCGCGGGTATCTCCCACGCCGTTGAAAACGCCCTCCCAGATGATGCCCGCGGCATAGATGGGCTCGGTGACGGCGATGATCCGCAGCACCACCGCCCCCTGGGCGATCACCGCCTGGTCGGGGGTGAACAGCCCCAGCATCACCTGGGGAAACAGGAACAGCAGCCCGCCCGTGCAGGTCATCAAAAGCACCGCCACCAGCAGGATCAGCCGGCTCACGGCCATCAGCTTGGCCTCGCTGCCCTCGCCCACGGCGTTGCCCGCCAGGGTGGAGGCCGCGGCCTGCATGCCGTAGCCGGGGAGGTAGACCGCCTCCTCGGTGGTGAGGGCCAGGGAGTGGGCCGCCAGGGCCACCGTGCCCAGCACCGACACCTGGGAGAGGAACACCACATGCCCCAGGCTTACCCCGATGCGGGTGAACACCACCGGCACGCCCACCCGGGCGCACTGGCCCATCACCGCCCGGTTCCAGCGCAGGGGCTGGCCCTTGGGGGAAAGCGCCGGGCTGCGCCACAGGGCGCGGAACATCATCACGCCCCCCGCCACGTAGGAAACCGCCGTGGCCACGGCCGCGCCGGCGACCCCCAGCCCCGCCCCGGGCGCCGTCACCCGCAGCCCCATTAGGGAAATTTCCCGGGTGGGGAAAATCAGCAGGAAGTTCAGCGCCACGTTCACCGCGTTCATGGCCAGGCTCACCAGCATGGGGGTGCGGGTATCCCCGGAGGCGCGCAGGGCTGAGGCGAAGAGTATGCTGGCGGCCCGGAAGAGCATGGGCAGGGACACGATGGCGAAGTACCGCCCCGCCTCCTCCCGGATCTCCGGGGCCGCGTTGAGCCAGCCGGGGATCCACGGGCTCAGCCCCACGGTGAGCAGCCCCATCACCGTACCCAGGATCAGCACCGCAAAGATGGACTGCCCCGCCGCCGCCCGGGCGGTGCGGTTGTCCCGGGCGCCCAGGGCGCGGGAGATGCACGCCAGAAAACCGATGCCCATGGCGAACATGGGGGAGTTTACCAGCCAGTTCACCGGCGTGGTCAATCCCACCGCCGCGGTGGCCTGTGCGCCCAGCTGCCCCACCATGGCCGAGTCCGCGTACTGCACCACCGTTTGCAGCAGCTGCTCCAGCATGGCCGGCCAGGCCAGGGTGAAGATTGCGCCCAGCAGGGCGCGGTTGTCCCGCAGGTATTCCTTGAGCCTGTGCATCCGCTTTCCGCCTCTTTTGTCCCTGAATTCTCAGCATGATGATACACAACCCGGCGCCCCCTGTCAATCCGCCGGGAAGAAAAGCGCCGGAGAAAAAGGAAAATCCCCCGCCGGAGGCGAATGCATATGCAGCCCGGCCCCGCCGGGCAAAGCATAGCATAGGCGGTGTATCAGCAATGGGAAAACCCGTTCCTTCCAGGGATCAACGGCTTCGCGAGGCCAACGCGGACCCCTCCGCGCCCAGGATCCGCATGTACCTGACCCATAACGGCGTGGTCCGGGAAACCCCCAAGGCACTGGTCCGCCAGGGGGACGCCTCCGCCCTGCCGGTGACGGGCATGCGCTTTTCCTACGACCGGGCCAAGGTGGAGGCGGCTGTGGCCGAAACCTATGGCCTGCCCGGGGTGTACTACGTGCGGGTGTGGCTCAACGAGGGGGAATTGCAGGTGGGGGACGACATCATGTACGTGCTTCTGGGCGGAGATATCCGGCCCCACGTGATCGATGGGCTGCAGTTTCTGGTGGGGCGCATCAAAAGCGAATGCGTGCAGGAGACGGAGCTGCGCTGAATTTCGGCCCCGGGGACAGATCCCCGGGGCCGCCGCTGTTGGGCGAATTTTGGAAAAGTTTTGTTTCACCCGTTTTCCGGCGTGGTATATAAAAGGCAGAACAAAGGCGCTTTCGCCCGGAGAGCGAAGGGAAACCGGCGGGCGCCTGCGCAAGGCATGAATACCAACGGAGGGAGGGATTGACCGTGAAATATATTTGCCCCATCTGTGGTTATGTGTACGACGAGAGCAAGGAGAGCGCACCCTTTGACCGCTTGCCGGAGCAGTGGGTGTGCCCGGTGTGCGGCGCGGCCAAGTCCGTGTTCGTTCTCCAGGAAGAGATCGCGGCGGCTCCCGCGCCCCGCCGGCCGGAGCCGGTGGACCCGGACGCGCTGCGGCTTTCCCCCGGCGTGCTGGCAGCGGTGTTTTCCAACCTGGCCCGGGGCTGCGAGAAGCAGTATAAACCCGAGGAACAGGCGCTGATGATGGAGCTGGCCGACTATTTCGCCGCTGCCGCGCCTAAGGAGAGCGGCGCGGACCAGGCGCTGCTGGCCCAGTGGGTGGCCGAGGATCTGTCGGAGGGCTATCCCGGTCTCCGGGCGGAAGCGGTGGAAGCCGGGGACCGGGGAACCCAGCGCATCTGCGTGTGGGGGGAGAAGGTTACCCGCATGGTCCAGGCGCTGCTCAGCCGCTACGCCCAGGAGGGCGAGGCCATGCTGGCGGGCAACGAGCTGTGGGTCTGCACCGTGTGCGGCTTCCTCTACGTGGGTCCCAGCGCCCCCAAGCTCTGCCCCGTGTGCAAGGTGCCGGACTGGAAGTTTGAGAAGCTGGAAGGGAGGGCGTAAGGCATGAAGAAGATCGCTGTGAGAAATCTCCGACTGTGCACCAAGGATTGCCTGTGCCTGTACGTCTGTCCCGTGGGCGCCACGGACACCGAGAACAGCATCATTGATGCGTCCAAGTGCGTGGGCTGCGGCGCGTGCGCCGAGGCGTGCCCCAGCAAAGCCATCAGCATGGTCCCCGTGGCGTATCCTCCCCAGCAGCGGAAGACCCCGCGCGTGACGGCGGCGGCCACCCTGCTGGCGCAGAGCAAGGCACGTGAGGAAAAGGCCGCGCTGCAGCTCGCCCAGGAAACCCATAAAGACGGCCTGTACCGCCTGGCCAAGGGAATCGCCAGGTCCAGCCGCCTGGTTGCCGAGGACATTCTCCGAGAGGCGGGCTATATGCTGCCCCAGAGCGGCAACGCCCATGAGCTTTTGCGGGAGCTTCTCCGCAACCCGCCCGGGCCGGGCTTCCCCGCCCAGGCGGCACGGCAATTGCTGACGCTGATCCCCGACAACGACAACCCGACGAAAGACGATGCGAATAGTAAGGAGCGTGTAAACATGGAAAAGTGGAAGTGCAAGGTTTGCGGTTATATTTATGAAGGTCCCATGACCCCCGATTTCAAGTGCCCGGTGTGCAAGCAGCCCGCCTCCTCCTTCGAGCGGATTCAGGAGGCCGCCCCCGCCAACCCCTACGCCGGCACCCAAACGGAAAAAAACCTGGAAACCGCCTTTGCCGGCGAGTCCCAGGCCCGCAACAAGTATACCTACTTTGCTTCCGTGGCCAAGAAGGAAGGCTATGAGCAGATTGCCGCCCTCTTCCTCAAGACCGCCGACAACGAGAAGGAGCATGCCAAGCTCTGGTTCAAGGAGCTGAAGGGCATCGGCGATACGGCGCAGAACCTGCTCCATGCCGCCGAGGGCGAAAACTACGAGTGGACCGACATGTACGACGGCTTCGCCAAGACCGCCGAGGAAGAGGGCTTCCCGGAGCTGGCGGCCAAGTTCCGCCGGGTGGCCGCCATCGAAAAGCATCACGAGGAGCGCTACCGCAAGCTGCTGGCCAACGTGGAGGCCATGCAGGTGTTTGAAAAGAGCGAGGTCAAGATTTGGGAGTGCCGCAACTGCGGCCACATCGTGGTGGGCCTCAAGGCGCCGGAGGTGTGCCCCACCTGCAACCATCCCCAGAGCTACTTCGAGCTCAACGCCGAAAATTATTGATCATCCGGGCCGCGGCCTCCTGGGAGGGGCCGCGGCCCTGTTGCGCTTGCGCGGAGCAGGGAAAATATGCTATACTGTGCTTGAAGTGAAAAGCCCGCCGCGAAGCGGGAAATTTTTTTAGCGTAGCTGCGAAAGCGCATGCAGACAAGGAGAGAGGGGCATGGGGGAAAAACCGGCAATGTTCGCGTCCGTAACCTTGAAACGCGGGTTGACGGCGGTGGCGGTGCTGGCGGCGCTGCTGGCGCTGCTGGGCTGGGTTATCGGCGACGACTGGTCCCGGCAGGGCTATGAGAGCGAAGCGGTGGCCCAGGGCTTCATGGCGGGCATACCCGCGGATGGGGACGTGCTCCAGCAGGGGCTGGAGGTGGGCTGCGAATTTGTGGACGGCGTCACGCTGGAGGTGGCCGCGGTGGGCAGCCAGGTGGCGGGCACGGTGCGCTTGGAGGTGCTCCAGGGGGACGAGGTGCTCTGGAGCGAGCCCTATGACCTGACCCAGTACGTCCAGGGGGACGAGTTCTCCGCAAACTTTCCCGAGGACGCCATCCGCCTGAGCGGGAAGGAAATGACCCTGCGCCTGATCCTGCAGGCGGGGGAAACCAATCAACTGCCCGCCTTCTGGGTGGGGCAGGAGATCAACGCCGGGCGCTTTGCCCTGGACGCGGGCAACCTGGACCGGCTGACCGTGAACGGGGAGGCGTTGCGGGGCCAGCTGTGCGTGACTGTGCGGGGGCATAGCCGCAGCAACATCATGGCCTGGTACTGGCCCATCTGCGGGGTACTGACGCTGCTGGCGGCGGGGGTAGCCCTGCTTTGCGCCCGGACGAAGGCGCGGAACAGGACCAATCTGCTGCTCACCGCGGCGGATCTCATGGGGCGCTACCGCTTCCTGCTGGAGCAGCTGGTGGCCCGTGATTTCAACACCAAGTACCGCCAGAGCCTGCTGGGGGCACTGTGGAGCTTCCTCAATCCCCTGCTGACCATGGGCATTCAGTACGTGGTGTTCTCCACCATTTTCAAGACCAGCATTCCCAATTTCCCCGTGTACCTGCTCACGGGTATCGTGCTGTTCAACTACTTCACCGAGGCCACCACCCTGGGCCTGGACTCCATCGTGACCAGCAGCGCGCTGATCACCAAGGTGTACATGCCCAAGTATATCTATCCCTTCAGCCGGACGGTGTCCTCCCTGATCAACCTGGTGATCTCCTTCGTGCCGCTGCTGCTGATGATGGCGATCACCGGCGTGCAGCTGACCAAGGCGCTGTTGCTCACGCCCCTGGTGGTGCTTTACCTGTTTACCTTCACCCTGGGCATGGCCATGATCCTGGCCACCATGAACGTATTCTTCCGGGACACCCGCTTTTTGTGGAGCGTGGTGGCGCTGATGTGGACCTACGTGACGCCCATCTTTTACCCGGAGAGCATCATTCCCGCGCAGCTGATCACACTGTACCACATGAACCCCATGTATCAGTTCATCTATTTCATGCGGTGCATCACCCTGGGCGGGGTGTCGCCCACCCCGGTGACGTATGTGTACTGCACGCTGTGCAGCGTGCTGCCGCTGCTGCTGGGCGTGTGGATCTTCAAAAAGAACCAGGACCGTTTCGTGTTCTATCTCTAAGGGGCGGAGGGGTACAATGGCAGATATCATGATACAGGTGGACCATGTTTCCATGGACTTCCGCATGGACGTGAACCGTACCACCAACCTGAAGGAGTGGGTGCTCAACGCCCTGCAAGGCAAGCGCAAGATCGAGCGCTTCCGCGCCCTGGACGACGTGAGCTTTACCGTGGAGCGGGGGGAGGTGCTGGGCCTGGTGGGCAGCAACGGCGCCGGAAAGAGCACCATCCTCAAGGTCATCAGCGGCATTTACAAGCCCACCGCCGGCGCGGCCCGCACCCAGGGCCGGGTGGTGCCCATGCTGGAGCTGGGCTGCGGCTTTGACATGGAGCTCAGCGGCCGGGAAAACATACTGCTCAACGGCGCCATCCTGGGCTACAGCCGGGAGTTTCTCACCCAGCGGCTCCAGGAGATCATCGATTACAGCGAGCTGGGGGAATTCATCCAGATGCCCCTGAAAACCTACTCCTCCGGCATGCTGGCCCGCCTGGCCTTCTCCGTGGCCACGGTGGTCAAGCCGGACGTGCTCATCGTGGACGAGATCCTGGCGGTGGGCGACGAGCGCTTCCAGCGCAAGAGCCGGGAGCGCATGATGGAGCTGATGAGCGGCGGCACCACGGTGCTCTTCGTCAGCCACAACCTGGCCCAGATCCGGCAGATGTGCGACCGGGTGGTGTGGCTGGAGCACGGCAAGGTTCGCGCCTTCGGCCCCACGGAGGAGGTTTGCGACCAATACGCCGCAGCCATGGCGTGACCCGGCAAGCGGCAAAGCCAGTGCGGCCCGCGCTTTCGCCTGAGGCGAAGGTGCGGGCCGTGGTGCATTTGGGCGGGTTTTCGCCGCGTTCAGAGAAAGTTTACAAACAATTCAGCGAATCCTAAGGAAACCCGCTTGACAGCCAAAATAAGTCATTTTATCATAAAACTAGGTTTGCGCAGGCGAGGCCGCGGGGTATGGCGGCCGGAGAGGATGAGAAGCGTTGATTTCAACGGTGTTTTGGGATTGGAACGGCACCCTGGTGGCGGACGTGCCCCTGGTGGTGCGGGTGAACAATCAGGTTTTCGCCCGTTACGGCCTGCGTCCCACGGACGAGGCGGAGTACAGGCGGCTGTTTTGCTTTCCCGTGCAGCAATATTATGAAAAAATGGGCGTATCCCCGGAGATGTACCGGCGCATCGCCGGCGAGTGGTCCAGGGCGTATCATGAGCAGTTTCCCGGCACGCCGCTGACGCCCTGGGCGGTGGAGACGGCGCGGCGGCTGCGGGAGGCGGGGCTGCGCCAGGTGATCCTCTCCGCCTCCCAGCAGGAGTTGCTGCTGGAGCAGCTGGGGCAGTACCCGGAGCTGGCCGGGTGCTTCCAGCAGGTGCTGGGCCTGGGGGATGTGTACGCCGCAAGCAAGGTGCAGCGGGGCGTGGACTTTTTGAAGGAGGCGGGCATCCCTGGGGAGGAGGCGGTGTTCCTGGGGGATACCCTCCACGACGGGGAAACGGCCCGTGCCATGGGCTGCCGCTGCCTGCTGATTGCCGGGGGGCATCAGCGGGAGGAGGATCTGCGGGCCGCCGGGGAAACGGTGCTGCCCACCCTGCGGGAAGCGGGAGACTGGATACTGGAGAGGCGCGGCCATGAAGCGTGAAAAAAGCACACAGCCCGACACCGGAGCGCTGTCCCCCACCCCGCCCACCGGGCTGACCGAAGCCGAGGCCGCCCGCCGGGCGGACATGGGCCTGGACAACCGGCACAAGGCGGATCCGGGCAAGTCCGTGGGACAGATCCTGGCAAGCAATTTCTTTTCCCTATTTAACATGCTGAATTTCGCCCTGGCGGCCTGCCTGATTCTGGTGGGGTCGTACCGGAACATGCTGTTCCTGGGCGTGGTGTTTTCCAATACCCTCATCGGCACGGTGCAGGAGCTGCGCGCCCGGCGCACACTGCGCAAGCTGAAGCTGCTCAACGCGCCCATGGCCCGGGTGCTGCGGGAGGGGCAGGAGCGGGCCTGCCGCATGGAGGAGCTGGTGCTGGGGGATCTGGTGGTGGCCCGAACGGGGGACCAGATTCTGGCGGACGGCCAGGTGACGGAGGGCCACGGCGCGGCCAACGAGTCCCTGCTCACCGGGGAGAGCGACGCCATCGGCAAGGCCCCGGGGGACGAGCTGCTCTCCGGCAGCTACCTGATGGAGGGCAAGCTGGTCTACCGCCTCACCCGGGTGGGCGCAGAGAGCTACGCCGGCCGCCTGATCCGGGAGGCCAAGGCCATCAAGCCCCCCAAGTCCGTGCTGATGACGGACCTGAACCGGCTGGTGCGCCTGGTGAGCATCCTGCTGTGCCCCCTGGGGGCGCTGCTGTTTTTGAAGCAGCACTTCCTTTCGCACCTGGCCCTGACCGAGGCGGTGCCCACCACCGTGGCGGCCATGATCGGCATGATCCCCGAGGGGCTGATCCTGCTCACCAGCGTGGCCCTGGCCGTGGGCGTGGTGCGCCTGGGCAGCCGGGGCACCCTGGTGCAGGAGCTTTACGGCATTGAAACCCTGGCGCGGGTGGATACCCTCTGCCTGGACAAGACGGGCACACTCACCAAGGGGGACATGGCCCTGGAGCGCCTGGAACCCTTGAACGGGGACGAGGCGGAGCTGCGCCGGGAGCTGGGGCGCTTCCTTACCGCCTTCGACGATCCCACGCCCACCCTGCAGGCCCTGCGCCAGGGCGTGACGCCGGTGCCCGCCCAGGCGGAGGCGGTGCTGCCCTTCTCCTCCGCCCGGAAAAAATCCGCCGTCTCCTTCGCCGGCGAAGGCACGCTGGTGCTGGGCGCGCCCTCCTTCGTACTGGAGGGGGAGCTCCCTCCCGCCGTGCGGGCGCGGGTGGAGGCCGCCGCCGGGGAAGGCCTGCGGGTGCTGCTCCTGGCTCGAAGCCCGGAGCCCCTTTGCGGGGAGCGCATCCCCGGCCCGCTGACGCCCCTGGGGCTGTGCTGCCTCTCCGACGTGCTGCGGGATAACGTCCAGGCGACCCTCGACTATTTCCGCCAGCAGGGCGTGACGCTGAAGGTCATCAGCGGCGACGATCCCCGCACGGTGGCGAACATTGCCCGGCGGGTGGGCCTGGAGGGCTGGGAAAACGCCGTGGATGCCACCACCCTCACCAGCGAAAAGGCCCTGGCGGAGGCTGCCGAGCGCTGCACCATCTTTGGCCGGGTGACCCCCGCCCAGAAGCGGGAGCTGGTGGAGGCCATGAAGGCCGCCGGGCACAGCGTGGCCATGACCGGCGACGGGGTCAACGACATCCCCGCCCTGAAGGCCGCGGACTGCTCCATCGCCATGGCGGGCGGCTCCGACGCCGCCAAGAACGCCGCCCAGCTCACCCTGATGAACGCGGACTTCGCCGCCATGCCCGCCATCGTGGGCGAGGGCCGCCGGGTGATCAACAACATCACCCGGGCCGCCTCCCTGTTCCTGGTGAAGACGCTGTATTCCTTCCTGCTGTCGGTGCTGATGCTGTTCCTGCCCTTGGCCTATCCCTTCCAGCCGGTGCAGCTGACGCTGATCAGCTCCCTCACCGTGGGCATCCCCTCCTTCTTCCTGGCCCTGGAGCCCAATCAGGAGCGGGTGCGCGGCAGCTTTCTGGAGACGGTGCTCAAGCGGGCGCTGCCCGGCGCGGTGGCCGTGGCGGTGTGCTCCACCCTGGCCATGGCCAGCGGCCGCCTTTTCGGCTTGACCCTGGATGTGGACAATACCCTGGCCTTCCTGGTGACCGCCCTGGTGGGCATGCTGGTGCTCCTGCGGGTGTGCCTGCCCCTGACCCTGCGCCGGGCCGTGCTGATTGCCGTCATGGCCGCGGGGATGGCCGGCGGTGTGATTTTCGCGGGGAAGGTGTTTTTCCTGGCGCCGTTGCATGGCGCCGCCATCGGCATCGCGTTGGCGCTCTGCGCCCTGGCGGTGGGCATCATGTTCCTGGTGGACGGCCTGATGAAGCGCGCGGAAAAGCAGCGCGCGGTTTCCAAGGCCGCGGGATAAGCGCGAAGGCCGCGGGCGGAAATGCCTGCGGCCTTTTTCCCCGGCCGCGGCGGGTTTCGCCTGTGCGGCGCAAAGATAAACGCGAATGGATTGGTGGTACATCTTGCTGATGCCACAAGATATCGTAGGCATAGGCGAACGATAAAGTTTGTATACGGGATATCGTTCATGGCATAGGGAAATGTAAAAAAATCTCCCGAGAAACTTCAAAAAAGCCTTGACAAGAGGAGGCCAATTTGCTAAGATATACAAGCTCCTTGCGAGAGGGGCGCCGAACCTTGAAAACGATACAGAGAAAGACGCAAAAAGAACGACAGTTGATTCTGAGAGCGAGCGACCTGGCGAGAGCGATCTTGCCGGGATGCGGATAAAAGGATTGAACGAAAGAGTTTGATCCTGGCTCAGGACGAACGCTGGCGGCGTGCCTAACACATGCAAGTCGAGCGGAGACATGTTGTGGAAGTTTTCGGATGGAAGCGATGTGTTTTAGCGGCGGACGGGTGAGTAACGCGTGAGCAACCTTTCCTTCACAGGGGGATAACGTACCGAAAGGTACACTAATACCGCATAAGGCCACAGCACCGCATGGTGCAGGGGTGAAAGGAGCAATCTGGTGAAGGGTGGGCTCGCGTCCGATTAGCTAGTTGGTGAGGTGAAGGCTCACCAAGGCGACGATCGGTAGCCGACCTGAGAGGGTGATCGGCCACACTGGAACTGAGAGACGGTCCAGACTCCTACGGGAGGCAGCAGTGGGGAATATTGGGCAATGGGCGAAAGCCTGACCCAGCAACGCCGCGTGAGGGAAGAAGGTTTTCGGATTGTAAACCTCTGTCCTCAGGGACGAAGGACGTGACGGTACCTGAGGAGGAAGCCCCGGCTAACTACGTGCCAGCAGCCGCGGTAATACGTAGGGGGCGAGCGTTGTCCGGAATGACTGGGCGTAAAGGGCGTGTAGGCGGCTTTTTAAGTCTGGAGTGAAAGCCCCATTTTCAAGGTGGGGAGTGCTTTGGAGACTGGAGAGCTTGAGTGCGGAAGAGGTAAGTGGAATTCCCAGTGTAGCGGTGAAATGCGTAGAGATTGGGAGGAACACCAGTGGCGAAGGCGACTTACTGGGCCGTAACTGACGCTGAGGCGCGAAAGCGTGGGGAGCGAACAGGATTA
>DBFBGQ010000084.1:0-20685 GCA_048201975.1 Candidatus Egerieenecus sp. | reverse complement strand
CCTCCTTTTATTTTTTATGTTTCAAGAAGGGACTGTCAACCCTTCAAGGAACCGACCATAACGCCCTTCACAAAATACTTCTGGATGAAGGGGTACACGCACAGGATGGGCACCGTGGCCACCATGATGGTGGCAGCCTTGATGGTGTCGCTGGTGGTCTGCGTGCTCATTTGCTCACCGGACATGGTCACCACGCTGTTGGAGCCCTGGAGCACGATACGCCGCAGGGTAATCGCCAGCACCTGCTTGTCCGTGTCCTGGATATAGATCATGGCGTCAAACCATGCGTTCCAGTGGCCCACCGCCGTCCACAGGGCAATGGTTGCCAGGATGGGCAGCGACAGCGGAACGATGATCTTATACAAAATGATGATATCGTTGGCGCCGTCGATATACGCGCTCTCCTCCAGGGAATCCGGCAAGGACATCAGGTAGTTGCGCATGATGGTGATGTTGTATGCGCTGATGGCGCCGGGAAGGATCAGGGACCAGATGCTGTTGATCAGGTCCAGGTCGCGAATCAGCAGGTAGTCAGGCACCATGCCGCCGGAGAAGAACATGGTGAAGATCAGCAGCGCCGTCCAGAGTTTCCGGTTGGGGAAGTTCTTCTTGCTGAGCGCATAGGCAAAATGGAAGCCAAGCAGAAGCGCTACCGCCGTACCGACCACGGTGCGAACGATGGTCCAGAAATAGCCGTAGTAAATGTACTTGGAACTCAAAACGTTGGCGTAGCTATCCCAGGAGATGTACTCGGGCCACAAGTATACCTTGGAAATAGCCACCTTGTCCGCGTCCGCCAGCGACAGGGCAAGCTCGTACCAGAAGGGGTAGAGCATGCTCAGCGCCAGAATGCCTAAGAATACGACGTTAAATACATCAAAAATGTGTTCGCCGATACTGCGCTTGATGTGCCGGTGTTTCTTGGAAGTATTCATTGCAGTCACTCCGCCTCGCATAGATTGCTACCTCCTTTCTCACCAAATCCCGTTGTCGCTGATCTTCTTGGAAATGGCATTGGTTGCCAGCACCAGTGCCAGAGAGATCACATTCTTGAACAAGCCGACCGCCGTGGACTCCGCCAGCGAGGTATTGGTCATGTTCTTCAAGCCCAGGTCATAGGTGTACACGCCCAGAACGTTGGCCACGCGGTACACCGCGCTGTTCATCATGTTGTACACCTGGTCGAAGTTATCGTTGAGGATGCTGCCGGACTGGAGGATCAGCATAACCGTCACCGTAGGCAATATCGAGGGCAGCGTGATGTACCACACGCGCTGGAAGCGGGATGCGCCGTCGATGAGCGCCGCCTCGTACATCTCCTGGTCCACGCCGGAGAGCGCAGCCAGGTAAATGATGGAGCCCCAGCCGACGCTCTTCCAGATGTTTGTGACCACCAGCACCCAGCGGAAGGTGCTTACCTCGCCCATGAAGTAGTAGGGCGTTCCGCCCAGGGCTGTCACAACAGCGGCAATCGGGCCCGTGGAAGGCGACAGCAGCTGAATGAACAAGCCGGACAGCGTAACCCAGGAAATGAAGTGGGGCAAATAGGAGAAAGTCTGAACAAGTTTCTTGTACCTTTCGTTCCGCAATTCATTCAGCAGCAGCGCCAGAATGATGGGCATCGGAAATCCCACTACAAGGTTCATGAAGCCCAGGATTACTGTATTCTGGAACGCCTGCCAGAACACCGGACGGCTGAACACCTTGGCAAAGACGCCCCAGAAGGGGTCGTACCAGGGCGATCCCGTGATACCCAAGCGGATCTTGAAATCCTTGAAGGCGATCTGAACGCCATACATGGGCTCATACTTGAAAATCAGGAGTACCACCAAGCTCGGTATCAGCAGCAGCACCAGATACCGGTAACGCCAATACTGGCGCAGGGTACGAGCGACTCTCCCTCTGGATTTTGGTTTCGCCGAGTTTACAATGGTACTCATAGGCAATCACTTTCCTTCCAAGCCATGATGTGTATTCCTTCAGATGCTTTTCGCATCCATCAGCCCTGATCGCTGCTACCGCGAAGATCGCGCCGCTCAAAGGGCGCCGTGCGAATCTTCAGCACCCGATGCACAGGAGTATAATCCGTCATATAGATCGTAAAATGCTCTTCGCTCTGCGGATATGAATTGGTGCTCCGTCCCAGCACGTTATGCTCGCAGAAAGCAGGCGAAAGGGTAATCACATCACCCGCATGGTTGGACAGCTCCACCGCGCCGTTCATCAGCGTAATGCTCTGCCCCGCTTTGCCCTCCATCAGGAATTGCTGGCCCCGCACCGTGCAGGGTAGCACGCCCACCTCCAGGCGGAAGGGCAGCCGGTCGATGCCCTCCGTATCAAAGGAAATATCCACGCCGTCGCCCGTGTCGGTGACGCTTACCGTGGTATCCAGCGGCGCCCCCTGCACCCGCTCCCGGGTATTGGGGTTGTCCATTGCCCACCAGTCGCTGGTATTGGGCAGGTTGGGCCAGAAGGGCTTGTAATACCAGCCCGCGGCATGGGATTTCATTTGGTAGCCATTGGGAACCGCTTCGATCTTCTCACCCAGGAAATGACGGCGGTCGCAAATGTTGGCATAGATGACCAAATACAGGGTCAGCGCTCCGCTCTGGAAATAGAAGAAGTTCGGCCGGTCCTCCATCATGGTCCAGGAATACTTGCCGTTGCGCACCCGGGCAATCCGGGAGGCCGGGAACACGCGGCTGTACTTCTCCACCTTGGTCAGGTCGAAGGCTTCCTCCGCGCCATAGCCGTCCAGGTCGTCGTACAGCAGCAGCCACTCGATCCCGTTGGGCACAATCCCGTGGCGCCGGGACGCCTGATACATGTATTCCGCCGCCCGGGCCAGCTTGGCGTCCTTCAGGAAGTATCCGGTGAGCAGGAACAGAATATAGTACGTGTTCAAATAGACCTTGCGGCCGTTGTCCTGCCGGGTGGAGTTATTGGTAAACACGGAGTCGTCCGGATCGATGTAGTTGAACATCATCTCCAGGTTGGCCTTGCTGGCCTCCAGGAAGCGGCGCTCGCCCGTGGCGATGTACAGCCGCAGCATCTGATCGTCGTTGACCTGGTTGTAGTTGCCCGCGCTGCGCTCGGCGAACTCGCCGTCCTCGTTGATGTCCAGGCCCTCGGCCAGGTACTGGTCCGCCCGGTCGGAGAATTCCTTGCGGCCGGTCACATTGGCAGCGCACTTGAGGCACGCGGAAATGGCCCACCGGTGGTTGGGCGTATGGAAACCGCCCGCGGCGATTCCCTCGGCGCAGGTCTCAATAAAATGCAGCACGGGCGCTTTCA
Organism: Candidatus Egerieenecus sp.; assembly: GCA_048201975.1. Classification (GTDB taxonomy): domain Bacteria; phylum Bacillota; class Clostridia; order Christensenellales; family Aristaeellaceae; genus Egerieenecus. The sequence continues at coordinate 17,391 of DBFBGQ010000084.1, read as the reverse complement.
GCCATTCCGTCTGGGCGTCGCACCGCTTTTCCATCAGCCACCAGGCGTTGAAAACGCTATTGATCATAAAAGCCGTATCCGGCGGGGACGCAAAGTTGCAATTCGACAGATCGAAGCAGCCATCCGGGCGCTGATGCCGCTCCATATATACCAGCGTGTTGCGGATGGCCTGCGCAACAACCGCCTCATGATAATGGCGGCTTTCCTTGCAGATATAACCAATAATCATTTCCGACAGGCGGAAGCCGCTCTCCCGCGGTTCCACATGATAAATGCCAGAACGTAGAAAGCCGCCAAAATCAGGATGATTCTCATCCGTGACTTGGGCAGCAATCAACTCGTCGATCAACGCGTCATGGGCTGTCATCATCTCCGTGCGATGTAGCATAAAAATTGCACCATCCTTTCGGTTTCCTCATAAGGTACCGCTGCTTTCAGAATAATTCACGCCGTCACGTTGTCAAACGATCTGCTCGAAATCTCGTTTTGACTTACTGCAACTATACCACGACTTACCCATGTCGTCAATAGGCAAATGTTGAATATGGCTTTTTTTTCTCATGCAAGACAAAGCAAGATAAATTTCTTCTAACTGAGCCGTTTTTTGCTTGGATGAGCTTGGTAAGTTAATCATCTCTATACGCCAGGATATCGACGTTTTTTCTGTCATCTCTCAGGCAAACAGCCAGTAACTTGGCAATATTGTGGTCATTTTATGATTCTGTATTGCGCATTTGTTGTCTTTGGATTATAATATCCCTGAAATACCCATGTGAAGAAAGGAATGAGGCAGCCATATGTTTCCCGGGAATGCCAGCAAACGGGCGTATATTTCTTTTATGCTTTTCAATTTTGCCTTTTTTATGATGGATACAACCACCAGTTATTTCACAATTTATCTCAACGAGATCGGTTTCAGCAAGTCCATGATCGGCGTAATCAGCGGCACGGCTGCGGCAATGGCGCTTTTAGCTCAGCCTGCTTTGGGCATATTGGCCGACAGTTCCAAAAGCAAGAACCACTTGCTCCAGTGGCTCATCCTGATCACCGCAGTGTTGTACCCACTAATTTTAATCAACAACTCTTTCGCTTTTGTGCTGGTGCTATACACCGTTTATTATTGCTTCCGCCGAGCGCAGCCCTCGCTGAATACCTCCATGAGCGTTGAATATGCTGAAACCGCGCATCGTGACTATGGTCCCATCCGTACCATGGGTGCGTTGGGCTATTCCCTGGTCATGTTTTTAGTGGGACAAATTGCAGGCATTCCCGAAAACGGCACGCGGCTGACCTTCTATACCTATTCTGCGTTCTGTGTCATCAACATTCTGCTGATTTTCCTGCTGCCGCCCATTCAGGGCCACAACCGCGTGCAGTACGGCCGCCGCCGTCTGCCCGTAAGCGTGGTTCTCAAGAGCCGTCCCATACTGCTACTGATTATCTACATGATGTTCTATGCGTTGGCTCAGGGGCTGTACTTCTCCTACTTCTCCATCTACTTTACCAACGACTTGGGCGGTTCTAACGAGTTGTACGGCACCATGCTTTCCGTGGGCGCTTTCTGTGAAATTCCTTTCCTGTTCATTGCCGACCGTCTGGCGCGCAAAGTAGGCGCCAAGCGGATCCTGCTCATCCTCGGCCTGCTCAGCGGCACGCGCTGGCTGCTGACCTACCTGATCGGCACGCCCCAGGGGCAGTTTGCCGTACAGATGCTCAACTGCATCAATATGCTAAACAGCGTCACCATTTCCATTACCCTCAGCCGCCTGGTGGCGCCTCAGTTCAAGACCACTGTGCAGACGCTGCTGGTCACCTTTGAGTCGGTGGTATCCATTATCATCTCTTCTTTCCTGGGCGGTTTCTTTGCAGACCTGGTGGGCATTCGCCCCATGTTCCTGATCGCGGCCATCGTGTGCTACACCGCTACCGTCATCTTCCCCGGCCTTCTGATCCACCAGAAGGATCTGGAAAAACAATCCCTCACCATGGAGAATGCTGCAACATTCTGATGCGTCAACTGCTTGCTCTATGCAAAAGGGCCTTTTCGCCACAAAACGCGGAAAGGCCCTTTCTGTTTCTCCTGTCCTTAGCCCCAGCCCCACACTTCCCATTCCGTCAGCGCCGGGAAGGGCGACTCCATCACCTGCTTCACCAGATGATGCAGCTTCATCCACCGCACCTGATGCGCGTGCTCAAAAGCAATCTCCTGGGGCTGATCGCTCTTCTCCAGGGGGAAGGTATACTCCGCCCCGTCGGAAAGCGTCACCGTTGCCTGCCGCCAATAAGCGTCATGGGGAAAATCCGCCCGGAGTACCAGGCGCATCCTATCCGTTTTAACCTCCCGGCCAAAATCCAGCCGAATCTCCGCCGTCTCGCTCAGCCCGATGCCCCAGCTCTGATACGGCCAGGGGCCATGGCTGTGGTTCTGCAGGCAGCCGTCTATCACGTTGCGGGCAAAAAACACGCTCTCGTCCCGGGTCTCCACGTTGGCGCTGGCAAAGGGATACCCGCCCCCAAACTGCCGCTGCGCCACCGGATTCAGCGCCAGGTTGCGATACGCGCCCTGCAACTCCCCCGCCGGCGCGGCCATATAGGTGTGCAGTTCGCCGCGGAATGCCTGGGGAGCGTAAGGCTCCAACTCCGCCGCAGCCGTGGGAAAGGAAAAGGTAAAGCGCCCCTGGGGCACATACAGGTAAGCGGGAGACAGAAACGCATCCACGGATATGTACAGCTCCCGCTGGTCCGTGTCCACCACCAACCGGTCCCCCGGTTGATACGCGCGCAGCACGGTCAGCGCCGCCGCTTCCTTGTCCCGAGCCTCCCCCAGCACCGTCCCGTCCGCAGCCAGCAGCGTTAATGCGATCATCCTTGCTCTCCTCCATCGCTCTGGGCGTCCCGCGCCCGCAGCCTCTTTCTGGCCTGATTATAGGGCAACCCGGCGGCAAAATCAAGCCCCGGCGCTCCATGCGCCCGGATTGCTTGCACCAGATACTGAAAAATATGGAAAATTTTTCCGTATTTCTTGATTTTGGTAAATTTACCCGATACAATGGAAGGCAAGGAACAATTGGGGATAGACCCGCGGACCCACACGAGCTGAAAAGAGGAGCACATCAAATGGCGATAACCATCAAGGACGTGGCGGCCAGGTGCGGATTAAGCGTTTCCACAGTAAGCAAGGCGTTCAACCACTATTGCGATATCAGTGAGCGGACCCGGGAAATGGTGCAGCGCACCGCCCGGGAAATGGGGTATTATCCCAACGCCATCGCCCGGACGCTGAAAACCAACCGGTCCTATAATCTGGGCGTGCTATTTGTGGATGACAGCAAAAGCGGCCTCACCCATGATTTTTTCGCCATGGTGCTTGAGGCGTTCAAGTCAGAAGCGGAGCACCGGGGATACGACGTGACCTTCATCAATCACAACATCGGCCGGACGGCCATGACCTATCTGGAACACTGCCGCTACCGAAACGTGGACGGCGTATGCCTGGCCTGCGTGGACTTTGCATCCCCGCAGGTGCAGGAGCTGGCCATGGCGGATATACCCTGCGTGACCATTGACCACGCCTATCCGGACCGTGCCTGCGTGCTGTCGGAAAACCAGCAGGGCATGGAAGCGCTGGTGCGCCATGCCTTTTCCCTGGGCCACCGTCGGATTGCCTATGTGCATGGCCAGGCCTGCGCCGTCACGGAAAGCCGGGTGGCGGGCTACCGCCAGGCCATGTCCGCCTGCGGGCTGCCTCTGCGCAAGGAATGGCTGCGCGCGGGAGCATACTTTCATCCCGACCGCGGCCGGGAGGCCGTGCTGTCGCTGCTGCGCCTTCCCGTGCGGCCCACCTGCATCCTGATGCCGGACGACTACGCCTGCCTGGGCGCGCTGGAGGCTGCGAATCAGCTGGGGCTCCGCGTGCCGGAGGACCTTTCCCTGGGCGGATACGACGGCATCCGTCTGGCGCGCCTGCTGCGTCCGCGCCTCACCACCGTTTTTCAGGACGCTCCGCGCATTGGTATGCTGGCGGCCCAGCAACTGGTGGATCAAATCGAAAACGCTCCGTCGGCGCCTGTCCAGGCCGCCGTACCTTGCCGGCTGATCCCCGGCGAAAGCATCGGTCCTGTGGCCTGCGCCTGAGGTTATCGCCGCGCCCGGAGGAAATCCCGCAAAAGCGCGGCGCATTCCTCCGCCCGTACCCCGGCTACCCACTGGGTCACGCCCCCCAGCGCCGGGTCGTCAGGCAGATCGTAAACGCTGCCGCAGCAACCCAATCGGGGATCTGCCGCCCCATAAACGCAACGCCCCAGCTGGGCCATCAGCATAGCTCCGGCGCACATGGGACAGGGCTCCAGGGTTACATACAGCGTGCACTCCCGCAGCCGCCAGTCCCCCAGCAGCTTCGCCCCCTCCCGCAGGCACAGCAGCTCCGCATGCGCCGTGGGATCGTGATCCGCCTCCCGGCGGTTATGGGCCTGAACCAGCACCTGGCCTTCCCGCGTCAGCACTGCTCCCACAGGGATCTCTCCCGCTTGAGCAGCCAGCCGCGCCTGGGCCAGCGCCAGCGCCATCATTTCCTCCATGCATCTTCCTCCTTCGGGATGGCATGCCGCGCCTGCGCGCCGCGAATCCTGACTGAAAACGTTTCCCCCGGCATTCCGCTGCTCCTTGGGGCTGAAAATGCCTGCGTCCATGCCGCGCAATCTGCCGTCCGCTCCGTTCAGGGTGGACGGCTCAGGCTGTTGATAAAATATTTGATCTCGAAATTCCTGCAAGTTTTCCATTGCATGCTTGCAGGCGCAGAGGGTTTCGCCTCTGCGAAGGCGACCAAAGGGCTTTCCGATCGCCCTTTGGAAACCTTCGGGCCCCATACTTGATGAAACTTCTGCAAGTTAAGGAGCCGGAAGTTTCACCTTTTCATGCTGGTGTGAGAAAATAGGTTTTTTTCAGCAGTCTGTGCCGTCCGCTCCGTTCAGGGTGGACGGCTTTTTTTCCTGCGCCTGCGGCGGAGCGCAGGGAATCGCCACTGGAGCAGGGAAAAGAAATGGTAAACCGTTGGATAAGGTGAAGGAAAGGAGTGAAACGCCCATGAAACGCTTGATTCCCTTGCTGTGCCTGTGCCTGGCCCTGATGGGCTGCGCCCGCGGGGAGGATGAGGCCGTCCTCATCTCCCTGAACGTGGGCAAAGCGGATTGTCACCTGCTTTATGCAGGAGAAACGGTATACATGATTGACACGGGCTCCGCGGAGAGCTGGGGAATGGTATCCCGGGCGCTGACCGTGCTGGGGATCGACCGGCTGGAGGGCGTGGTGCTCACCCACACGGACAAGGACCATGCCGGAGGGCTGCAAGCGCTGGCCTCCTCCTGGGTGGAGGTGGGCGGCTGGTACAGCTCCGCCTATTACACCGACGTGGAGGCCAACGAGCATCCCGCCGTGGTAGCCGCCGCCCTGCGGGGGGAGGAAGTCCGCTGGCTGCAGTCCGGCGATACCCTTCCGGTCCAGGAGGGCCAGCTGCGCGTGCTGGGCCCCGTCTACCTGGACGAGGACAAGGAAAACAACAACTCCCTGGTGCTTCGCCTGGATTTGGACGCCGGCAGCATCCTTCTCACCGGCGATATGGAGAAGGAGGCCGAGGAAACTCTGATGGAAGCCGCCGCCCTGACCCCGGTCACCGTGCTGAAGGTGGGGCACCACGGCAAGAACGACGCCACCGGAAAGGCCTTCGCGCAGGCAGTGCGCCCGCAAATCGCGGTGATCTCCACCAGCACGGCGGAGGACGAGGACTCCCCCGCGTCCAGGGTGATGGAGCTGCTGAACTCCCTGGGCTGCCAGATACTTCAGACCCAGGACGCGCAGGGCGCAGTGCGCGTCACCCTCGCCGGGGGCAAGGCGCAAACGGAGCTAATGACCTTCACGCCCCCAGCCGTTAGCGGGGATGTGGCGCTGGTGGATAAAAGCGTCGCGCAGGATGCGGTCACCCTGCGCAACGAGGGCGCGGAAACCGTGGATCTCTCCGGATGGTATCTGTTCAGCGAAAAGGGCAAGGAAATTTTCGTTTTTCCCCAGGGCGCTTCGCTGGCCCCCGGCGAATACTGCACCGTGACCACCCTGACCAGCGAAGCTCCGGGGACGTATGTGTGGCAGGACACCCGGGTATGGCATGAGAAAAAGGCCGACGCCGCCCTGCTTTACGACCGCTACGGCCAGCTGGTCAGCCGCCTGGAATAGCCGTCGAACGCCCGCTCACGCCTCCGGCGCGAAGAGAAAGCGCTGGGTGATCCGCTCCCCGGGGGCTGCGGTCAGGGTCACGCGCCACAGGCTGCCAGGAAAGTTCCTGGCCATGCGAGGATCGGTCACCGGTATCTCCTCCACACCACAGCGCAGGCTGCCGTCATAGCGCATCCGCACCGTTCCCAGCCGCAGACCGCCCTCCACGCGCTCCGGCCGGGGCCTGGACAGGAACACCCAGATAATTTCCCGCGGCTGCTCCAGCAAAACCTCATCCTGCAAAACCATTTCCCGGTCCATGAGGAAGCTGCGGCGCAAGGAGCGCACCCCGGCCTGGAAAGGATATGCGCCGGCAATCTCCATGGAGATCCGCTGCGCTTCCTCCCGGACCTCCCGCGCCGCGTATGCCCGGCCAGGCGCTTGCTCCACGCCGCCAATCAGCGGCAAGTTGTGATTGCGGGAGCGGGTATTCCACAGGGTGTAGCGCTGGGATGAAAAGGTTTGGGCCGTATAGGTCATGTTTCCCGCGTCCACCACCACCGGTTCCCCCCGATGGAACAGCAGGAACGAGCCCACATCGTTATGGTTGTGGCTCTCCGCGTTATGGCCGCCCTTGCAGGCCAGATACAGCTCCCCGTGCCGCCGGGCAAACACCTGCAGCTGGGGCAGAGACACCCATTCCTCCGCCGGCGGGTAGGGAGCGGGCGCCGGGGCGCGAAACAGGGCGTCCAGCACGCGATTCATCTGCGGCGTATCCCGGGGCACAATCGAAGCGCCCATGGCCGCGCCCAGATCCCGCAGCGCGCAGTCGCCCGTATGCCGCCCATAGGCATACACGCGCTCCCCATCCAGCAGGGGCTGCGCGTCGCAATCCGCAAAGTTCCAGTGCCACGGCCCCGCAATATGGCTGTGCAGCGGGAACGCGCCGATCCGGCGGATCTTCTCCTGCGCCCAGAATGTGACCCGCCCGCCGGTGACGCGCTCCACCGCCTCCAGGCAATCCAGCAGCGCGCCTCCCGCCATGTTCCAGTAGCCTGCGCCTTCGTCGCATCCGCCGTCCTCGGGCATGCCGTCCAGGTAGCGATCCAGCATGGTCAGACCCCGGGAAAAAAGCTGGCGAAGCAGCGCGTCGTCCCGGATGCTCGCCAGGGCGGACAGAAAAATGCTGGACAGAATCCACGGCGTCCAGTTATTGAGATCCTGGCGGATCATGCCCATCCAGTGAAAATCGTCCCGGTAGAGAAAGGGCGCGAAGATCCGCTCATCCAGCTCCCGGAGTACCCGGCGGCGGATCAGTGGAGCGACGGCGTCCAGTTCCTTGCCCAGCAGGCGGACGGTGATGGCCAGGGTGCAGGCCGTCTGGGCGGCGAAAAGATCGATGTAAGGATTCCGCGGCTCCGGCAACGGCCGCTGCTCCGCGGGTATCTGCCCCGCATGGCTGCTGCCGTTGTGGGCGCTGATCCCCCAGAAGGTCTCCTCGCACACGCACCACAGCCCGTCGATCACCTTGTCCAGCAGCGCCGGTTCCGGCCGGGCGCAGTAGGCCAGCGCCGCGCCCATCAGCGTCCGCCGCCGGAGAAAATATGGGTCCTCGTATACTTTGCGGCTTCCATCCCGGACAAATGCCATAAACTGGGTGGCGGTAAGCATGGGATACGCCGTTTCCAGCGCCTCCCGCCCCCAATTTCTCAAGCATTCCCGTGCAGCCGGAGAAAGCGCTCCCCAGGCGTCATCCCCGCAAAGCGGGTAGGGAAAACGCTCTTCCCAGCCAACCAATTCCGGCGTGGCGTCAAAGGCCTGTGCCAACATGCGCGTTTCCTCCTTGCGCAGGGGCGCGCCGCTTCCCTGCGCCGCCGTCCCCTGATTCGTAACTCAGGGACAGTATACGCCCTTTCCCCCCAAAAGCAAAGTGCGCCTGGAAGAAAAAAAGCGCGGCCGCCGCCCGTGTGTTGACATCCGGCTCAGGTTGTGCTATGCTACTACCGGTTCCAAACAATTGCATGCCACTTGAAGCTTCTTCGGGGCAGGGTGTAATTCCCTACCGGCGGTACAGCCCGCGAACCGCAGCTTTGCGCTGCGGCCGATTCGGTGAAATTCCGGAGCCGACAGTATAGTCTGGATGATAGAAGAGCGCGAAAGTAGGTTTATTTTCGCCCCTGAAAAGCTAGCTGATCTTGCTTCAGGGGCGTGCCTATTTTCAGAAGGAGGCATCCGACATGATTGCTGCCAAGAACAAGACCCTCTCCGTTCAGTACCTGACCCGCATTGCGGTGTTGACCGCGCTGTCCTCCATCCTCTACCTGATCAGCATTCCCGTGGTAGCCTTCTACCACCTGGATCTGAGCAACCTGCCCGTGCTGCTGGGGGCCTTTTCCATGGGCCCCGTTCCCGGGCTGATCATTCTGGGGTTGAAGAGCCTGATCGGCTGCCTGACCAGCAGCACCATGTACGTGGGCGAACTGGCGGATTTCCTCATGGGCGCCGCCTTTGTGCTGCCTGCGGCGCTGATCTACCAGCGCAAGAAGACCCGCAAGGGGGCGCTGGTTGGCATGGTGGCGGGCACGGTGGCGCTGATCATCGCCGGCTGCCTGACCAACGCCTACCTGCTGATCCCCTTCTACATGACGGCCTTTGGCATGCCCATGGATTCCATCATCGCCATGTGCGCGCAGACGCTGCCCTTTGTGGACACGGAGCTCAAGGTGATCCTGTTTGTCACCGCGCCCTTTAATCTGCTCAAAGGCGTGGTGCTCTGCGTCCTCACCTACATTATCTACAAGCCCCTGTCCCCCCTGCTGCACGTGCGCAAGTGAGGCCGGAGCCGAAGGAGACGAACTCTCTTTGATTACTACCTCCGCAAAAGAAACGCGTGCCCTGGGCGCGAGGCTGGCCGCCAGCCTCCGCCCGGGGGACGTGCTGCTGCTTTTTGGGGATATGGGCGCGGGCAAGAGCGAGCTGACCCGCGGCATTGCCAGCGGCTTGGGCATCGAAGGCCCCATTGCCAGCCCGTCCTTCACCATCCTGCAGGTGTATGAGGATGGGCGGATCCCGCTGTATCATTTCGACTGGTACCGCATGGAAAGCGTGGAAGAGCTCTACGAGCTGGGCATGGAGGAATATCTGGGGGGCGACGGAGTGGCGGTGGTGGAGTGGCCGGTCCGCTGTCCCGAGGCCATCCCTGCCAGCTACCTGGAAATCACCCTGACCCCCCTGGGGGAAACGGCCAGGGACATTGTTTGGCGCAGCGTAGGCGATTTTCGAACCATACCCCAGGAGGTGTAACGACCCATGATGAACGTGCTTGCGGTGGATACCTCCGGGCCGGTGGCGGGGGTCGCCATTTGGCGGGACGGAGCTGTTGCCTTTGAGGAGGCCGTGGTCAACAAGCTGACCCACTCCGCCAACCTGCTGCCCATGATCGACGCGGCGCTTCAGCGCGCCGGCATGGCGCTGGACCAGATGAGCCGCCTGGCGGTGGTGGTGGGGCCCGGCTCCTTTACCGGGGTGCGCATCGGCGTCAGCACGGTGAAGGGCCTGAGCCATGGTTGTGGCGTGCCCTGCGTAGCCGTCGATGCCCTGGAAGCCATGGCCGCCGGCATCCCCTATTTTGATGGCGTGCTCTGCCCCATTCAGGACGCCCGAGCTGGGCAGGTTTACGGGGCAGCCTTCGCCCCCGGCCTGCCGCCCCGCCGCCTTCTGCCCGACGCTCCCCTCAAGCTGGAAGACTTTATGGAGCGCATCACGCCCCTGGGGGAGCGCTTTTGCTTCCTGGGGGACGGCATGCCCGTACACCGGGAGCGCCTGGAAAAGCTGCTGGGCCCGCGGGCGATTTTCGCCCCTGGCAACGCCTGCTACCTGCGCCCGGCCTCCGTGGCCATGCTGGCCGCGCGCCCTGAAGCGGAGGAGCTGGACTACCTGTCGCTGATGCCCCTGTATCTCCGTCCCCCGCAGGCGGAGCGGAACCGTGCCCTCCAGGAGGCGATGCAGCATGTCCGCCTGTGAGATTCGCCGCATGACCCTTGCCGACCTGGATGCGGTGACCGCCATCGAGGCCGCCACCTTCCCCACCCCTTGGAGCCGGAAATCCTTCGAGGAGGAGCTTACGCGCAACGTGGCCGCCCGGTACCTGGTAGTGGAGGCGGAGGGTCGCGTGATCGGCTATGCTGGGGCATGGATCATCCTGGACGAGAGCCATATCACCAACATCGCCATCGCCGAGGCCTATCGCGGGAACGGCTACGGCCGCAAGCTGACGCAGGCCCTGCTCCAGTACCTTGCCAACCTGGGCGCATCCTACGCCACCCTGGAGGTGCGCAAGAGCAACCTGCGGGCGCAGAACCTGTACGTCAGCCTGGGCTTTCAGCCCGTGGGCCTGCGCAAGCGCTATTACGAGGACAACCGGGAGGACGCGCTGCTGATGGTTTGCCAGCAGCTGCCTTCCGCCGATCCGGATTTTACGGAGCCGGAAACCGTTTCATCCTGACGCATCAAATTTGGGGCGCGGCCATCTTCTGCCGCGCCCCTTGTTTTTTTATAATTCCGCGCCGTTGGTGGCCATCACCCGCTGATACCAATAGGCGGAATCCTTGGGAATCCGCTCCTGGGTCTGGTAGTTCACATAGGTCAAGCCAAAGCGCTCGGTATAGCCCAGCGCCCACTCAAAATTGTCAAAGAAGCTCCAGTAGAAATAGCCTTTCACCGGCACGCCCTCTTCCACGGCGCGGCGCAGAGCCAGCAGGTAGCGGTGCACATAATCAATGCGGTTGGGGTCATGCACCTTGCCATCCAGCATCACCGCATCATGACAGCTCATGCCGTTCTCCGTCACAAGCAGGGGCAGGCCGTAGCGCTCATAAAGCATGCGGGGGCCCCAGTACAGCGCCTCGGGCGTAATGGGCCAATTGCAGGCAGTTTTGGGCAACCCTTGGGGGAAGGGCACCTTTTCCCAGCCCTGGGGATGATCGGCGGCACGCACCACCTCCCCCTGATAGATGTTCTGGGCGTAGTAATCCAGCGGCTGGCGGATCAGCGCCATATCCTTCTCCCAACCCCGGGGCAGGTATTGTCCGTAGCGCTGCAATCCTTCCTCGGGGTAAACGCCCAGCACCACGGGATCGCTATACCAGCTGACATTCCAGTCGAATCCCTCAGGATCCGCGCTAATGCCGAAGTATGCCTTCCGGGCCGCCTCCAGATCCGCGGCGGAGTCCGTGAAGGGGATCCGGGGCGTGCCCGTGGGAGCATAGCCCACGCGGACGCCGGGAACCAGCTCCCGCAGCACCTGCGCCGCCCGGCCATGGCTCATGAGCAGATGATGAATCATTCGCACACGGGCAGGCAGGGGATACCGCACGCCAGGGGCGTGCGCGCCTTCCCGGTAGCCGGCGCCGATAATGCATTGCGGCTCGTTGATGGTGAAATAATCCTTCACCCGGTCGCCCAGGCGACGGGCCACCACCTGCGTATATTCCGCGAACCACTGGGGCATTTCCGCGTTGAGCCACCCTCCGCGCTCATGCAGCGCTCGGGGCAGGTCCCAATGATACAGCGTGCAGAAGGGGCGGATCCCGTGCTCCAGCAGACAGTCCACCAGGTCCGAATAAAATTGCAGCCCCGCCTGATTGACCTCTCCCGTGCCCAGGGGAAGCACACGGGACCAGCTGATGGAGAACCGGTAATGCTTGATGCCCATCCGGGCCATGAGCGCCACGTCCTCCCGGAAGCGGTGGTAATGGTCGCAGGCCACATTCCCGGAGGATGCGTCCAGAATGCGCCCGGGCTCCTTGGTGAAATCATCCCAGATGCAGGGGCCTTTGCCGTCCTCCAGGGGCGCGCCTTCAATCTGATAGGCCGCGGTGGCCGTGCCCCAGAGAAAATCCTTGGGAAAGCTCATGGAATTCCCTCCTACGTAAAAACGTTTTTGCCCCTCTATTGTACCTTATTTTGACCAAAAGGGAAGCCTCCGGCCACAATACCCGCAAATTTTCCAAGCCGGTGATCCGCACGCAGGCTTTTTCCCTGCCTGGCGGTTGACGCGACGCGGCTCCTGCGTTTATAATGCATATTGTTCCATGCAATCGCACAAGCAAGGAGGATTCGCTGTTGAAAAAAACGCTGCTGTTGGCTACGCTTGTCTGCGCCCTGCTCCTGACCCTTCCCTGCGCCTTTGCGGCCACCTCCCCCCTGACAGATCCTTCGGTGCTGCCCGAGACAAACGAGGCCGGCTTTCTGCCCGAGGGCGAGACCCCCTATGTTTACAAAAACCACTCGGAAGGCTACTGGTATTATCTGGACCAGACCGTGCGCATCGCCATCATGCGCACCCAGGAGGGCTCCCCCATGCTGACCTATTACGTTGCCGATATCTATTGCAACGAGGGCACCAGCCTGTACACCGTCACCCACAATGAAGAAAATCCCGGGCGCACCAACGGACTGCCCCAGGATATGGCCAACGCCGCCCGGGTGGTGTATGCCCAGAGCGGGGATTTCTATTCCTACCGGGTGGCCAACGACCGGTATCCCGGCAACATCGTCCGCAACGGCAAGGTGCTGTATGAGAAATCCTATTCCAAAATGGTGGAAGCGGTGCCCAACCTGGCAACCATGGCCTTCTACCCGTCAGGGCGCGCCGAGGTGAACGAAGCCTGGGAAAAGAGCGCTTCGGATTACGTGAAGGAAGGCGCCACCACGGTGGTGGCCTTTGGCCCCATCCTGGTGCGGGACGGCGAGATCCAGGATGTGGACAAGGATGCCTACAATTACAAGGAGCCCCGCAGATGCATCGGCGTGGTGGAGCCCGGCCATTACGTGGGCCTGCTGGTAGAGGGCCGCAAGTCCCACTCCAGCGGCGCAACGCTGCTCCAGTGCGCGGAGATTCTCTACAACATGGGCTGCACCGACGCCATCAACCTGGACGGCGGCAACACCGCGGCCATGCTCTTCATGGGCGAAAACGTCCAGCTGGCGGAAAACGGCGGCATTGACGTAAACGACCGGTCCATCCCGGATATTCTTGCTGTGGGAACCTACTGAGCCCTATGATAGAAAGGTGGAAACAATCATGATCCGTTTGAACTGCGATTATCTAGAAGGATGCCACCCGGACATTCTGGACGCGCTTGCCCGCACCAATCTGGAGCAAACGGTGGGCTATGGGCTTGACCCCCACTGCCAGCATGCCGCCCAGCTGATTCAGGAAATGTTTGATTGTCCCCAGGCGGCGGTGCACTTCCTCACGGGCGGAACCCAGGCCAACACCACGGTGATCTCCGCCGCCCTTCGGCCCTGGGAGGGCGTGATCAGCCCCGCCACCGGACACATCAACGGCCACGAAACGGGAGCCGTGGAGGCCACCGGTCACAAGATCCTTGCGCTTCCCGCCAAGGACGGGCGCATCTCCGCGCCGCAGGTATCCGTGGCTTGCGCCCTGCAGGGGGATGATGAGCACGTGGTGAAGCCCGGCATGGTGTACATTTCCTTCTCCACGGAGGTGGGCACCCTGTACAACCTTTCCCAGCTGAAGGACCTGTACTACACCTGCCAGCAGCACGGGCTGTATCTGTTCATTGACGGCGCGCGGCTGGGCTATGGCCTGGCCTCTCCCATCAACGACCTGACCCCCGCGGACATCGCCCGCTACTGCGACATTTTCACCGTGGGCGGCACCAAGGTGGGCGCCCTGTTCGGAGAAGCGGTGGTGATCACCAATCCCAAGCTGAATCACTGCTTCCGCTACATGATCAAGCAAAAGGGCGGCATGCTGGCCAAGGGACGCATGCTGGGGATTCAGTTTGAAACCCTGATGTCCGAAAAACGCTACCTGACCATCGCAAAAAAGGCGGTGGATCAAGCCATGCGCATCCGGGACGCTTTCCTGGACAAGGAAATTCCGCTACAGGTGGATTCCCCCACCAACCAGCTCTTCCCCATTTTTACCGACGAGCAAATCGAAGCCCTGGAGGAGGATTTCGACCTGGCCGCCTGGGAGCGCCTGGACGAGACGCGGGCGGTGTACCGCGTTTGCACCAGCTGGGCCACGCCGGACGCTTATGTGGATCAGTTCATCCATGCGGTGGAAAGGCTGTAATACACAGCATGAAACGGGAGACGCCCTTCCCCAGGGCCGTCTCCCGTTTTTTTCTTTACCGTTTTTCGCTGTTGCCCAGAAAGCGCCGGATCTCCTCCAGACGTGCCAGCGCGTCCGCCCGGCCGATGGCGTAGGCCTCCCGGAGCCGGTGGGGATCCTTCTCCACCCGGCGAATCGGAAGCGGACGGCTGGGCCGCAGCACCAGCGTGTCTCCCTGCGCCTCCAGCTGCTCCAAGCGCGCCAGCGTATCGTTGTAGCGTTGATGCCGGACGGCCATCTCCCGCGCCACCGCCGGATATCTTCGCAGCAGGAGGCGCATCAGCGGCAGCGCCTGCGCAGGCTGCTTGCGATACCCCGCCGGGCGGGTCAGGATAACCAGGTTGCGCTCATAGCCCTGCTGCCGGAACCAGTCAATGGGAATGGCGTCCACGATGCCTCCGTCCAGCAGTTCGTATCCGTCCACCTGAACCGCCCGGGAAACCATGGGCATGGATGCGGACGCCCGCATCCATTGAATATCCCCGGGGCCGCCGTCCGTCATGCGGCGATACACCGGCTTTCCGGTGCGCACATCGGTGCACACCACATAAAACGCCATGGGACTCGCCCGGAACGCTTCCCGGTCGAAAGGATCCAGCCGGTCTGGTATGTCGTGGTAGCAAAACTGCTCCCCATACAGGTCCCCAGTGCGAAGCAGCGATCTCAGGCTCATGTAGCGGGGATCCCGGCAATAGGCGGTATTGTATCGAAGCACCCGGCCTATCTGCCCGGACTTCATGTTGCAGCCGAACACCGCCCCCGCGGATACCCCCACAGCGCCATCCACGGCGATCCCCTGCTCCATGAGCACATCCAGCGCCCCGGCGGTGTACAGCCCGCGCATTGCGCCGCCCTCCAGCACCAATCCCGTCTTCATGCTTTCGTCCCGCTCCCTTAAGGTCAGGCGAATGTCCCGGCCTCTTCTGGATGGTAGCACGTTCCCCGGCCTTCTGTCAAATTTTCCCTGGACAGAAAAACGCGGGAGCGCGCCGTTTCCGCCGGCGTGCCCCCGCGTAGCAATGCGTATTGCGATTACACCGCGCCCTGAGCCATCATGGCGTCGGCCACCTTCAGGAAGCCCGCGATGTTTGCGCCGGCCACATAGTCCCCGGCGGTGGCGTATTCCTTGGCAGCCTCGTCCACCTTGTGGAAGATCCCCACCATGATGTCCTTCAGCTTGGCATCCACCTCTTCAAAGGTCCAGCTCAGCCGCTGGCTGTTCTGGCTCATCTCCAGGGCGGAAACGGCTACGCCGCCGGCATTGGCAGCCTTGGCGGGCGCAAAGAGCACCCCTGCCTGCTGGAAGGCCGCAGTAGCCTCCAAGGTGGAAGGCATGTTCGCGCCTTCGCCCACGGCTTCCACGCCGTTGGCAATCAGCGCCTTGGCGCTGTTCTCGTCAATTTCGTTCTGGGTGGCGCAGGGCAGCGCAATCTGGCAGGGAATGGTCCAGATGCCGGAACAGCCCTCGGTATAGGTAGCGTTGGGCACAGCCTGGACATATTCCTTGATGCGCTTGCGCTCCACTTCCTTCAGCTGCTTGATCACATCCAGATTCACGCCGTTGGCATCGTAGATGTAGCCGTTGGAGTCGCTCATGGCCACCACTTTGGCGCCCATTTCGGTGATCTTCTGGGCGGCATAGATGGCCACGTTGCCGCTGCCGCTGATGACCACGGTCTTGCCGGCCACGTCCTTGCCGTTGCAGCGCATCATCTCCTGGGTCAGGTAGCACAGGCCGAAGCCGGTGGCCTCCTTTCGGGCCAAGCTGCCGCCGTAGGTCAGGCCCTTGCCGGTGAGCACGCCCTCATACAGGCCGGTAATGCGCTTGTACTGGCCATAGAGGAAACCGATCTCCCGGGCGCCCACGCCGATGTCCCCGGCAGGCACGTCCACATCCTTGCCAATGTGGCGGTACAGCTCGGTCATAAAGCTCTGGCAGAAGCGCATCACTTCATTGTCGCTCTTGCCCTTGGGATCGAAATCGCTGCCGCCCTTGCCGCCGCCGATGGGCAGGCCGGTAAGGCTGTTCTTCAGAATCTGCTCCAGACCCAGGAACTTGATAATGGACAGGTTCACGCTGGGATGCAGGCGCAGGCCGCCCTTGTACGGACCGATGGCGCTGTTGAACTGCACCCGGTAACCGCGGTTCACCTGCACGTTGCCCTGGTCGTCCACCCAGGGCACCCGGAAGAGGATCACCCGTTCGGGTTCCACATACCGCTCCAGCAGACCCGCCTTTTCATATTCGGGGTGCTTGTCGATCACCGGCTTCAACGTGGTCAGAATCTCTGTCGCCGCCTGGATGAACTCCTTTTCATGGGCGTTGCGGGCCTTCAAACCATCCAATACGCGCTGGGCATAATCACTCATGTGGCAAATACTCCTTTCAATGGCGCGCTGGAATGCGCGCTGGCTTGCTGGAAGCCGTTTGGAATAGGACTATTGTACTTGCTCACGCCCCTGGATGCAAGGTTTTCCCTGCGTTTCTTATGTTTTTCTTGCGTCAGGAGGGGTTCAGCGCCTCCATCCGCGCCTCCCGGGCCTGCGGATCGTCCAGCACAAGCACTTTGGTGCCCCATTCCAAATGCGTCCACATCCAGTAAGCGTTCAGGTTGTACGCCT
The DNA here is from genome assembly GCA_048201975.1 of Candidatus Egerieenecus sp. Lineage (GTDB taxonomy): Bacteria > Bacillota > Clostridia > Christensenellales > Aristaeellaceae > Egerieenecus. Next base: position 416 of record DBFBGQ010000084.1, on the reverse strand, counting down.
CGTCCGTGCGGTAGTCCATGCGCACGCAGCCTTCGGATGCCTTCCAGCCCAGTTCCTCCAGCTGCTGGGCAAAGCCGCCTTTGTTCGGAGACTTGAAACCCAGCTGATGTATCAGGTTCCCTCCGTCGATGCGAATGGGATACTTGTAGGTAAAGCCATTGCTTTCAAACGCCAGGATGCGGTCCGTGGTGAGGAAGGCTCCCGCCCGCGTTTCCCGGAAGAGCTTGTCCCGCGCCATCAGCCCGGTACTGACCCGCATTTTTCCAATAAGCGCGCCGTATTCGTACACGCGGATCTCCTGCTTGGGTTTATCAATCACAACCCCATAGTGCTCAAAGGGCCGCACCACCATCAGCCGGTTGCTGGGCACATAGCCCTGGATATAGGCTCCATCCTCGTGCCGCCAGACCCCCACC
>DBFBGQ010000083.1:0-14632 GCA_048201975.1 Candidatus Egerieenecus sp. | reverse complement strand
GAAGCAACTTCGGCCAACCAGAGGTCGTCCGAAGTTGTAAGGAATTGATTTTGCAAGCAAAATCAACCACCCGCCCCGCCGGCAGAGCCGGCGGATACGAATGGAAGTCGAAGGGGCTGCGGCCCCTCCGACGCCTCTGGGAAGTTTTTTGACAATCTGAGCGCGGCTGTGCGTAAGCGGAGCCGCGCTTTTTTCGCGCCATTGTCTTTCCAGGGGAAACATGGTACAATGGTTCCATCCGTGGCAGAGAGGATGAGCGTATGGGCGGACTGATCGGGCGCGTGCGGGACTATGTGCAGCTGAACGGGATCAGCTATACCCTGCGCCGCGCGGGCGAGAAATTCCGGGATCAGTACCTGCGGGAGTACGACCGGCTGTACCGCCGGGTGCGTGCCACCCCCGCGGACCTGGAGGAGCAGCGGCAGCGGGCATGGAAGGAGACGCCTTTGGTGTCCATCCTGGTGCCGGTGTACAATACCAATCCGCGCATGCTCCGGGAGCTGGCGGAGTCCTTTCTGGCGCAGACCTATCCCCATTGGGAGGCGGTGCTGCTGGACGGGGCCAGCACCCGTGCGGATACGGCGGACATGCTCCGGGAGATCGCCGGGCTGGACCCGCGCTTCCGCGTGATTTTCAGCGGAGAAAACCTGCATATCTCCGGCAACAGCAACGCCGCCCTGGCCCATGCCCGGGGGGAGTGGATCGCCCTGTGCGACCATGACGACCTGTATACCCCCGACGCCCTGTACTGGGTGATGGACGCGGTGGAGCGGGAGCAGCCCGATTTCCTGTACTCCGACGAGGACAAGGTCAGCGAGGACGGCCGCGTGTATTTCGCCGCGCATTTCAAGCCGGATTATTGCCCGGACAACCTGCGCTCGGGGAACTACATCTGCCACCTGATGGTAATGCGCCGCAGCCTGATGGAGGCGGCGGGGGGCTTCCGCAGCGCCTTTGACGGCTCCCAGGACCATGACCTGGCCCTGCGCTGCATGGAGCATACCGCCCGGGTGACGCATATTCCCCGGGTGCTGTACCATTGGCGCTCGGTGGGCAGCTCCATGAGCCATCAAAACCTCATGCGCTGCGTGGACGCCGCCCGGCGGGCGGTGGAGGAGCATATCAACCGGGTGGGTCCCGGCGGAACCGTCACCCTGGAAAACAACTGCCTGCGCATTCATTACCGCCTGCCGGAGGGAAAGCGGGCGTCCCTGATCGTGTTGGACAGCGGGGACGATGCGCAGCTGAACCGCTGCCTGGCGGCGCTGAAGCGCACCGACTGGCCGGAGACGGAGCTGCTGGTGCTTTCCAACAGGCAGGGCCTGCCGGGACGGACGGTTCCCCGGGGCGGCCTGGGGCGCTTCGCGGCGCTGAACCTGGGCGCGGCGCAGGCCTCGGGGGACTACCTGGTCTTTGTGGACAGCAGCGTGGCGGTGGAGGATGCCGCCTGGCTAAAGGAGCTATTGATGCTGGCCCAGCGGGAGGACGTGGCCGGCGCCATTCCTGCGCTGTTTGACGGCCGGGGGCGCATGCTGCACGCGGGCTACGCGCTGGGCATGGACCGTGTGGCCTCCTGCCGGCAGCAGGGGTTGCCCAGCACCGCGGGCGGCTGGCATGGCCTGGAGCACACCGCCCACAACGTGGGCGCGGTGAGCGCCGTCTGTCTGGCGGTGCGCCGGGAGCGCTTCCTGCCCTTTGACGAAGGGTACGCCAGCGACCTGGGCAGCGTGGAATGGTCCCTGCGGGTGCGGGCGCAGGGAGGATGGTTCGCCTTCACCCCCTTCAGCCGGGCCACGGCCCCCCAGGGCGCGCCAGTGCTCCTGGACGGGCAGGCCCACCCGGAGGAGGAGGCGCGGCTCACAGCCGCCTACGGCCCCCTGTACGACCCCTGCTATTCGCCGCTTTTCTCCCGCAGAAAGGCGAACTTTCAGCTGAATCTGGACGAAAAGGGAAGGAATGTGTTTTGACCATGGACCGGCGCATGACCGATTTTTTCGCCCCTGACGCCTGCCCGGGAGGGCATGGGCGCATGGCGGGCATCCGCCTGCGTGCGGACGGAAGGGGAGGGCCGACGGCATGACGAAAGGGAAACGGCGGCTTGGGCAAGCGCTGCGGCAGGCATTGCAGGCCCTGCCGCTTTGCCTTTTCATCGCCCTCACCCTGACGCTGTTTGCCGCCACGCAGATGCTTCGGGAAAACCCGGAGGAATTCTGGTTCACCTGGGCGCAGATGGCGCCGGGGGTCGGGGCGGCCGGGGCGTGCCTGTGTGGGGCGCTCACCCTGGTCATGGCGCTGCTGCCCCGGCGGGCCTTCCCCTGGGCGCAGGGCGCGCTGCTGGCCGTGGGCGTGGCGGCGCTGCTGCAGGGCAACGGCCTGAACGCCGACTATGGCGCGCTCAACGGCCAGGCCATTCCCTGGGAGCGCTATACCGTCTATGGGCTGATCAACACCGCCATGTGGGCGGGCATGGTGTTCATCTGCCTCTCCCTGCGGCACTGGAAGCGCTTCGGGGCGCTGTGCGTGCTGCTGCCGTGCCTGCTGGCCGCCGGGGAAGGCGTCTGGATTGCCCTGGAGGCGTCGGAAACGGCGCAGCCCCAGGCGGAAACCTACCTCTCCCAGACCGGGCTGTATACCGTGGGCACGGAGGAGAACCTGCTGGTGCTGGTGCTGGACAGCGTGGATGCGCAGGACTTCGCCCAGGCCCTGGAGGAGGATGGGGAGCTGGCGCAGCGCCTGGAGGGCTTCACCTGGTACCGCAACGCCATGGGCCTGAGCGATCCCACCAAGTATGGCCTGCCCGCACTGCTCACCGGCCAGGCGTATACCCAGCCGGTGAACTATGCGGGGTTCATTGCCGGAGCGTATGAGGATACGGCCTTGTATACCCTGCTGGCCGGGGATGACTGGGACGCCCGGTTTTTCACCGACAGCCGCTATGTGGCGCTGGACGCCCAGGTGGTGGACAACCTGGCCCAGGAGGAGCTGGCGGTGGGAGACGCGGCGGGACTCACCCGCGACCTGCTCCAGCTGTGCGCCTTCCGCTACGCCCCCCACTTTTTGAAGCCCCAGCTGTGGATGTACAGCAACGTGTTTCTGCCCTATGCCCAGACCCAGGGGGAAGCGGTGTATGAGATCACCGACCAGGAGTTCGACGCCCGCCTGCGGGAGGCGGGGCTGGAGGCAACCGCGGAGCGCGCCTTCCGGCTGATTCATCTGACGGGCATGCACCCGCCCTATACCATGGACGCGGAGTGCCAGTATCAGCAGGCGGGGGTGACGGCCCAGGAGCAGATGCGGGGCTGCCTGCGCCTGGCGGAGGATTATCTGGACCGGCTGCGGGAGCTGGGGGTTTACGACCGGGCGGCCATCCTGATCCTGGCGGACCACGGCACGGAGACCATGCACCGGCCCCTGCTGCTGCTCAAGCGGCCGGGGGACGCCGGAGCGCTACATGTCAGCGACGCCCCCGTGAGCTACACGGACCTGCCCGCCACCTATGCCGCCCTGCTCACCGGTGAGGAAACCGGCGCGGAGCTGTGGAACATTCCGGCCCAGGAAGCCCGCACCCGGCTGTATTACCATGAAAGCAGCAGAAACAACGCCTTCAACCTGTATGAATACAGCACCCAGGCCCTGTCCCCCGCCTGGGAGGACCTGACCCTTACCGGGCGGGTATACCATGGGGACACCCTGGAGGCTGCGCAGCCCTATACCCTGGGGGAGACGCTGTATTTTGACCTGCGGGCCACCGCGCGGCCGTACCTTGTCAGCGGCTTCTCCTCGGCGGATTTCCACAGCACCTGGACCGTGGGGGATTCGGGGCGGATCGTGCTGCCCCTGGCGCAGCCGCCCCAGGGGGATACCCTGACCGTGGTGCTGAAGTTCTACTCCATCATGGGCGGCAGCCAGCGCCTGCGGGTTGCCTGCGGCGGGGAGACCGTGTTTGAGGATACGGTCACGGATTTCGAGATTCGCTTCAGCTTCCCCGCCAGCCTGGCGCAGGAGCAGACCCTGACCCTGGACTTCGCCTATCCCGACGCCATTTCCCACCTGGAGGCGGGGCTGAGCGAGGATACCCGGGAGGTGGCCTTCGCCATGGAGGCGCTCACGGTGCTGGACGGCCAATAAGGAGGATTCGGCATGCGCATACACATGGTTTCCATCGGTTCCACGGGGGATGTGCGGCCCTATGTGCTCCTGGGCAAGGAGCTAAGCCGCCGGGGACATCAGGTGGCCATCGCGGCCTTCGCCAGCTTTGAATCCATGGTCCGGGAAGCGGGGCTGGAGTTCCGCCCCCTGGCCGGGGACGTCATGGATTTTATGGAGCGCATCATGAAGCCGGGCACGGTGGGGGCTGGGTACCTGCGCCAGGTGGAAAAATCCCTGAAGCAGGTGGCGCCGGTGCTGCTGCGGGACCTGATGGACGCCTTTCGCGGGGCGGACGCCATGGTGTGCACCTTTTTCGGCAGCGCGTATTATTCCGTGGCGGAGAAATACGGCATCCCCGTGGTGCAGACGCAGTTTTTCCCCATGGACCCCAACCGGGACATGCCCATTTCCTCCGCGCCGGTGTGGAAGCTGGGCCCCGCCTGGAACCTGGCCACCTACCGCCTGGGCTATCTGCTCATCCACCTGCTGGAGCGACGCTACCTCACCGCCTGGCGGCAGGCGAACGACGTTACCGTGCCCCGCATCCACGGCGGGCCGGACTATGAGCTGGCGGGTCACACCATCCCGGTGATCTACGCCATCAGCCCCCTGGTGGTGCCCCGCCCCGCCCAGTGGGGGCCGAACATCCACATGTCCGGCTTCTGGATGGAGGAGGAGCATGCGCCCTTTGCGCCGCCCAGGGCGCTGGAGGATTTCCTGGCCGCGGGGGAGGCGCCGGTGTACATCGGCTTTGGCTCCATGGTGTCCGGGGATATGCGCAGGACATTCGCGCTGGTGATGAAGGCGGTGCGCGCCGCGAGGGTGCGGGTGATCCTGGACAAGGGCTGGGGCGGCGGAGAGCTGGACCGGGGCCGCGGTGTGTTTGTGCTGGAGAGCTTTGTGCCGCACGATTGGCTGTTTCCCCGGGTGCAGGCGGTGGTGCATCACGGCGGCATGGGAACCACCGCCGCGGGCCTGCGCGCGGGCCGGCCCACCCTGGTGATTCCCTTCGGCGGGGATCAGCCCTTCTGGGGCAGGCGGGTGTGGGCGCTGGGCTGCGGGCCCAAGCCCATCCGGCGGGAAAACCTTACCGTTCGCCGCCTGGCCCGGGCGCTTATCCAGCTGACCCACCGGGACGCCTACCGCCAGGCCGCCCAGGCCCTGGGCGAAAAGCTCCGCCGGGAGGACGGCGTTTCCGTGGCGGCCGGCCTGGTGGAGCGGGAAGTGCAACATTGGTTGGAAAATCCGGTCAAATCAGGTTCTTGATTTCCAGATTGATAAAAAATATACTAGAAGGCGCAGGAAGAAAGGACGGCGGAGGATGTTCCAGCGGATTGAGGAAATACTGCGGAGCGTACCGGGGCAGGTGGGGTGCTATCTGCATTACCCGGCCACGGGGGAGCGCTTCGCCTACCAGGCGGACATGCCCATGATGGCCGCCAGCGTGATCAAGCTGCCCATTATGGCGGAGGCCTTCCGCCAGCGGGAGGCGGGGCTGATCCGCTTTGAGGAAAAGGTGACGATCCGCCGGGAGGACAAGCTGCCCTCCTGCGGGGCGCTGAGCTACATGCACGACGGGCTGGAGGTCACCCTGGGGGACCTGGTGACGCTGATGATCATCCTCAGCGACAACACCGCCACCAACCTGCTCATCGACCGGCTGGGCATGGGGGCGGTGAACCAGAGCATCGCCAACCTGGGGCTGACGGGCACGCGGCTGAACCGCAAGCTGTTTCAGCCGGAGCTGTCCCGCCAGGGGATTGAGAACTATGTCACCGCCCGGGACATGGGGACGCTGCTGGAGCATCTGCTGCAGGGGACGCTGCTGAACCGGGAGGCCAGCGAGGAGATGCTCGCCATGCTGCGCAACCAGCGGCTCAATGGCAAAATGCCCTTCTACCTGCACAGCCGGGGCATTCCCGTGGCCCACAAAACCGGCGAGGACGAGGGCATCACCCACGACGTGGGCATTATCTACCTGGACGACCCGGTGATCTTCTGCTTCCTGTCCAACGGCACGGTGGTGCCCCAGGCGGAGCGCGCCATTCAGGCCATCGCCGCGATGCTGTAAACTTGCGCTTTCCCGGAGCGGGGCTCCGGAACCCATACAAATTTTCGGAGGGGGATTCACATGGCAAACCGCATTGTGCTCAACGGTATCAGCTACCACGGCAAGGGCGCCATTGAAAACATCGTGCCCGAGGCCCGCCGCAAGGGCTTTACCAAGGCTTTCGTCTGCTCCGACCCCGACCTGATCAAGTTTGGCGTCACCGGCAAGGTGCTGGCGGAGCTGGACCGGGCCGCCCTGCCCTATGAGGTATACTCCGAGATCAAGCCCAACCCCACCATTGAGAACGTGCAGCACGGGGTGGCCGCCTTCCAGGCCAGCGGCGCCGACTTCATCATCGCCATCGGCGGCGGCTCCTCCATGGACACCGCCAAGGCCGTGGGCATCATCGCCAACAACCCCGAGTTTGCGGACGTGCGCTCCCTGGAGGGCGTGGCCCCCGCCAAGAACAAGTGCGTCTACACCATCGCTGTGCCCACCACCGCCGGCACCGCCGCCGAAGTCACCATCAACTATGTGATTACCGACGTGGAGAAGAAGCGCAAGTTCGTCTGCGTGGACGTGAACGATATTCCCGACGTGGCCATCATCGATCCGGATATGATGTCCTCCATGCCCAAGGGCCTCACCGCCGCCACCGGCATGGACGCGCTGACCCACGCCATCGAGGGCTTCATCACCAAGGCGGCCTGGGAAATGACCGACATGTTCCACCTCAAGGCCATTGAGATCATCGCGCAGTCCCTGCGCGGCGCGGTGGCCAACACCCCCGAAGGCCGGGAGGGCATGGCCCTGGGCCAGTATATTGCCGGCATGGGCTTCTCCAATGTGGGCCTGGGCATCGTGCACTCCATGGCGCACTGCCTGGGCGCGGTGTACGACACGCCTCACGGCGTGGCCAACGCCATCCTGCTGCCCACGGTGATGGAATACAACGCGCCCGTCACCGGCGATAAGTACAAGTACATCGCCGCCGCCATGGGCGTGGAAGGCGTGGAAGCCATGTCCCAGGAGGAGTACCGCGCCGCCGCCGTGAACGCCGTGAAGCAGCTGGCCGCCGACGTGGGCATCCCCGCCGACCTGAAGGCCATCGTCAAGGAGGAGGACCTGGATTTCCTGGCCGAGAGCGCCTATGCGGACGCCTGCCGCCCCGGCAATCCCCGGGATACCTCCGTGGAGGAGATCAAGGAACTGTACAAGAAGCTGCTGTAAAGCAGCGCAAGGGGGCCGCCGTGGAGAAAGTCCGCGGCGGCCCCCTTTTTTGATGTCATCCGGTGAAACAAATGCTCTGCGCCCCGGGGATTTCCACAGGGCGCAAGCATTCGAAGGGAACCTCCAGGGCTTAGCAGCTGGCGCCGCCCACCACATTCAATCCCAGGATCTGCGCCTTGCGGCGGAGCAGGTCGTCCCCCAGCAGCTGGGCCTGAACATTTTCAAAGCCCAGGCGCGCCACGGTGTCCGCAAAGCGCTCGCCGGTGACGCCCTGCTCCCGGAACAGCAGGATGGCCTTTTCCACCACGGCCAGCACTTCCTCCTCGCTGGTGAAGAGCTTCTCCAGCGCACGTCCCTGGGCTACCTGCTTGCCCCAGCGGCCGCCGATGTAGATCTTGTAGCCGTTGACGCTCTGCTCCACCGCCTGGAAGGGGCACTTGCCCACGCAGCGGCCGCAGCGGTTGCAGTCTTTGCCGAAGTCCAGCTTGCCATCGGTCACATGCGCGGAGTGGATGGGGCATGCCTCCGCCGCCTGGCATTTTTTGCAGCCGCGGCACTTCTCCGCGTCCAGCACCGGCGCCCGCTGGCCGACGATGCCCAGATCGTTCAGGTCGGGCTTGACGCAGTTGTTGGGGCAGCCGCCCACCGCCAGCTTGAACTTGTGGGGCAGGGAAACCTCATGGTAGCCCTCGTAGAAGAGCTTGTGCAGCTTCTCGGAGAGTGCGAAGGTATCAATCAGGCCGTACTGGCAGGTGGTGCCCTTGCAGCTGACCACCGGGCGCACCTTGCTTCCCGTGCCGCCGGTCTGCAGCCCCGCCTTGGCCAGGTCCGCCATCAGGGGCTCCAGGTTTGCATAGGGCACGGACTGAATCTCCATGGTCAGGCGGGTGGTCATGGCCACCTCGCCGTTGCCGTACTTGCGGGCCGCGTCGGTGACGGCTTGCATCTCCGGGCCGGTGAGCTTGCCGTTGCGGGTGATGATGCGCGCGTTGAAGCAGTCCGTTCCCTTGCAGTGCAGGAAGCCCAGCCCCTTCACCCGCTTGATCTCCTCGGGGGAGACGGCGACGCAGCCGGCAGCCGCGGGCTTGGGATCGGAGATGCCGCAGGGCATTACCGGGGCCTTCGCCGCTGGGGAAGCCGTCTGAACAGGATGGGTCAGGCTGTACCAGCGCCAGCCGCCGGAGAAATTGTAGCAGTCGAAGCCGTGCTGGCTCAGAATGCGGCAGGCCAGGTAACTGCGCAGGGCGCTCTGGCAGTTCACGTAATAGACCTTGCCCTTGTCCAGGCTGTCCAGGCCCTCCCGCAGCTCATCCAGGGGCAGGTTGACCGCCCCGGGGAAGCAGCCCTGGGCAAACTCCTCAGGGGTGCGCACGTCCAGCAGCACCGCTTCAGGATCGGCGGAAACCCGCGGCAGGTCGGCCAGGTGCCATTGCTTCACCAGCCCCTGCCGGATATTTTCCATCACCAGCCCGGCCACGTTCACCGGGTCCTTGGCCGAGGAGAAGGGGGGCGCGTAGCTCAGGTCCAGCTGGGCCAGCTCATGGCTGGTCATTCCCGCGGCCATGGCGGTGGCCAGCACATCCATGCGCTTGTCCACGCCGGCGCCGCCCACGGCCTGGGCGCCCAGGAGCTTGCCCGTGTCCGGGGCAAAGAGCACCTTGAGCACCATGTTTTCCGCGCCGGGATAATAGGTGGCGTGGGAGGCCGCCGCAGGCAGCACCACGGTCTCATAGGGTACGCTCAGCTGCGCCGCGGTGCGCTCGTTCAGCCCCGCCACCGCGCAGGTGAGGTCAAAGAGCTTGAGGATGGAGACGGCGTTGGCGCCGGGGTAGGCCACATCCCGGCCGCAGAGGCTGTCCGCCGCCAGGCGGCCCTGCCGGTTGGCCGGACCCGCCAGGGACACCAGCCCCACCCCGCCCGTGGCCCGGTTCAAAATCTGTACCGCGTCCCCGGCGGCATAGATGTCCGGGTCGGAGGTCTGCATCCGGGCATTGACCACCAGCGCGCCCTTGACGCCCAGCTCCAGCCCGGCGTCCTTGGCCAGGGCAGTGTCCGGCGCCACGCCCAGGGCCAGCACCGCCAGGTCGCAGGGCAGGCGGGAGCCGTCCTCCAGCAGGGCGGCGAAATCCTCCCCCGCATCAAAGCCCGCAATGCCCACGCCCAGGCGCAGGGTTACCCCGTGCTTCTCCAGCTCGGTCCGGAGCAGCACCGCCATGTCCCCGTCCAGGGGAGGCATCACCTGGGGCAGCTTTTCCACCAAGGTCACGGCCAGGCCGGCCTCGGCCAGGTTTTCCGCGGTTTCCAGGCCGATGAAGCCGCCGCCCACCACCACGGCGGTTTGGGCTTCCACCGCCGCCTGGCGCAGGCGCAGGGCGTCCTCCACCGTGCGCAGGGTATGCACCCGGCTGTCGTCCATGCCGGGCATGGGGAAGCGCAGGGCCTTGGCTCCGGGGGTGAGCACCAGCTTGTCGTAGGCTTCGGTGTAGGTTTCCCCGCTTTCCAGGTTGCGGATGGTTACGGTTTTCTCCTGCCGGTGAATGGCCGTAACCTCCTGGCGCACCCGCACGTCCACCCGGAAGCGGCGGCGGAAGCTCTCCGGGGTCTGCAATGTCAGGGCTTTGCGGTCTGTGATGGTCCCGCCCACGTAGTAGGGCAAGCCGCAATTGGCATAGGAAACGTAGCCGCTCTTCTCCACCATAAGAATTTCCGCCTGTTCGTCCAGCCGGCGCAGGCGCGCCGCGCAGGAGGCCCCGCCGGCCACGCCGCCGACAATAATTACCTTCATCCTTGTCATCCTCCTCTTTCTTTATGGGGCAATTACCAGAAAATCTTCTTCCACGCGCTTCAGCCGCACGCCGAACACCCGCTCCAGGGTTCCGGAGGAGGCGGCGGCTTCCGGGGCTGCGTCCAGAATCAGCCGTCCCTGCTCCACCAGCAGCACCCGGTGGCCGTAGCGCAGGCTTTGCCCAATGTCGTGGGATACCGCCACCACCGTGCGCCCCTGCTGGGCCAATTCCCGGCACAGCTGCCAGGTTTCCAGCTGACAGCCCACATCCAGGTAGGTGGTGGGCTCATCCAGGAGCATCACCGGGCTGTCCTGGCACAGGAGCATGGCCAGGTAAACCTTCTGCCGCTGGCCGCCGGACAGCCGCTTCAGGGGTTGGTCCGCCGCCTCCAGCATGCCCACCCGCTTCAGGGCGCCTTCCGCCAGGGCCTGCTCCGCCGGGCCGTAGCGCCGGGGATAGGCCAGGTAAGGGAAACGCCCGTGCAGGGTCAGGCGGCGGGCGGTGATGTCCGGCACATCCCTGCCCTGGGGCAGGGTGGCCAGCAGCCGGGCGCGCTGGGTGGGGGCATAGGCGCTTAGCGGCTGCCCGTCCAGCAGCACGCGCCCTGCCTGGGGCGGCAGGATCCCGCCCAGGGTGCGCAGCAGCGTGCTTTTGCCGCAGCCGTTGCGGCCCAGCAACACCGTCACCTGGCCCGGGCGGAAGGCGCAGGTAACGCCCTCCACCACCCGACGGCGGCCGTAGCCCACGCATAGGCCCTCCGCGCGCAGCGTTACCTCTCTCATGCTCCCCGCCTCCGTATCAGCAGTACCAGGAAAAACGGCGCCCCCAGGGCGGAAAGCAGAATGCCCACCGGCAGCTCATAGGGCGCGAAAAGCGTCCGGGCGGCCAGGTCGCACAGTGTCAGAAACGCCGCGCCCAGCAGACCCGAAAGCGGCAGGAGCCGCCGGCCCTCGCCGCCAATGAGCAGCCGGGCCATGTGCGGCACCAACAGCCCCACAAAGCCTACCAGACCCATTACCGCAATGGCTCCCCCGGCCAGCAGGCAGGCCAGCAGCAGAAAGGCCAGCCGGTAGCGCCCCGGCCGCAGCCCCAGGGAAAAAGCCGTTTCATCCCCCAGGGCCAGCAGGTCCAGCTCATGGTTCAGGGCCATTGTGCCCGCGCCGCCCACCAGCACCGCCAGGGCCAGGGGCGGCAGCGACGACGCGGAGGCCATGGCCGCGCTGCCTTGCTTGAACTGGGTGGCGGAGGCCAGCACATCCGGCACAAAGGTGGTGATGGCGTCGATGCCCGCGGTGAGCAGGGAGCCCAGCGCCACGCCGGAAAGCACCAGCGTCAGCCGGGAAGCCCCTGCCGCCCGGCTCACCAGATACACGCACAGCACCGCCCCCAGCGCCCCCACAAAGGCGCTGAGGCTCACCTGCATGGCCGCGGCCCCCGGCGCAAGCGCCATGCAGGCCACCGCTCCCAGGCCGGCCCCAGCGTTCACGCCAATGATGTTGGGCCCTGCCAGGGAGTTGTGCAGCACCGTTTGCAGCACCGCCCCCGCTAAACCCAGGGCGCAGCCGCACAGGAGCGTGGTCAGCACCCGGGGCAGCCGTACATGCAGCAGGATGCGCCCCGGCACGCTGTCGGGCTGCCATATTCCCTCCGCCAGCTGGGACAGGCTCAAGCCCGCCGCCCCCAGGCACAGGGCCAGCGCCGCGCTCAGCAGCGTTGCCAGGGCGCCCAGGCACAGGGTCAAGCCGGGCCGCTTATTCCACCCCATAGAGCATCTCCGCCAGCTGGCGATAGCTTTCGCCCCAGCGCTCGCAGGGCTTGTAATGGAACAGCTCCTTGGGCAGCACGAAGCAGCGGCCTTCCTTCACCGCGGTGAGCCCTGCCCAGGCCGGGCCGCTTTGCAGCTGCTCCGCCAGCGCCGCCAGCGCCTTGTCGTCCGCACCCATGGTGGTGATGAAAATGAAGTCCGGGTCCTCGGCCACGATTTTTTCCAGGGCCAGGTTTTCCAGCAGGGTGTCGTCCCCGTCGGCGATGTTGCGGCAGCCCAGGTCCCTGAGCATGGCGCCCACCATGTTGTTTTCGCTGTTCTTGGCCTTCACGCCGGTGGAGTATGCCCGCAGCAGCAGCACCCGGGGGGATTCCTCCTGCCCCTGGGCCAAGGCGATGACCTCCTCCACCTGAGCCTGCACCGACGCGCCGTACAGGGCGTAGCGCTCGGCCTGCCCCGTGAGCCGGGTGCAGAAATCCAGGCAGCGAAGGTAATCCTCAAAGGTTTCCACCTCAAAAAAGGCCGTGCGCACCCCCGCAGAGCGCAGGGTTTCCCCCAGGGCCACGTGCCCGGCCAGCGTGGGGGTCAGCAGCGCAAAGTCCGCCCCCGAGGCCAGGATCAGCTCCGCGCTGGGCGTTTTCAGGCTGCCTGCGTTCACCACGCCTTCCCCCAGGTCCAGCTCCCGCTCCTCCAGGGCGTCCTGGGTGACGCAGGTCACCTGCCCCCCCGCCAGCAGCCAGATCTGCGCCAGGGAACCGGACAGCGCCGCCACCCGCGCCGGGGGCGTCAGGCTCACCGCCTCCCCGATGTCGTCGGTAAAGGTCTCCTCCCCCCGCGCCGCCGTGCAGAACAGCAGCGCCAGGATCAGGGCAAAGGCAAACAAACGGCTCATGCTCCGCCTCCCGATTGCATGGTTTTTCATGGGTTTATACACGTTTTTTCCCTATTTGAAGCGCAAAAAAGAGCCTTGCGTTTTCTTTTTCATCCCGGCCATCGGGGAAAGCGCTCATTGCCGGGCGGCCTCCGGGGCGGCGGGCCGCTCCCGGCACAGGGCGCTGCGGCGGTAGCATATGGCCAGCAGCGCGCTGCACATCACCCAGCCCATGGGGTAAGCCAGGGCTACCCCCACGAAGCTGTTGCCCAGCAGCTGATTGCACAGCAGGAATGCCTGCCGGAACAGCACAAAGGCAAACAGCATGATCACCATGGGCATCTTGGCGCTGCCGATGCCCCGCAGGGCTCCGCCGTAGATCTGGTTGAAGCAGATGGTCACATAAAAGGGCGAAATCACCAGGATGAACCGGCGGCCATAGTCCAGCATGGCCTCGTCGTTGCCAAAGAGCGCCAGCAGCGGCCGGGCCAGGAAGATCAGCACCAGGGTCAGCAGCGCGGTGATGGCCAGGGAGAGCAGCAGCGTCTGCCGCACCCCCTGCCGGGCCCGGGCCAGTTTCCTGGCGCCCCAGTTCTGCCCCACAAAGGTGGTGGAGGCCAGGGCGATGCTCTGCACGGGAATCAGGATGAAGGCGTCCAGCTTGTTGTAGCTGCTCCATCCGGCCATGCAGGCGGAGCCGAAGCCGTTGATGTAGGACTGAACGAACACGTTGGAAAACGCGGTGATTCCCTGCTGGATTCCCGAGGGCAGGCCCACGCTGAAAATCCCCCGGAGCACGTCCCGGCGGATGCACAGCTCCCGCCAGCGGATGCCATAGGCCGCATTGTCATGGGTGAGGGAATAGAGCACCAGCAGCGCCGAAAGGAACTGGCTGAGGATCGTGGCATAGGCCACCCCCGCCACGCCCCAGCCGCAGGCCAGCACGAACAGCAGGTCGAAAATGATGTTGTTCACCGCCGAGAAGCACAGGAAATACAGCGGCCGGCGGCTGTCGCCCACCGCCCGGAGAATCGCCGAGCCCATGTTGTACAACAATAGCCCGGCAATGCCCGCAAAGTAGATGGTCAGATAGGTCTCGGCCTCCGCGAATACATCCTCGGGGGTGGACATCATGTACAGCATGGGCCGCACAATGCAGATGCCAATGGCCGTGGCGAAAACGCACATGATCAGCGTGGCCGCGATGGAGGTGTGCACCGCGTCCCGGAGCCCCTTGTCATCGTGGGCGCCGTAGCGCTGGGAAATCAGCACGCTGGCGCCGGTGGACAGGCCCGCGCTCAGCCCCACCAGCATGTTGATGATGCTGCTGGTGGAACCCACCGCCGCCAGGGCCTCCTTGCCCACGAAGTTACCCACCACCACTGCGTCCACAGTGTTGTACAGCTGCTGAAACAGCAACCCCACCGCCATGGGAATGGAAAACTGGAGCAATTGCTTCCATATGACGCCCTCGGTCATGTCCGCGGCGCCCCTGGATAACACGCGGCGCGTAAGCTCGTCCCCCTTTGCCTTTTTCACCCGTTTTGCTTTTCCGTCCGCCCGCAGGCGCGATCATATACAGTGTAGCACAACCTGCCAAATCATGTAAAGCATGGTCAAGGAATTATCAAATCCCTTCGGTGTTGAGGTACAATACATAGGTAACAGTAAGGGAAGAAAAGAGAACCCAACTGTGGTAAGATAGGAGTGCAAACAACCAACCCACCACAGAGGAGTTCTCCATGGATAAGATAACACAGGAAGCCTATTTTCGTCAACGG
>DBFBGQ010000082.1:0-22697 GCA_048201975.1 Candidatus Egerieenecus sp. | reverse complement strand
AATTAGACCATGCGCAAGGACATGCTGCGGTTTGTAAACGCCCGGTGGGTAGGCGTCCAATACGTATGGCTGAAAAATGGATGAGAGATG
The DNA here is from genome assembly GCA_048201975.1 of Candidatus Egerieenecus sp. Taxonomy (GTDB): domain Bacteria; phylum Bacillota; class Clostridia; order Christensenellales; family Aristaeellaceae; genus Egerieenecus. Next base: position 22,607 of record DBFBGQ010000082.1, on the reverse strand, counting down.
GTAACGAAGATGAGAAAGACGAGCAAGTTCCAGGGAATCTTCCCGGCATTCTATGGCTGTTACGAAGACGATGGTAGCGTAAGCCCGGAACGGGTGAAGGCACTGTGCGCATTTCTGCTGGAGAAGGGCGTGCACGGCCTGTATGTATGCGGCTCCTCAGGGGATTGCATCTATCAGACGGTGGCGGAGCGCAAGCTGATCCTGGAAAGCGTCATGGAGGCGGTGGGCGGAAAAATTGCCGTTATCGCCCATGTGGCGGCCAACTCCATTGCGGAGAGCCGGCAGTTGGCGGAGCACGCAGAGGGCTTGGGCGTGGATGCGATTGCATCCATTCCACCCATTTATTTCCATTTGCCAGAGGAGGGTATCGCCCGGTACTGGAACGCGATTTCGGAGGCGGCACCCCGCACAAGCTTTGTCATTTATAACATTCCCCAGCTGGCAGGGGTGGCGCTGACGCCCAGCCTGCTGCGGGAGATGCTGAAAAATCCCAACGTCATCGGCGTGAAAAATTCATCCATGCCGGTGCTGGATATCCAGCAGTGGAAAATGATCGGCGGGGATGATTTCGTGGTGTTCAACGGACCGGACGAGCAGTATCTGGGCGGCCGTGTCATGGGCGCGGATGCAGGCATCGGCGGAACCTACGGGGTAATGCCGGAGCTATACGTTCATCTGGACGGCCTAATACGGCACAGGGAGCTGGACCGTGCGCTGAAACTGCAAATGCGCCTGAATAGGCTGATTACGTTGCTCTGCTCCGGACAGGGGTGTATGAACGCCGTGATTCGCCAGGTGCTGAAGCTGCGGGGAGTCAACATTGGACCGGTGAGGAGCCCCATGCAGCCGGCATCGGAAGAGGATGAGACGCTGGCACGGGAGATTTTCCAGCTGATCCAGCGCACGCTGCAGGAGGAAGTCGCCGCATGATACGCCTTGCACGGAAAATTCGGGCGTAGGGGCGAGGAACGTTTTGCAAAGGAGAAGGCGCGGAATGGGAAAAGCGAGACGGACATGGCTTCTGATGAAGCGCTATAAATGGATTTACCTGCTGATTGTGCCGGCGCTGGCGGTTGCCTTTGTTTTCAACTATATGCCGATGGCCGGTATCCAGATTGCCTTCCGGGATTTCAAATATACCAAGGGCATCTGGGGCAGTGATTGGGTGGGACTCAAGTATTTCACGCGGATGTTCATGGAGCCCACCTTTCTGCGGGTTTTCCGCAATACCATGTGGATCAGCTGCCTGAAGATTATCATCGTGTTTCCGGCGGGCGTCATTTTTGCGCTGCTGCTCAACGAGATCACCAACAAGCCGGCCAAGCGCATTTACCAGACGGCCTCCTATCTGCCGCACTTCCTGTCCTGGGTGGTGCTTGCGGGCATTATCCGGGATCTGGTGTCCATAGACGGCCCGGTGAATGCGCTGATTGAACTGTTGGGTGGAACGCCGCAGGTATTGCTGGCCAATACCCAGCTGTTTGTGCCCATCCTGGTGGTATCGGAGCTGTGGCAGTCTGTGGGATGGAGTTCCATCATTTTTCTAGCGGCCATCACTTCCGTCGGCAAGGAGATGTACGAGTCCGCCGAGATTGATGGCGCAGGACGTATCCGGAAGATTTTTTCCATTACGCTGCCCTCCATTATGCCCGTGATTATGGTTATGTTCATTCTGCGCCTGGGCAGCATTATGAACGCCGGATTTGATCAGGTGTTCAACCTGTACAATCCCGTGGTGTACAGCGTGGGCGACATTATCGACACGTATTCCTACCGTGTTGGTATGTTCGACCGGAACTACAGCTATTCCACGGCCATCGGACTGTTCAAGAATGTGGTGGGCGTGGTGCTGATGCTGACGGTCAACTTCCTGTCCAGCAAAATGGGCGAATCCACCCTGTGAGCGAAAGGAGGAAGCACGATGAAAAAAGGCAGCACGAAAAAGGTGCGCAGCGTGGGCGAGGGCATATGGGAAGCGTTCCTGCACATGCTGTTCATTCTGATCATACTATCCATTCTGCTCCCCTTCTGGTTCACGCTGGTGGCGTCCTTTGACCAGTTGGATTTGGCGGGTATCAAGTTCTGGCCTGACCAGTTTACCACGCAATATTATACTTCCCTGCTATCGCGGCCTTCCTTAGGTACTGCGGTGGTCAACACAGTGGCCCGGACGGTGCTGGGCACGATATTGACCACCATCACCAGCTTTGCGGCTGCATATGTGCTGTCCAAGCGGCAGATCCCCTTTAACCGGCTACTAACTACGTTGGTGATTATTCCCATGTTTTTCAGCGGCGGTTTGATTCCGTATTACATCCAAATGAAAGAAATGGGCATGATCAATAACTTCCTGCTGTACATCCTTCCATCCATGTTCAGCGGTTATTACATCATGGTCACTCGCAATTTCTTTTATTCCATTCCCAGCGACATTGAGGAATCCGCGGTCATCGACGGGGCCAACGAGGTAAAGATCCTTTTTTCCATCTACTTGCCCATGTCCCTGCCCATTATCGCCACCGTGGCCCTCTGGTCGGCGGTGGGGCAGTGGAACGAGTGGTTCACGGGTTATGTCTACATGACAGATCAGAACCTGGTGGTGCTGTCCGTGATGCTGCGGCGCGTCCTGATGGAGGCCCAGACTACGGACCTGTTCAACGACCCGACAGTCATCGCCCAAATGTCTCCCAAGGGACTGCGTAGCGCGCTGATCTTCGTGACCATTCTCCCCATATTGGCTGTGTATCCGTTCGCACAGAAATACTTTGTTTCGGGCTTGACCGCGGGCGCGGTGAAGGGATAATCCAAAGTGCGTACCTAAGGAAAAAGGAAGCGGCGCCGGATTTGTGAATCAAGTGAAAAAGGAGGTTGATGGACAAAGTTCGGGCAAATCGCGGAAGGTCATTCCTGCTTCCTTAATATATAAGGACAATAGAACAAGGAGGAAAAACATGAAACGCTATATTGCTTTGCTGCTTGCCGTTTGCATGGCCCTCACCATGGGCATGGCGCTGGCGCAGGAGGACAGAAACTTTGATGAAACGCTGGAGATCAAGTGGGTTGGCATGAACGACCCCAACGAATATCCCGTGGACGATAGCCGCATTGCAAAGATATATGAAGAAGAGTACAACATCGACATCAAGAACGTCCAGGTGGATATTCGCAACAGCGAACAGCTGAACCTGCAGCTGACCACGGGCCTGGAATTTGATATTTTCACCTACTCGGGGCAGAGCGTTGACGACATGCTTAACTGCGACGTCATCCGTTCCATTCCTGTAGAATACCTGGAAACCTACGCCCCTGACATCGTGAAAATGCTGGATGATGCCGACGATCGCTGGCGTTCGCTGGTGACCATGGACGATGAAATCTGGGCGATCCCCTGCTACAGCGAGTCCTATAAGTGCCCCATGGCCATGGCGGTTCGCACGGACTGGCTGGAAAACCTGAACATCACGGAACTGCCCACCACCCTGGACGAATTGGAGGCCATGCTGCTTCGCTTTGTCACCGATGATCCGGATGGCAACGGCGTTGACGATACCTACGCCCTGGCCAAGTGGGACAACGGCAATGGCTTCCAGTATCTGTGCGCGTATGTGTTTGGCGCCTATGGTGTCATTCCCAATGCCTGGAACGTGGCGGAGGATGGCACGCCGGTGTATTATGCCACCATGGAACAGTATCGGGAAGCGCTCAAGCGCATGCGCAAGTGGTATGAGCTGGGGATCTTTGATCCGGAGTGCATTTCCGACACCCGTGAGACGGCTGCCTCCAAGTTTGCCGCCGGGAAGTATGCGGGATGCACCGGCACGGAGTGGACGCTGATCTCCATGTATGACGGCACCTGCTTCTATGAGCTGTGCGAGGCCAATCCCGACCTGGATCGCGACGCCATCGTGATCTACATTCCGCCGGTGGGCAAGACCTATGCCTATGCCAACTCCTTGACGCCTACGCCTGCCACCTACTTTGGCCGGGACTGCACCGATGAAAAGATGATTCGTCTGCTGCAGCTGCTCAACGACGCTTTCCGGGATGAGAAGTACATGGCCCGCGCACTGTATGGCGAAGAAGGCGTGGACTTTACCGTGGATGAGGAAGGCTTCTACACCTGCACGCTTGCAGCTGTATCGGAGGAAGGCAACGGCCGGTATTATCACTTCAGCATTCCTTCCAATCAGATGAAGCTCCATTTCCCCAACCAGCGGTACGACGCCTTCATGGCAATCATCGACTATGATACCCTCCCCCGTCACCTGGTTAGCCTGTACACCACCGACGAGGACCGGGAATATGGCGCTGCGCTGAGCACCATCGAGACCGAATACTTCTGGAAGGTGCTGCTGGGTCAGGCCAACACGGAGGAAGACTGGGATGCCTATGTGCAGAACTGGAACGATGCTGGCGGCCGCATTGTTACCGAAGCTAAGCTCGCTCTGGCGGAGGAAAAGGGACTGAACTAAAGCGTATTTCCTGTGCGACTTCCTGCGCAGGCGGCGGACGCTTTCCTGAGGGCGTCCGCTGCCTGCGCGGCTGATTTTCGGAGAAAAGGATGAGAAAATGAACTATCAGCGGTTGGATCAGGCAGGCTGGCAGGAAGAGATCTTGGACAATCAGGGTAAGCCGCTACCGCCTATGGAGGTGTATGCGGTCCGCTGTCCGGTGCTGGTGCAGACGAAACGGGGGACGATCCTCAGCTTTAGCAACCTGAAGTTCGGCTCCCAAAAGGATGAGGCGCCCTCCATGACGGGGCTGCGCCGCTCTTTTGACGGTGGAAAAACTTGGGGATCCCTGCAGGTTTTTGCCATGGACATGTGCGGTCATCCGGTGTATGACGAGTGCCGGGATACCGTTGTGCTGCTGTGCCGCACGCGGCACTGGAAACCCGGCTGCCAGCAGGAGAGGCTGCTCACGGAGATGGATCAGGTGGAAGGCCGCGTGGACGAACGCTTCTGGGTGTGCAAGAGCGTGGATGACGGCGCAACCTGGTCGGAACCCAAGGAAGTATTTCTTCGGGGATTGCAGGAGCATTGGACCATCAAGTGCTGCCCCACTCCTGGCAGCGGCATTCAGCTCAAGCGGCAAAAGGACCCGCAGAAAAACGGGCGACTGGTATACCCCTGCGGTTGGTCCTGCATGCGGGAGGACTACAACGAATTCCGGGACTACCTGCTGTATTCCGACGACGGCGGCGATACCTGGCAGGTGGGCGGCATCCTGGACTGTGTGGGCGCCAATGAAGGCACGCTCACGGAGCGTCAGGATGGTGTTATTGTGCTGAACTGCCGCAACCAGGGCGGGACGCCCGGTAATTTGCGCATTCAGGGATATTCCTACGATGGCGGCGAATCCTTCCGGGCGCAGGAAACCGGCATGGTGGATACGCTGTACGATCCTGTTTGCCATGGGAGCCTCACCAGCTGCGTGGTGGACGGGCGGGAGTATCTTTTTATCAGCTTGCCTGCGGGGCCTCTGGGAGAACCTCACGACGCCTGGGCGCAACGGGCGCAGGTGCGGGATGGGGTGCGGGAATGCCTGACCATCTATGTTTCCGCAGATGGAGGCAAGACCTACCATAAGGCCAAGCAGATGGATGAGCCGGGATGCTTTGCCTCCTATTCGCACCTGCTGGCAATGCAGGATGGCCGGCTGCTGGTTGCCTGGGAGTCCGGGCCTGCGATCTGGCAATGCAAGTGGAATGTGTACCATATGGAAGACCCGCGGCAATTGGTCCGGGCGGCGGGATTGATCTAAGCGAAGGAGGAAGCTCAGTCATGCGAATCGCAACCTTTGAGGCTGACGGAGCAGTGAGCTGGGGCGTCGTCGTTACCAATCCCGCCGATGGGGTGGATTATATTTATGAGCCGAAGAAAACAGAGCGGGCCTTCAAGCTGAATGATGTGGGCACCAACATCTGGTTCAAGGTGACGCCCACCTTTCTGGGAGAGGCGTGGCCGGACACCGTCCGGGAATTGCTGGAGATGGAAAACGGCATGGAGACGCTGCATGCGTTTGAACGCTTTCTGGTCCGGTACTTGACGCAGTATGACGGATATCTGGTGACGCTGTATGCCCATAAGGTGTCGGAGGTCAAGCTCCGCGCGCCCATTCCTGATCCGCAAATCATGTTTGGCCTGGTGAGCAACAGCCCCTGGCGCTGGCGCAACAAGCCCGGTGTACAAAGCGTGAACATTGTCCCGCAGGGTCATCAGCGTCCCATTGGTTCAGTGGTGGGGGCAGGGGAAGTGATCCTGAAAAAGTCGGGGTTCAATGTGGAGTTTGGCGTGATTATCGGCAAGGAGGGGCGGGATATTCCCATTGAGGAAGCGTACAAATATATTGCGGGATACACCGTGGTGATTGATTCGCAGATCAATGAGCTGTTCCCCTGCTTTGATCCGGACTATGACAAGCATGATATCGAGGAGGTCTTCGACTGGGGCGTGGGCGCAACCTGTTCCTGGCTGGGAAAAATGGCGGACGCGCATTGCGCGGTAGGCCCGTACCTGGTTACGCCGGATGAGGTGGGCAATCCCTATGACCTGCTGGTGTACACACTGCAGGATGGGAAGCTTCGGGATCGGTCCCATACCGCAGGCATGTCCATTGGCATAGAGCGGCTGATCCACTGGATGTCCACCTTCATGACGGTGAAGCCGGGGGATATCCTGCACATGGGCACAGTAGGTTCGGATGGCATGTGCGTGGTGCCGGAGATGCGCTTTGGCAGAGAGAACACCATCGGCTCCAGCATCGAAAGCGTGGGAGAGATTCATGTTCCCGTGCTGGACATCGCCACCAACGATTGGCGTATCCCGGAGATGATGCATCCCTACGCCAAGTATGCTCCCCGGGATGATAGCATCCGGGATAGCTGGGTGCCTGCCGTGGGAGATTTTCTGCGCAGGGGAATGGAATGCCTGGAACGGGCTGAAGATTATCGCGTATCCATGGCAAACAGCTTTTTCACCTGCTATGGGAATTATCGCCGGGCGATGGAGATGGAAGGCTTCAAACCCACGCCTTTGCCCCGTATGCTAAACGGCCCCGCGCGTTCCCTGGGGCAGGATGAAGTACTCACCCTGGCTCGGCGCGCTGGGGATGTATACCTGAGCGTGGAGCTGTGTGTGGTGATCAAGCGGCTCGCATCCCGGGTACGCCAGGAGGATGCCGCAGACTACATCCTGGGCTTTGCCGCCATGGTATCCGCCAGCGATACATCCTTTGAGGATGATATCTTCGAGCCCATGTCCCAGCAGGAGGCGGGAGTCTCCCGCATGGTATATCAGCGTTGGGGGGATCATTACAACACCTTGGGACAGCTCTGCCCCTATGAATGCGCCCAAGGGGAAATGCGCATGACGGCGGAAGGCCTGGGCAGCGTGCAGGCGCATACGCAGGATTATCTCTACGGCGCGCCGGTGGCCATAGAGATGATCACCCGGAACATCACCCTGTTTCCTGGGGACGTAATCACCCTGGGCAGGGTGGGAGAACGCATCCTGATGCCCAAAGATGTCCGGGAGACCCAGGTAAACGCCTACGTGAGCGATTCCGTTTGCCGCCTGACAATCCGGCGCGGAGAATAAAAGCGATTCCGGCTTCCTTGCAGCAAAAGAACGCCTTCCGCGGTTTGGATCATTCCGCGGGAGGCGTTCTTTTCATGGGGACGGAAGCGGTTCGCTGCTTGGCGTTACCAGTTGACCTGCCAGCGCTCGCTGTACTGGCCGCTGGCCTTTTCGCCGGCCTGGGCCGCGCCGTGATAGACGGAGGCGGCGGCCCGGGCGGCCAGCAGGCGGTCAAAGGCTTCGCCGTCCAGGGGCAGGGCGACAGGCGCGCTGTTCTGCCACTGGGACAGGTAGGCGGCGTTGGACAGGGTAAGCTCGTTGATGCCGTCCTCGCCGGGGGAAAGCAGGGGCTCGCCCTCCAGGATGGCGTTGGCAAAGTTTTGCAGAATGCCCGCATGCGCGGTTTCCTTCTCTTGGGGCGCGAACTCCGTGTAGTCCAGGTCGATCTTGGCGAAGTTGGCGTCGGAGCTGAAACGCACTTCCTTTTCATTGCGCTGCAGTTTCCACCATTTCAGCTTGCCTTCTTCCAGCACCAGCTTTCCCAGCTCCCCGGAAATTTCCAGGCGGTTGGTGCCGGGGAATTCGCCGGTGCTGGTGATAAACAGCCCCGTGGCCCCGTTGGCATAGCGGGTGAACAGTGTGGCTTCGTCCTCCACCTCGATATGGTGATACTTGGCGACCTCGCACCGGGCCGCCACGGATACCGGCATGCCGCAGATCCATTGCCACAGGTCCAGGTTGTGGGGGGCCTGGTTCAGCAGCACGCCGCCGCCCTCTCCCGCCCAGGTAGCCCGCCAGGAGCCGGAATCGTAGTAATGCTGGGTGCGGTACCAGTTGGTAATGATCCATATGGTGCGCTTCAGCTCTCCCAGCTGGCCGCCCTGCACAATGTCCCGCGCCTTGCGGAAAATGGGATTGGTGCGCTGGTTCAGCATAATGGCGAAAACCTTGCCGCTGGCCTGGGCCACGGCGGTCAGGGCGCGCGCCTTGGTGACGCTGATCTCGATGGGCTTCTCCACCAGCGTGTGCAGCCCCGCCTCCAGGGCGGCGGAGGCGATCTCCCCGTGCAGGGGATGGGGAACCGCTACCACGGCGGCCTGAACTGCGCCGGCGGCCAGCAATTCTCGGTAGTCTCCATAGCAGGGGACCGCCGGGAAGCGACGCCGGCTTTCTTCCAGGCGGTCCGGGCGGATATCGCACACCGCCCCCAGCTCCAGCCCGCGAATCTTTCCCTCCGCCAGGCAGGCGGCATGGGCGGTGCCCATGTTGCCAAAGCCGATGACCGCTACCTTGATTGACGACATAAACCCTCGCTCCTTACCCCTTAGCGGTTGCCGCCGTAGGTGCTGCTGGTGTCAGCGAACACCGCCTGCACATCCGACTTGCGCCGGGAGGTGGCCACCCGCTTCATCAGCTCCTCATAGAACAGGTCCTCGTCCAGGGGCAGTTGAATCTTCTTGCCCAGGAAGGCGGAGAGATGCATGGCGTTGGACAGGGTCAGGCCGTTGATGCCCTCGCTGCCATGGGCCACCAGGGGCGTTCCGTGCAGGATGGCGCCGGCCCAGGCGTTGAGCACGCCCACATGCTGCTCGTTCTTTCCGTCGGTCTCCACCTGCACCTCATGGGCGGGCATGGTGGCAAAGGGAACCTTGTTGGTCCGGCTCCATTCGGGTTCGGAAACCTCGAACTCCAGCACGTGGAGCTGACCGTCCTCCACCACCAGCTTGGCCCGGTCCAGCTGAATCTCGAAGCGGTTGGTACCGTGCGCATCGCCGGTGGTGGTGACGAACACGCCCGTGGCGCCGTTGGCATACTCCACATAGGTGGTCACGTCGTCCTCCACCTCGATGTCATGCCATTGGCCGAAGCGCATCTGGGACAGCACGCTCACCGGCATGCCGCAAATCCACTGCCACAGGTCCAGCTGATGGGGGCACTGGTTCAGCAGCACGCCGCCGCCCTCCCCGGACCAGGTGGCCCGCCATGCCCCGGAATCATAATACGCCTGGGGGCGGTACCAGTCGGTAATGATCCAGTTGGTGCGGCGGATCTGCCCGTACTGCCCGGACTGGACCAGCTCCCGCATTTTGCGGTAGACATGGTTGGTGCGCTGGTTGAACATCATGCCGAAGACCACCTGGGGATGCTTGGCGGCCTCGGCGTTCATCTCCCGAACCTGCTTGGTATAGACGCCCGCGGGCTTTTCCACCATCACATGGATGCCGCGCTGCATGCAGGCCATGGCGTAGCGGGGATGGTCGTAGTGCGGCACGCAGACCATGCAGGCGTCGATGCAGCCGCTGTCCAGCATGGCCAGGGCGTCGTCAAAGTAGCGGATGTCTCCGGCCAGATTCTCCTTGCCCCAGGCCACGCGGGCGGGGTTGGTGTCGGCTACCGCCACCAGGTCCAGGTCCGGGCATTTGCCTTCCATAATGTTCTTGGCGTGGCCGGAGCCCATGTTGCCCAGACCGATGATCCCCAGCCGAATCTTCTTTTCCATGCTCATTACGCTCCTTTCCTGTATGGGTACGGCCCCTTAGCGGAAGCCCAGGGAAACCAGGTAGTCGTAGCTGCGTTTGAGGCAGGCGATGGGGTCCTCCCCGTGGCAGTCGTCCTGCTCCACCAGCATGTATCGGGTGCCGCCGGCCTCCGCCTTTTCAAACACCCGGTCAAAATTGATGTTCCCTTCGCCGATGACCGCCATGGAGCGGCCGTAGGCATAATCCTTGAGGTGGATGCAGGGAATGCGTCCGGCCAGCTTTTCCAACCATTGGGCCGGGTCGCCGCCCCCCGCCTGCACCCAGAAGGTATCCAGGGTAAAGCCCATCCATTGGGCGGGCATGTCCTCCATAAGCTTTTCCAGGATCAGCTTGCCGTCGATTTTTTTGAATTCCTGGTCGTGGTTGTGGTACATGAACAGCTTTCCCGCGGCCTGGATTTTCTGGGCCACAGGGCGGTAAGTCTCCAGAAAGTGCTGGTAGCAGTCGGGGTCCTGCTCCTGGTCGAAGGCGTACCAGCCCAGGCCGATGTAATTGCACCCGAAGGCATCGTGGTCGGCGATGACCTGGTCCAGCTCCTCGGTCAGCCGGGGCGCCGGGGTGTGGGTCAGCACGCAGGAGAGGCCGTTGCGCGCCAGCTGCTCCTTCAGCCAGCCGCCCTCAAAGGGGCAGGTGCCGGATACCTGCACCACCCGGTAACCGATGTCAGCAATCCGCCGCAGGGTTTCCGCAAAGCCGTCGAGGGTCTGGCAGCTGTCCCGTACCGTGTACATCTGTGCGCCGATTTGCATGTGAAAACCGCGCTCCTTTCCCTGAGTAGGTTTATGTTTCGCCGCCGGGCGGCGAGGATTCCCGCCGGGTTTCAGGCAGGCGCTCCCACAGGCTGCGCTTGCCCTGCCCCTGGGCGGCCTCCGCCCTGGGCGGCATGTCCGTCATGGTCTGGCGCAGTAGACTCTCCTCCGGGGTGGGGCGGATGTAATCCCGGTTGGGGGAGCGGCCGAAGCGCCGGACGTAGTTGCGGTAAAAGCTGGTATAATCCCCAAAGCCTGCCGCCGCCGCCGTCTGCGTGGCAGGCAGGCCGCTTGCCAGCAATTGATGGGCATAGGCGACGCGCTTGCGGGTCAGGTATTCCATCACCGTCACGCCCATGGCCTTACGAAAGGTCAGGTTGAGGTGGCTCTTGGAGATGAAGTATTTCTCCGCCAAGCTGTCCAGGGTAACGCGCTCGGTAAAGTGCTCGTTGAGATACCCCGCCACCTGCGTGACCACGTTGCTGGGGCGCGCGTCGGGGCGCTGGGGCAGGCTGGAACGGCGCATCAGCAGCCGGCCCAGCAGCGCCGCGGTGAACACCGGGATCAGCCGCTGCTGAAGCGCCTCCTCCATGCCGGTCAGACCGTCATAGACGGCGAAGGCGTCCTCCAGCCCCCAGTCCGCCGCATCCCCCAGGAAGCGCAGGGCGGGCGCGCCCGCGGTGGCTTCCTGCAGCAGCTCCCGGTGCGCTTCTCCCAGCATCTCCGGGTCGAAGTGGAGCGTCCAGCGCTCGTAAACGGCGGTGGAGTTCACCTTGGCGCCGTGGAACTCATTGGGGAGGATCAGCAGCATGGTGCCGGGCTTCAGCTGGCGTTCCACCCCGGAGAGCAGATAGTCCACCTCGCCCCGCACAAAATAGTACAGCTCATAAAAAGGATGCGCGTGGATCATATAGCTTTGGGAAGCCGTCCGGGTTTTGCTGTGGGAGAAGCTGTACAGCTCCGAATCCATTCTGCACCCGTCCATTCCGATGCCTCCCCGCGTACCTGTGGTCATTATAGCGCATGCACGTATCTTCTGGCCATATTTTACAGGAAAATCAGCATATTTGCAATGTTTCGCGGTTCTTTTGCAATGGCCGCCTCCTTTTTCCTGCTTCCCCTGGACAAACGCGCGCCGGTGGTTATATACTGGAATGGACCAAAGACAAAGGAGCATGAGGGCAATATGTTCAAAAGGCACCGTTCCGCCGCGCTGGAGGCGGGGAACAGTATTGTTGACGGCGTCATTTGGAAGCAGCTGCTGATCTTTTTCTTTCCCATTTTGCTGGGCACGTTTTTTCAGCAGCTGTACAACACCGCCGACGCCATCATCGTGGGCAAGTACGTGGGCAAGGAAGCCCTGGCGGCGGTGGGCGGCGCCACCGGCAATTTGATCAACCTGATCGTGGGCTTTTTTGTGGGACTTTCCTCGGGCGCGACGGTAATCATCTCCCAGTTTTTCGGCGGACGCCGGGAGCAGGAGGTGAGCCAGGCGGTGCATACGGCGGCGGCGCTGGCCCTCTCCGTCGGACTGCTGCTTTCCGTGCTGGGCATTTTGCTATCGCCCACGCTGTTGCGGTGGATGGGCACCCCGGAGGATGTGATGGACCACGCGGTGACGTATATCCGCATCTATTTTGCCGGCATGATCCCGAACCTGATCTACAACATCGGCTCCGGTGTGCTGCGGGCGGTGGGGGATTCCCGCCGGCCGCTGTATTTCCTGATTTGCGCGTGCATGGTGAACATCCTGCTGGACGTGCTGCTGGTGCTGGGGCTGGAGATGGGCGTGGCGGGCGCGGCCCTGGCCACCATCTTCTCCCAGGCGGTGAGCGCGGTGCTGGTGGTGGTGACGCTGGTCCGCTCCAACTACGCCTACCGGCTGGAGGTGCGCAAGATCCGCTTCCACATGGATCTTCTGGGGCGCATTGTGCGCATCGGCCTGCCCGCCGGGCTGCAGTCGGTGATGTATTCCCTGTCCAACGTGATTATCCAAACCAGCGTCAACGGCTTCGGCACGGACATTCTGGCGGCCTGGACCGCCTACGGCAAGCTGGACGGCCTGTACTGGATGACCGTCAACGCCTTTGGCGTGGCCATTACCACCTTTGTGGGGCAGAACTTCGGCGCGCAGCGCTATGACCGGGTGAAGAAAAGCGTGCGGGCCTGCCTGGGCATGACCGTGCTGGCCACCGCGGTGATCAGCACGGTGCTGCTGCTCTTTGGGGAGACGCTCTATCGCCTGTTCTCCGACGACGCAGAGGTCATTCGCCAGGGGCTGGTGATCCTGCGCCTGCTGGTGCCCACCTATGTGACGTATATCTGCATCGAGATCCTTTCCGGCGCGGTGCGCGGCGCGGGGGATTCGCTGATTCCCACGCTGATTACCCTGTGCGGGGTGTGCCTATTGCGGGTGGTGTGGGTGATGGGCATCGCCCCCGCCTACAACAGCATCAGCTTCATGCTGCTCAGCTATCCCATTACCTGGTCCATTACCTCCCTGCTTTTCATCGGCTATTACCTGAAGGGGGGCTGGCTCAAGCGCTGCATACGCAAGGCGGGCCTCTCCCATGGCGCGCAGTGAGCGCGGCAACCCGGGCGCGGAAGTTGCGCCCGGGAATTTTTTGGCTTTTTTTGCGCCCCGGCAGGGATGGGGGCGGGCGCAGCGTAATTTTACACCTATGAAGAAAACCCGGACTGTACATTTCGGGCGGTTTCTAGTAAAATAATGCTGGTGGCTTGTCACCTGCCATGAACCATGTAAGGAGCATTTAGACGATGATGAGAAAATGTGTTGCCCTTCTCCTGGCATTGATGCTGACGCTGTCCGTGTGTCCCGCCCTGGGGGAAAGCGCCGCGGAGGCCCTGGACTACGAGGAACTCACCCAATGGGTGCAGGGCTACAAGGACCGTGCCCTGGCTGCCGGCGCGCCCTTGAACGACCCCACCGAGGAGGCGGCCCACAGCGAGGACGGCTATGCCTTTATTTATGACTTCGCCACCCTGTACATGGACAGGCCCGAAATGACCCAGGACAGCGTGGTGCAGGCGCTGGTGATCACCTCCTCCGAGGAGGAAGGACCTCGGGGAACCCGCATTGACGACCTCTCCAGCGGCGTGATTGATGCGTTTTATCAGGAAAACCCGGACCTGGTGGGGGACAGCAGCTTCGCCGCGCTGTACCTGAGCGACACCATGCCCTCCGGGGCCATGTGGGGCTGGGTGCAGCGGGACGGCCAGCGGATCATGACCATCCAGTATGCCGTGCATGATCAGCTTTCCTCCGGCGGGGAGGGCTACACGGACTGCGGCGTGGTCTATACCATCCAGAACAACCTGGTGGCGGCCATCCGCGCCTACGGGCTCAACGTTACCATCAGCGCGGATCAGGTGCGCAGCAACCTGGACGCCGTGCAGGAGATCTGCGAGAAGAAGGACTACGCCCAGGTGCCCACCAGCACCAACGGCGCGGAGCTGGATGTGTTCGGCAGGGACGACCTGGTGTTCTCCGGCATGGACTTCCTTTCCCTCACCCCCGAGGAGGCCCAGGAGCGCCTGGGCGCGCCCCAGGAGGATAACTGGATGCAGGATGACGACGGCAGCTACCTGCGCGCCATGGAGTTCACCACCTGCGCCATGACATTTGCCTACAACGCCCAGAAGGAAGAGCCCAGGCTGGAAGTATTCACCATCGATATGGACGGCCTGGAAGGCCCCCGCTGCGTGCGGGTGGGAGATTCCCTTTCCAGCGTCATCAGCCGCTTCCGCAACGGGGAAGGGGAGTATGATGGCGTCAGCCGGGAAGTGCTCTACGGCGACGGGGAGAACGCGCCCTACGGCCTGGCTGAGTACGGCACCGACGCCTCCGCCAGCCTGTGGTACGCCCTCAAGCTGGACGACGGCCAGGTGATCGTGCTGTATATGGGTTTCTCCCAGATGTACCTGAACGATATCACCCTCTACGTGGACAACTGAGCGTCCAGCGGAGGGGCCTGCAAAACACAAGAAGGGGGCATGACCTACGAAGATCGATTTGACCTGCCCGGTGGAAATGTGGCGCGGCGAGCTGCCCCGGGAGGATTATCCCGCCTGCGAGCTGATAATGTTCAACCTTTCGGACAAGCTGGTGGTTTCCTGCGAAGTGACGTTGCTGCTCCAGGGCCAGGAGGGCGAGGAGCTGGAACGGCTGATTTACCGCGCGCACGCGCTGGAGGGGCGCCCCCGCAGCGTGTTCTCCATGGCGGTGCCGGTGGATGCGGGCCTGCATCCCAGCGGGATGGAAGTCATGATCGAGAAGGTATGGTACGACGATAACGACGTATGGCGGCGGGGAAAGGGAACCCTGTGCGAGTATACCTCCAACGCCCTGCCCAACGGGCGCAACCTGGAGTTGTTGCGCTTTGTGGCCGGCAGCAATGCCGTGGGCTATCCTGAAAACCAGGATGGGGTGTGGGTATGCGTTTGCGGCCGGCCCAACCCGCCTTACCTGTCCAACTGCGTGCGCTGCCAGCGTTCGCGGGAGCAGGTCTTCGCCCGCTACAACAAGGAAGCCATTGAGAAGATTGCGGCCCAGCGGGACCAGCAGCTTTCCCTGAAGGCCAAGGCCGCCCGGGAGGATGCTTCCCGCCTGCAATTGGAGCGGGAGCAACAGTATGACAAAAAGAAGAAAAAGCAGCGCCGCGTGGTAAAGATCGCCGTGTCCGTGGTCGTCGCGCTGGCGGCGGTTTACGGGGTGGTGTTCCACGGCATCCCCTATGTGCGCTATCAGGGCGCGGTCAGCGCCTTTGAGAGCGGCGACTACGCCGGGGCGCAGAGCGTCTTTGCGGCGATGGAGGGCTATGCCGACGCCGAGGAATATGTGCTGCGCTGCCGGTATCAGGAAGCTCAGGCGCAGCTGGAGGCCGGGGACCAGGAGAGCCTGACCCAGGCGGCGGCGACCTTCCGGGAGCTGGCGGACTATGAAAACAGCGCCGCCTTCGCCCAGGAGGCGGATTATCGCCTGGGCAAGGTGCTGCTTTCCCAGGGGGATGCCGAGGGCGCTTCCGCGATCTTCACCGCGCTGGGAGATTATGCGGACTGCGCCCAGCAGCTCCTGGCCTGCGATTACCTGCTGGCCAAGGAGGAGCTGGACATGGGCAACTATGCCCAGGCTTTGGAAGCCTTTGAGGCCCTGGGGGACTACAGCGACGCCGCCGACCTGGCCAAGGAGGCCACCTACCGCAGCGGCAAGGACGCCCTGGAGCAATCGGACTGGGACGGCGCCCTGGCCTTCCTCAGCCAGACTGTCGGATACCAGGATACGGATACCCTGCTCATCCAGGCGCACTACGGCAAGGCGCTGGCCTTGCAGGCGGAGGGGGAATACACCCAGGCGGGCGAGCACTTCCTGGCCGCCGGAAACTATCAGGATGCCCAGGAGCAGGCCATCGCCTGCATTTACGCCCCCGCCAAGGAGGCCATGGAGAGCGGCGATTACGCCACTGCGGCGGAGCTCTTCGCCAAGATTCCCGACTATGAGGACAGCGGCGAGCTTTACATCGCCTGCGCCTATGAGGTGGCCCGGACGGCCATGAAAGACCTGGAGTACAGCCGTGCCCTGAGCATGCTCAACACCATTCCCGAAACCTACGAGGACGTGTTCGAGCTGAAAATGGACTGCCTGTATTCCCCCGGAGTGGCCGCCCTGGAAAAGGGCGATTATGATACCGCCGTGCAGTACCTCAGCCAGGTATCCACCTATGAGGATGCCGCGGAGAAGCTGGCCCAGGCGCGCTTCGGGCAGGCCGTGGCCATGACCGACGCCGGAGACTACGACGGGGCCATCGCGGCCCTCACCGCCCTGGGCGACTACAAGGGCAGCGAGGAGGAATTGCAGCGGGCCAAGTATCTCAAGGCTGGCAAGCTGCTGGAGGCCAAGGACTGGGCCGGCGCCGCGCAGCTGTACGCGGAGCTGGAGGACTACAGCGATAGCGCCATCCGCTGGCAGGCGGCGGTTTACGGGCAGGCGGATGCCGCCTATACCGGCGGGGATGCCGCCACCGCCAGGGAGCTGTTCCTCTCCCTGGAGGACTACAGCGACGCGGCGGAACGCGCGCGCCAGTGCGGCTA
Organism: Candidatus Egerieenecus sp.; assembly: GCA_048201975.1. Classification (GTDB taxonomy): domain Bacteria; phylum Bacillota; class Clostridia; order Christensenellales; family Aristaeellaceae; genus Egerieenecus. The sequence continues at coordinate 5,633 of DBFBGQ010000082.1, read as the reverse complement.
TGACCAGGCCCGTGCCCTGGCGGACCAGGGGGAGAGCTTGGAGGCGGCGGAGCTGTTCGCTTCCCTGGGGGATTACAGCGACGCCCAGGCCCAGGCTCAGCAGCTGTATTACCTGCTGGCCACCGAGGCCGCCAACAACAACCAGGTGCTCAACGCCGCACGGCTTTACGCCAAGGCCGGCGATTACCAGGACGCTATCCCCCAGAGCCGCGCCTACTACGACGCCTATTACCAGACGGCTTCCGTGGAGGCGTCCGACGCCATGAGCAACGGGGAGTACGCGCTGGTGGTAACGCTGCTGGGGAACATGGACCTGAACGATCTTCCCGAATTCTATGATGGCCTGGACGATATGTATCTGGAGGCCAATTACCTCCAGGGTAACCTGCTCTACGACGAGGGTCAGCCCTACGCGGCCCTGCCCTATTACCGGGCCATTCCAGGCTACAAGGATGTGGACAGTCGCCTGGAGCGCAAGTGCTACATGATTCTGGGCACGTGGCGCAACGACAACGGCGTTACCTTTGTGTTCCAGGAGGACGGCACCTGCGACCTGAACGGGGAAAAGCTCTATTTCATGGTGGACAACTACACCATGGAAACGGGGCTCACCGCCGACACCCTGAGCAACACCCACAAGGTCAGCGCCCTGAGCGAGAATAGCCTGACCCTGCGCGACCTGCGGGGCAGCACCATCGTCACCTACAAAATGACCCGCGTCACAGCGGTGGATGCGCCGGAGGAAGAGGCTGAGCCCCAGGAGAGCTATGCGGTGACGGACGACTGATCAAGGGAGGATTGACCGTGGCGCCTGCTCCCAAGGACCGGATTCCCGTATTGGACGGGTACCGGGTGATTTTGGTATTCCTGGTCAGCTGGTATCACATCTGGCAACAGAGCTGGCTGACGCCTAGGCTGCCCATTGTGGGCAGCCTGGACTTTCTCATGCGCTCGGGCTATGTGCATGTGGACGGCATGATTTTGCTCAGCGGTTTTCTGCTGTTCCTGCCCTGGGCCCGGCACATGCTGCAGGGCCGCCCCATGCCGGAGACACGCGCCTTCTACCAGCGGCGCGTCCAGCGGATCGTCCCCAGCTATTATGCGTTTACCCTGGGCATGCTGCTGCTGGTGGCGCTGCCTCACGGGCTGTATACCTCCGCGCAGAACGGCGTGAAGGACGTGTTCCTGCACCTGACCTTCCTGCAGAACCAGGATGTTTACACCTATCTGTCCACGCCCATCGGCGTGGCCAGCTGGACCATCGCGGTGGAGATGCAGTTTTACCTGTTCTTCCCGCTGCTGGCCCGGAGCGTGAAGCGCCAGCCCGTGCTGACCCTGGGGCTGATGATCCTGGCGGGGCTGTGCTATCGGGGGTATCAGCTGTGGAGCCTGACCGACTACAACATGGTGGTGAATCAGCTGCCCGCCTTCCTGGATGTGTACGCCGTGGGCATGATCTGCGCGCTGGCGTATGTGCGCCTGGAAGAGGGCGTGGGAAAGCGGGGCTGGTTCCAGGTCCTGGCCACCCTGGGACTGGCAGGGCTCCTGTGGGGCCTGACGGAGCTGCTGCGGGTGCAGGCGTATTCCTCGGGCACCGCGGCGATTCAGGCGGGACAGATGAGCCGCCGCCCCCTCTTTGCGCTGCTGTACGGGGGCATTGCCCTGCTGCTGCCCTTCTGCCTGCGGCCGGTGCGCTTCCTGTTTGGAAACCGGGTGATGAAGTTCCTGGCCGGGCTGTCCATGAACTATTACCTGGCGCATCAATGCGTTGCTGTGGAGCTGAAGCGGCTGGGCTTCCCGCCCTCGGTGAGCGACCTGCCCAACCAGGCCGGGGAACAGCCCTGGCAAACCCAATATACGCTGCTGTGCTTCGGCCTGTCCCTGCTGCTGGCGATGGCGCTGACCTATGGCGTGGAGAAGCCATGCGCCAGGGCACTGAGCCGGGCGTTTCGAAATCAAAAAAAACGGAGGGAAAACGTCATGAAGGATCCCCGCATGGTGCAACTGGCCCATAACCTGGTCAATTATTCCTGCAAGCTTCAGTCCGGCGAAAAGATCTGGATTGAAGGCGTCGGCGTCCCGGCGGAGTTTGTGGCGCAGCTGGTGGAGGAAACCTATGCCGTCGGCGGCGTTCCCTATGTAAACCTGAAGGACCCCAAGGTGGAGCGCGCCATGGCCATGGGCTACACCGGCGAGCAGCTGGATTGGCTGGCCTCCGGTGACGGCAAGCGCATGGGCGAATGCCAGGCCTATATTGGCGTGCGCGGCGGGGACAACAGCTATGAAACCGGCGACGTGCCCCAGGAGCGCATGCGGCTGTACGCCCAGCACTATGGGAATCCGGTGCATGGGGCCATCCGCGTGCCGCAGACCAAGTGGGTGGTGCTGCGCTATCCGCTGCCTGCCATGGCCCAGCAGGCGGGCATGAGCACCGAAGCCTTCGAGGACTATTACTTCCACGTGTGCAACCTGGATTACAGCCGCATGAGCCGGGCCATGGACGCTCTGGTCAAGCGCATGGAGGCCACGGACAAGGTGCATATCCTGGGCAAGGGCACGGACCTGCGCTTTTCCATCCAGGGGCTGCCCGCCATCAAGTGCGCCGGAGAGCTGAATATTCCCGACGGGGAGGTCTACACGGCGCCGGTGAACGGCAGCATCGAGGGCGAGATCACCTACAACACCCCCAGCCTCTACCAGGGCGTGACCTTCGAGAACATCCGCCTGGTATTCCGGGAAGGGCGCATTGTGGAGGCCACCGCCAACGATACCCGCCGTTTGAACGACATTCTGGACACGGACGAGGGCGCGCGCCGGGTGGGCGAATTTGCCATCGGCGTGAATCCCTACATCACCTCCGCCATGAAGGACACCCTGTTTGACGAGAAGATCGCCGGGTCCTTCCACTTCACCCCCGGGCGCTGCTATGACGAGTGCGACAACGGCAACCGCTCCGCCATCCATTGGGACCTGGTCTGCATCCAGACCCCCGAGTATGGCGGCGGCGAGATGTACTTCGACGGGGAATTGATCCGCAAGGACGGCCGGTTTGTTCCCGAGGATCTCCAGGGCCTGAACCCGGAGAACCTGAAGTAATCCAGCGGTCACGTTCAACGATAGCATGGAACGATGCAGGGGGCGGCGGATTGGATCCGCCGCCCCCAAACTATTGCGAAATCGCTATTGGAGAAAGTCTGCTTTTAGCTTAGCCCCGCCGGCTTAGCCCTTCGCCTAGCAGGGAAGCCGCAAAAGCTTTACTTGAGTCCGCTGCGGTCCAGGCTGTTCTCTCCAGGGCGCACGGACCAGTAAACCACGCTGTTTTGCATTTCGGTGCCATAGGCGCAGGCAAGTTCGTCCACGGTGACAAACATGAAGCCGCGGTCAATCAGATGCTCGCCCCACAGCGGCACGGATTGATGGAGATACTTGCCGGTGTCGTGGCAGAGAATGATGTCCCCTTCCACCACCTTGTCCCGGAAGACGTAGAAAATCTTCTTGGGGCTTTTTCCTGTGTAGTCGTAGGTGTCCACGCTCCATTGGATGATGGGCATGGGAATGCCCGCGTCCACCCAGGTGCCATAGGTGCCTCCGGGGGCGCGGAAGAGATGCGCTTCCTCGCCCACCAGCTGCAAGGTCCATTCGGCGCTCTCCTGCGGCTCCTGCAGGCGGCGGGCGTCGGTTTTGAAGGAGCCGCCTCCCCAGTGATGGAAGGTGTGGTTGCCGAAAAGCTGGTTTTGATCGTACTGCTTCTGGAATACATAGCCATAGCGTTCCAGCTGCTTGCCCACGGTGAAGTAGGTGACCCGGGCGCCGATTTTCCGGAAGGCGTCCAGGGCATAGCTGGAAGCGTAATCCTTGGGCCCGTCGTCACAGGTGACGGCCACCATCTTCCAGCGGCTGTTGTCCGTGGCGGATACGCCGGTTTCCGTCATCATGCCGGCGAACTGCGGGTAGAAGAAGCGCACATGGGTCAGCGTAACCTTGCCGGGCAGTATGGCGCTTGCGGGGTAGTGCAGCGTCAGCTCCATGCCGCTGAGGGTAAAGTCCGCCTGGGCAAGGCTTTCCTGGGAGCAGAGGCGTTCAATGGCCTCCGCGTCCCGGTCCTCCCCGGGGAAAATTGTGCTCAGGTGCTCCCGCACACCCTGGCGAAGAATCTCCCAGGCGGCGCTGTCCGGGGCGAACAGGTCGGTCAATAGCAGCCTGCGCCCGCTCTCCAGGTCCCAGGTGCGGGTGGTGAAGTCCGTGGAAAGCTGCTCCTCCCGGAAGCTGATCCGGGCGATGGTCAGCGTGCTCAGGTATTGCGCGCCCGTGCGGTAGTAGACTGTGTCAATGTTCAGGGCGCTTCCGCGCTTGCCCTTCTTTCGGGGGTCCATTTGCAGGGTGGGCGTCAGCGCGTCGTCGTAGCTGTCCACCAGCGCCCGAAGCTCCGCGTTGACCTGGGAGTTCACCGTGGTCACGTATTCCTTGTAGACGTAAGCGCCCCCGTCCTCAATTTTCCGCTCGTTTTCCTCCACGGTGATCTTCAAAATTTCAGGCAGGGCGTCGTATTTCTCCACCGTCTCCTCCCCAACGGCGCAGCCCGCCCACAGCATGAGCGCCACGCATGCCGCCAGCAATCGTTTCATGGTTGTGCGTACCTCCCCTTTTGTATTGCCATTATTTTACCATAGAAGGCGGAGGCTTGTACATGCAGGGCCATGCATATTCCAAGGAAAACCTGTAAATTTTGCCGTCAAAAGATTTTTTGATGGATAAAGAAAAGATTCACCGTTTCGTCACCCATTTCTTCATATTGAATTCACAATCTGGCCCTACAATTTCCAATACAGACAAAGGAGAACAGCCCCCCTGGGGTGCCTGCTCCCCCAAAAAAGAGGAGGATGGAACCATGTTGTTTGGAAGCAAGGAAAAGAAAATTGCTCATGCCATTGAAAAGAAGAATGCCGCCGCGGTAATTGGGCTGTTCGAAGACAAGGACGAGAAGATCTCCATGGCCGCGATCGAGGCCGCCGGAAAAATCGGCGGGGATGACTGCATGAATGCGCTGATCCCCCTGCTGCATCATCCCCAGGCGAAATATCGCGCCGCCGCCGCCACCGCCCTGGCTGCCGTGGGCAACAGCCATGCCGCCGCTTTCCTGTCCTATCAGCTGGACCATGAACAGGACGCCACGGCCAAGGAGGCCATCCGCAAGGCCATGCAGCGCTTCCATGGCCAGGAGTAAAGCAGAATAAAGGCGCGGTCATCCGCGCAATCCAAAAGGGAACCCTGGGCACCGCGCCCAGGGTTCCCTTTTTGCGGTTGGAGTCATTTGGCACTTGCGCGCCTGCACATGCGCAGCGTCAGCGCCACCATGGCCAGCACGTCGGCGCCGGCGCTGACATACAGCGTAAGCAGCACGCCCTGCAGGCCCTGGCTGGGTATGACGGTCAGGGATACCACTGCGGCCAACAGCGCAGCGCCGCCATGGGCCAGGGTCATGGCCTTCAGCTGGCGGCCGATGGTCAGCGGCACCTCAAAAAAGTAGATCAGGGATATGCACAGCGTGGAACCCAGCACCGGCAGCAGCAGGAAGGCATAGGGGAGAATCTCCTGGCCAAAGAGCAGCGTCAGCCCCCAGCGCCCCAGCAGCG
>DBFBGQ010000081.1:0-4056 GCA_048201975.1 Candidatus Egerieenecus sp. | reverse complement strand
GAAGCAACTTCGGCCAACCAGAGGTCGTCCGAAGTTGTAAGGAATTGATTTTGCAAGCAAAATCAACCACCCGCCCCGCCGGCAGAGCCGGCGGATACGAATGGAAGTCGAAGGGGCTGCGGCCCCTCCGACGCCTCTGGGGAGTTTTTTGACAGTCTGGCGGTCCGCGGCATGGCTTTTCCGCGGGCCGTTTGCTTATCCCCGGAGCGCCAGGGCCGGGTGCGCGGAGAGCCGGGCCTTTTCCAGGGCCAGGACCACCGGGGGAGTCAGCAGCAGGTGGAGCAGGATGCCCGGCCAGGCGTTGACGAAGTCCGCGGTGAGGAAGGCCTGGAAGGTGTATGCGCCGCCGTTCAGCCCCATGCAGACGGCCATGGCCGCGCCGTGAACCAGACGGCCCGCCACCATGGCGGGGATCATCGCCCCGTACAGGGCGGGGGTGTGCTTCCGGCCCGGCCGCGCCCGGAGCAGCAGCCCGTAGAGCAGGCCCGTCAACCCGCCGTATACCGCCATTTCAAAGGCCATGGCCGTGGCGCCGGGAAATAGCGGCGGCATGCCGAAGATCAGGCTGCGGGCCAGGGGCAGCGCGGCGCCCAGCAGCGCTCCCCAACCCCAGCCGCAGCAAAGGCCGCAGATGTACACCGGCAGGTGCAGGGGGCTGAGCATGTTGCCCAGGGTGGCCAGCTGGCCGGTGAGAAAGGGCAGCACAAAGCCCACGGCCATCAGCACGGCGGTGATCAATAGGTTCCTTAGCGAGGTTCGCATAAGAAATAACCCCTCCCAAAGCAAAAAAATCCACGAAGAAAACGGCCGGACGGCAGTCCGGGGCGCTTCCTTCGTGGTCGCAGTGATCTTTTTATAGCACGGGAGCAGCGGGGCTGTCAAGCCTCCGCGGCCGATATGACGGTAAGTTTTTTCCGCCAGCGCCCCAGGCGGAAGCATGCCAGGGTGATGAGCATGTTCAGCGTCCAGGATACCAGCAGCGAGGCGAAGATGCTGTCCGGGTGGCCGTTGGGCCAGGCGGGACTGCGGGTGAGATAGGCCCACAGGTAGGCGATGGGCAGGCGGAGGAGCACCGTGCACACAATGCTGATCCACATGGGGGTCATGGTTTCGCCCACGCCCCGCATCACGCCCTGCAGCACCTGGCTTACTGCGAAGGCCAGGTAGCCGAAGGCCAGCCACCGCAGCCCGCGGATGCCCATTTCAATCACCGTCTGGGTGTTGGTGAACAGGCTGATGAGCTGCCCGCCGAAAAAGAGGATGCACAGCACCAGCACCCCGGCCACCGCCAGGGCCAGCTTCATCAAATCCTTGGTGCCGGTGCGGATGCGGTCCAGCTGCCTCGCGCCCAGGTTTTGCCCTGTATAGGTGGTGGAGGCCGTGCCAAAGGTGAAGTTGGGCATCATGGCGAAGCCGTCCACGCGCATGACCGCCACGCTGGTGGCGATCACCGCCGTGCCCAGGGAGTTGGTCAGGCTCTGCACCACAATGGCGGACAGGGAGAAGATGGCCTGGGTCACCCCGGCGGGCAGGCCCAGGGCGGTGAGGCGGCCGCAGAGCTTGCCGTTGAGGCGCAGGGTGCGGCGGTTGATGTCCACCGTATCCTTCATGCGGACCAGGCGGACCAGGCAAAGCACGCCGGAGACCGCCTGGGCGATGATGGTGGCCCAGGCCACGCCGGCCACCCCCAGCCCCAGGTCCCGCACAAAGTACAGGTCCAGCACGATGTTCATCAGGCTGGCGATCACCAGGTAGATCAGCGGATTGAGGCTGTCCCCCAGGCCCCGGAGCACGCCGGAAAGGATGTTGTACATGCCGCAGCCCAGGATGCCGATGAAGATGATCTGCAAATAGGCCGTGGCGCCGGGCGTCACCTCCGGCGGGGGCGTCACCATGGCCACCAGCAGCGGGGAGACGAAATACCCCACCACCGTCATCACCAGCCCCGAGGCGATGGTAAGGAAGATGGTGGACCCCACCGCCTGGCTCAGCTGCGCCCGGTCCTTCGCGCCGAAAAACTGGGCCGACAGAATGCTCGCGCCGGTGGATATGCCCATGAACAGCACGATCAGCAGGTTCAGGATGGGCCCGGCGGTGCCCACCGCCGCCAGGGCGGTGTCCCCCACATATTTGCCCACGATGATGCTGTCCACGGTGTTGTACAGCTGCTGGGCCAGGTTGCCCAGCAAAAGGGGTACGGAGAAGCGCACCAGGCTGTCCATGGGACGGCCCACGGTCATGTCCTGCACCCCAAAGGCTTGCTTGATCTTTTGCATCATGTCCCTTGCCTCCACCTTGTTTGCCTCAGGCCGGATAGATCATCTGTTCCGCCTGCCAGCGGGTCAGAAGCTCCGCGTACCGGGCGGCTTCCTCCCGGGCGCCGGGCAGGTCGTGCTCCAGGTAGTTGCCGCACTCCACGGCCTTGGCTCCGGGGATTTCCCCGGTGAAGGCGGCGGCAAAGGCGAAGGCCTCCCGGGTCAGGGCCAGGGCGTCCGCGCGGCTGACGCTGTCACGCAACAGCAGGTAAAAGCCCGTGCGGCAGCCCATGGGGCCAAAGTAGATCACCTGTGCGCTCAGGGCGGAGGAGCGCACATAGGTGGCGATCAGGTGCTCCAGGGTGTGCAGCGCGCCCTGGGCCAGGTAATCCCCCCGGTTGGGGAACTTCAGGCGCAGGTCGTAGGTGACCACATCCCCATCCACCCGGGAGACGTACATCCCCGGGGTGAGCAGGTCGTGGTTGATGGTAAACGACGCGATTTTCTCCATGTCCCTTCCTCTCCTCTTCCTTCGTTACTTGGCTGCCGCCGGCCGGGACTCCTTGTCCACGGAGGTGGCGATGTTCTCCGCGTGGTCGCCGATACGCTCCAGGTTGGTGAGCATGTCCAGGTAGAGCATGCCGTTGCGGGCGGAGCATTTCTTGTTCTTGAGCCGCTCCACGTGGTGGTTGCGCAGTGCCTCGGTGATCTGGTCGATCTCCTCCTCCGCCTGCTCCACCTGTTCCAGCACCTGGGGGGTATCCCGCTGGGTGCGGAAGATGTCCAGGGCCGTCTGCAGCTGGCTTTCCACCTTGGCGGAAAGCTCCTCCAGCTCCCGGGTGGCCTTTTCGGTGAACTTGACGTTCTCCTGGTGCTTGAGCCGGGCGGCGTCCAGCACGTTCATGCCGTGGTCGCCCACGCGCTCCATGTCGTTGATCACGTGGAACATGGAGCCCACCAGGCGGGTATCCCGTTCGTTGAGCTCCAGGCCCTTCACCTCCACCAGCCGGGCGGTGACCTCCTTGTTCAAAAAGTCCAGCACGTCCTCGTTGGCGGTGATTTCCTGGGCGCGCTCCTCATCCCAGGTGTGGAAGCAGGCCATGGCTCCGGTGAAGTTGGCGTCGGCGATGGCGCCCATGCGCTGCACTTCCTTGAACAGCTGCGCCACGGCAATGGGCGGGGTGTTCATCAGCCGGGAATCGAAATACTTCAGGCGCATGCTTTCCCCGCGGCCGTCCTTGCCGCGAACCAGCAGGCACGCGGCCTGCTCCAGCCACCGGGCCAGGGGCAGCAGCACCGCCGTGGTGGTTACGTTGAACACCACGTGGACGATGGCGATCTGCAGGCGCATGTTCTCCGGGGACAGGGAAACCACCCACTCCGCAAAGGGGAGCGTCATGGAGATCACCAGGAAAATCACCGTGCCCAGCACGTTGAACAGCAGGTGCACCATGGCGGCCCGCTTGGCCGTGGCGTTGGTGCCCGAGCTGGCCAGCAGCGCCGTGACGCAGGTGCCGATATTTTGACCGAACAGGATGTAGATGGAGGCGTGCAGGGAGATCAGCCCCTCGCCTGCCAGCGCCTGCAATATGCCCACCGACGCCGAGGAGGATTGCAGAATGGCCGTGATCCCCGCGCCGATGAGCACACCCAGGAACGGGTTGTCAATGCTCGTCATGGCGTCCCGGAACAGCTGCCAGTCCCGCAGGGGCTCCATGGCCCCGGACATGGTCTCCATCCCCACAAACAGGATGCCCAGCCCCATGAGCACCTCGCCAAAGGCGCGGGCGGTGGAATGCTT
>DBFBGQ010000080.1:0-21550 GCA_048201975.1 Candidatus Egerieenecus sp. | reverse complement strand
AGGTCGTCCGAAGTTGTAAGGAATTGATTTTGCAAGCAAAATCAACGACCCGCGAAGCCGGCAAAGCCGGCTTACACGAATGAAAGTCGAAGGGGCTGCGGCCCCTCCGACGCCTCTAGGGAGTTTTTTGACGGCCTGAGGGGGAAACGGTCGATTTTTCGCCGTTTCCCCCAGGCATGCCTCAGCCCAGCAGGGCCGAGAGCAACAGCAGCAGCGCCAGCAGGCCGAAGTTGGCCGCGGAGAACAGCAGCAGGTAGCGCCCCCGCTGCGCGCCCTGGCTGCGGCCGTAGAGCTTGAAGGAGATCAGGCTGGCCAGGGAGGCCACCAGCGTGCCCAGCCCGCCCAGGTTGACCCCCAGCAGCAGGCCGGGCACATCCTGGGTAAAGGGCGCCAGGAGCAGCGTGGCGGGCACGTTGCTGATGACCTGGCTGCACAGCACCGCCACCAGGGTTTCCCGGCCGGCCAGCAGCCGCTCCAGCGTATCGCTGACCACCGGGGAGGCCTTCACATTGCCCACGAACACGAAAAAGCACAGGAAGGTGGCCAGCAGCGCCCAGTCCACAAAGCGGAACAGCCGGGGCTGCCGGAAGGCCAGGGCCAGCGCCACCGTCGCGGCTGCCGCCCAGGCGGGCAACACCTTCAATACGCTGAGCAGGCACACCGCCAGCAGCGTCAGGTACATGGCCAGGCGGCCCCGTGCCCCAGCGGGGGCCTCCTCCCGGGTTTGCTCCCGCCGCCGGGCGGGGAGCAGCAGCGTGCCCAGGGTCAGCATCCCATAGCTGACCAGGGCGTAGGGCAGCAGCGTGCGCAGAAAATCCCCCAGGGTCAGGCCCTGGCTCATGTACAGGTAAAGGTTTTGCGGGTTGCCGATGGGGGTCATCATGCTGCCCAGGTTGGCGGCGATGGTTTCCAGCACCACCGTCCACAGCAGGGGAAAGGCTCCTGCGTCCGCCAGGAGCAGCAGCGTGAAGGGCACAAAGGTCAAAAGCGCCACATCGTTGGTGATGATCATGGAGAAAAAGAAGCACAGGCTCATCAGCAGGAACCCCAGCCCCCGGCAGGTGCGCACCCGCGCCCGCACCCCCGCGGCCAGCCAATCAAACAGCCCGCAGCTCCGCAGCCCGGCCACCACCGCCATCAGCGCGAAAAGCAGGCACAGGGTGGCGGTATCCACGCTGGCCAGCGCGGCGGCGGAGGGCGGCGTCAGCAGAAAGGAGAGCAGCGCCAGCGCCAGCGCCGCCGTGAGCACAACCTCCTGCCGGAAAAAGGCAAGCAATTTTCGCATTCCGAAAAGATCCTCCTTGGCAAAGAAAGGCATGGGGCACAGGCGCGCCCGCTTTCATGGAAAAGCCCCCGCTCGCGCGGCCAGGGGGCGGCGAGGGGGGCGAAGGGCCGGAAGCGTCAGAAGCGCAGGCGCTCCTCAATGTAGCCGCGCAGCTCCGCGATGGGCACGCGCACCTGCTCCATGGTGTCACGGTCGCGGATGGTGACGGTCTGGGTGGCCTCGGTGTCAAAGTCCACGCAGATGGAGAAGGGCGTGCCGATTTCGTCCTGGCGGCGGTAGCGCTTGCCGATGGAGCCGGTTTCGTCATACTCCACGGGGAAATACTTCACCAGCTGCTCATACACCTGGGTGGCCAAGCCGCCCAGCTTGTTCTTTTGCAGGGGGAGCACCGCCGCCTTGTAGGGCGCCAGGGCCGGATGCAGGTGCAGCACCGTGCGCACGTCGCCGCCCTCCAGCTCCTGCTCCTCGTAGGCGTTGCACAGGAAGGCCAGCAGCATCCGGTCCACGCCCAGGGAAGGCTCGATGCAGTAGGGGATGTATTTCTCGTTGGTCACCGGGTCCAGGTACTCCATGGACTTGCCGGAGTGGTTTTGATGCTGGGTCAGGTCGTAGTCGGTGCGGTCCGCCACGCCCCACAGTTCGCCCCAGCCGAAGGGGAACAGGAACTCAAAGTCCGTGGTGGCCTTGGAATAGAAGGCCAGCTTCTCCGGCTCATGGTCCCGCAGGCGCAGGCTTTCTTCCTTGATGCCCAGGGACAGCAGCCAATCCCGGCAGAAGCTCCGCCAGTAGTTGAACCACTCCAGGTCCTCCCCGGGCTTGCAGAAGAATTCCAGCTCCATCTGCTCAAACTCACGCACCCGGAAGATGAAGTTGCCGGGGGTGATTTCGTTGCGGAAGGATTTGCCGATCTGCGCGATGCCCGCGGGGAGCTTCTTCCGGGTGGTGCGCATGGCGTTCTGGAAGTTGACGAAAATGCCCTGGGCGGTTTCGGGGCGCAGGTAGATTTCGCTGGCGCTGTCCTGATTCACGCCGGCGAAGGTTTTGAACATCAGGTTGAACTGACGGATGGGGGTGAAGTCCTTTTTGCCGCAGACGGGGCAAACGATGTCGTGCTCGGCAATGTAGCTTTCCAGCTCCGCGTTGGTCCAGCCGTCGCCGGTCTCCGCGCCCTGGGTAAAGTCCTCAATGAGCTTATCGGCGCGGAAGCGGGCCTTGCAGGCCTTGCAGTCCATCAGCGGGTCGTTGAAGCCGCCCACGTGGCCGGAAGCCACCCAGACCTCCCGGTTCATCAGGATGGCGCTGTCCAGGCCCGTGTTGTATTTGCTCTCCTGGACGAACTTCTGCCACCAGGCCTTTTTTACATTGTTCTTCAGCTCCACGCCCAGGGGGCCGTAATCCCAGGTGTTGGCCAGGCCGCCGTAAATTTCGCTGCCTGCGAATATAAAGCCGCGGTTTTTGCAAAGCGCCACCAGCTTGTCCATCGTGAGCTCCGCCATTGCGTCTTCCTCCCTCATGTGCATGTGAATACCTTTTGTATGATAGGCGCAAAGCCAGGTTTTGTCAAGGGAAATCGCGGCGCGCGCCCTTCGGGAGCAGGAACGGGACAAAAAAGGGAGGGGGAAGCCTCCTGAAGTTCCGGGCTTCCCCCTGGCCTGCGTTGGAACGGTTGACACGCTTCTCACAGCCCGGCGGTCACTTGCTCAGCCGCCTGAGCCACTTGATCTTTTTCCGGTAGGGGGGATAGCGCACGGGCACATCCACCCGAAGGGATTTTTTCAGCATGGGCTTGGCATGGGAGAAGGTTTCGAAGGTCTTGCGGCCATGGTAGCTGCCCATGCCGCTCTCGCCCACGCCGCCAAAGGGCAGGCAGGTGGTGACCAGGTGGGAGATCACATCGTTGATGCATCCGCCGCCGCAGGAGAAGCGCCGCAGGAAGGCGTCCTCGTGGGCCTGGGAGCGGGTGAACAGATAGCCGGCCAGGGGCTTGGGCCGGCCGCGCAGCTGGGCCAGCATGCCGTCGAAATCCCCGTAGGTCATCACGGGCAGGATGGGCCCGAAAATCTCCTCCTGCATCACCGGATCGCTCCAGGCCACCGCGGAAAGCACCGTGGGGGAAATTTGCAGCGTCTCCGGGTTGGTGTCGCCGCCGGTTTCCACCGCGCCCTGGGTCAGGTAGACGCAGAGGCGCTCAAAGTGGCGGCGGTTGATGATCCGCGGCAGGTCCGGGTTGTGCAGGGGGTCCTTGCCCCACATGGCCTGGATCTGCCGCCGCAGCTCCTTGATCAGCTGGTCCCGGACGCTCTCGTGGCACAGCACGTAGTCCGGCGCCACGCAGGTCTGGCCCGCGTTGAGGAACTTGCCCCAGGCGATGCGCCTGGCGGCCAGGGGGATGTTGGCGGTTTCATCCACAATGCAGGGGCTCTTGCCGCCCAGCTCCAGGGTCACGGGGGTCAGGTTGCGCGCCGCGGCGCTCATCACCGCCTTGCCCACCTCCACGCTGCCGGTGAAGAAGATGTAATCGAACTTTTGCGTCAGCAGCGCCTGGTTTTCCTCCCGGCCGCCCTCCACCACCGCCACGTATTCGGGGTCGAAGAGCTCCGCGGCCATTTCCCGCAGCAGGCGGGAGGTGGCGGGGGCGTAGGCCGAGGGCTTGAGCACCACGCAGTTGCCCGCGGCGATGGCGCCCATCAGCGGCTCCACCGACAGCAGGAAGGGGTAATTCCATGGGGACATGATCAGCACCCGGCCATAGGGCTCCTGCACGGTGAAGCAGCGGGAGGGCCAGTGCATCAGCGGCGCGCGATACCAGGCGGTGGCCGCCAGGGCGCTGAGGTGGGTGCGCAGGTAATGCAGCTCCTCCCGCGCGGTTAGAATCTCCGTTTCAAAGGCCTCGAAGGCGCTCTTGCCCAGGTCGGCGAAAAGCGCCTCCTGGATGGCCTCCTCGTGGTCGGTGATCCAGCGCTTCAGCGCGTCCAGGCGCTGAAAGCGGAAGTCCAGGGGCAGGGTTTTGCCCGTGCCGAAATAATCCCGCTGCCGCTGGCACAGGGCCTCCAGGGCCGGAAGGTCCGTCTCCTGCTGCTTCAGCGCGGCCAGCGCCTGGGTCAGTTCCTGGGCGGAAAGCCGCTTGGGGGCGGCCAGGCGCACCTGGCGCATCATGCCCTGCACCAGGGCGGGCAGCTCCGTGTTGCGCAGGCAGCGCCACCGGGAAACCACGCCCCAGGCATCGCAGGTTTCCTCCAGCCAGCGCAGGAAGGCCTCCGCGTTCTTTTCCGGGGGAGCTTTTTCGTCGCCGCGCCCCACGGCCAGCGCACACAGATGCAGGCCGTGCCGGGCGTCCATGCCGTAGCGGCGCAGCAGCTCCCGCAGGCAGGCCAGGCGGGCCGCGCCCAGGGGCACGCTGCCGTGCGCCTCATGCACCGCGCCGCCCAGGCAGGCGGCGTATCCTTCGGGTTTTCCGGCCAGCAGCGTCATGCGCACGGCCAGCTCCGGGCTCAGCGGTTCCTGGTTCATCAGCCCCAGGGCCGCCTGGGCGTCCTGCCGCGTCTGCAGCGCCGACCGGCGGCACAGCAGCTGCTCCACCGCCGTGGCCAGCGCGGAAAGCCGCAGATCCTCCAGCGCTTCCAGGGGCGGCTCCCCCGCGAAGCCGGGCAGCAGCGCCACGCCCTCCGGGGGCGCTTCCATGGCCGCAAAGGAAGGCATTTCCAGCGTGTCCGGCGCAAGCACCAGCAGCGAGATGCCCTGCGGATCCTCCGGGACCGTCTCCTGGGCAATCAGCGCCCGGGTGTCCGGTTGGTCCTCCGCCGGGGCGGCCTCCTCTTCGGGAGTGGCGTCCGCCGGTTGGTCCTCCGCCGGGGCGGCCTCCTCTTCGGGGGCGGCGTCCGCCGACTGGTCCTCCGCCGGTGCGGCTTCCTCCGCGGGCGTGGCGTCCGCCGACTGGTCTTCCGCCGGTGCGGCCTCTTCCGCGGGGGCGGCGTCCGCCGGCTGGTCCGCCGTTGTCAGGGCGGCGTCCTCCGCCGGTGTGGCCTCTTCTTCGGGAGCAGGCGGCGCTTCCTGGGCGGGCAGGGAAACATTTTCCTGCGCATCCTGCGGGATTGCGTCGCCCTCAGGCGCAGGGGTCGAGCATGTATCAAATACCGGGATGGCGGCTTCTTCCGCCGGGGTTTCTGCTGCGGGCGCCGCCGCCGGGCGCGCGGCCCGGCGGATGGATTGCAGGCGCTGGGCGTCTCGCTGGGCCTGGCGGCGCATCTCCGCGGCCAGACGGGACGCGGCCTGGAAGCCGGCCATGTCCGTAAGGATCACCGTGCGCTCCCCACGGGGCTGGGCGGAGCGCTCATGGCCCCATTCCACCTCCAGCCCGGCGGCCACCAGGGCGTCGGCCAGCGCCTTCATGGTTTCGCTGCCCTGGCTGAAAACCAGCGCGTGATGAATTTGACGGTCGTGCAGTGCTTGGCAAAGTTCGCTGGCGGCGTTCTCTCCCTGCCACCAGGCGATCGCGCCGTGGGTTGCGGGCTTGGGAGCCAGCAGCCGGGTCAACCATGCGTCCATAAGCGTCCTCCTTTGCTGTGGGGATTGGTGGGCAGGTCCATTATATCACAGGGGCGCAAAGGGAACAAGGTGCTGCGCCCTGGGGGGCAGGTGTTCAATTCTTTTTGTGTAACAAAGGTTGTTTGAACATTGACAAAGTAGAAAAACGGATGTATTCTCTTTGTATCATGACCATTGCCAATCGCGGAGGGATACTCCATGCAAAACACTCCTGTTCGTCGCAATATATTGCTGAACCCCGGCCCCGGCACCACCACCGACACGGTCAAATATGCGCAAATCGTTCCCGACATCTGCCCCCGCGAGCAGGAGTTCGGGGATGTGATGCGCGCGCTCTCGGCGGATCTGGTGCGGGTGGTCCACGGGGACCCGGACCAATTTACCGCGGTGCTCTTCTGCGGAAGCGGCACCGTCAACATCGACGCCTGCATTTCCTCCCTGACGCCGGCGGACAAGAAGATCCTCATTGTGAACAACGGCGCGTACAGCGACCGGGGCCGGGAGGTTTGCGACGCCTATCACATGGACTATGTGAACCTTCCCCTGCCCTATGACCGCCCCGCTTCGCCAAAGGCGCTGGAGGAGGCCCTGGCGGCGCATCCGGAGGTGGGCGTAGTGTACGCCTGCCACCACGAGACCGGCACCGGGCTGCTCAATCCCATTCGGGAGCTGGGCGCGGCGGCCCACCGCCACGGCTGCACATTTATCGTGGACACCACCTCCTCCTATGCCATGCTGCCCATTCACATGGAGGAGGACAACCTGGACTTCATCATGGCGTCGGCGCAAAAGGGGCTGATGGCCATGACCGGGCTGAGCTTCGTCATCGGGCGAACCTCGCTGCTGGAGGCCTCGCGAAACTATCCCACCCGGAGCTACTACACCAACCTGTACATGCAGTACGCCTTCCTGAAGGAAAAGGGCGAGATGCACTTCACCCCGCCGGTGCAAACCATCTACGCCGCCGTCCAGGGCATGAAGGAATACTGGCAGGAGGGGGAAGCGGCCAAGCACGCCCGTCACCTGGCGGTGTACACCGTGCTGCGGGACGGCATGGAGGCGCTGGGCTTCCGCACCCTCACCCGCCGGGAGGACGAAGCCGGCCTGGTGGTCAGCCTGCTCTACCCCGACGACCCCGCCTGGGACTTCGGCAAAATCCACGACTATTGCTATGCTCGCGGCTTCACCATTTATCCCGGCAAGCTGGCCCGGCAGGGCGCTTTCCGGCTGTGCTCCCTGGGCGCGCTGCAGCCCCAGGACGCCCGGGATTTCCTGGCGGTGTTCCGGGAGGCGCTGGATCATTTCGGCGTGCAGCTTCCCGCGCGCTACCAACGTTGAAGGGTTTGACGGCCCGCCGCAGGAGGGAAAAGCTCCCGCGGCGGGCCGTTTTTGCATTGCGCGGCGGATTAGCGCAGCCCCGCGTCCAGGGCCTGCACCAGCGCGCCGGAGTCATCGTGGTCCAGGGCCCAGCAGCTCACGCCCAGCAGCCCCTGCTGCCGCACGTAGGCCGCCTTGGCCGCCATGGACGCCTGATCCTCATAGCTGATGAATGTGCTGCCGTCGTAGAGCCAGGGGCTCTGGGCGGCCTCGTCAAAGAAGCGCTCCGTGGCCCCGGAGGCCAGCAGCTCCCGAATCTGCTTCTGGGTGTACACCTTGTTGCCGGTGGTGGCGGCCCGCTGCCCCAGGCCGTTGTTGGCGCTGGGGGTCTGCCGCCAAGCCCGCCCGTAGAAGGCCGCGCCCAGCTGCATCTTGCTCTTGGGGATGCCGCGCTCCGCATAGGCCTGGACCACATAGGCGCCGCCCAGGGGATTGTCCCCGTCGGGGTAAAGGGCGGCATGGTGGCCGGTGGTGCGGTCAAAGCCGGTAAAGTCGTAGGTCATCAGGTTGACCTGATCCACCAGCGAGGAGAGGCGCCTGCCGTCCACGGCGTTGATCAGGCTCTTGTTGGCGCCCAGGGCCACCGAGAGGATATACTCCTTGCCGGTGCTGGCCTCCCGGGCGTCCAGGCCCTGCCGGAGCAGCGCCATCAGGGAAAGGTAGTTGTCCCAGTCGTCCTCCCGGTGCTTCAGGCCGCCCATGCTGCTGCCGGGGTATTCCCAGTCCAGGTCGATGCCCCGGAAGCCATGCGCGTCCATGAGCTCCAGCATGCTCTGGGCCAGCTTCTCCCGGCCCTGGGCGGTGGCGGTGGCGTCGGAGAAGCCCTCCGCGCCCCAGCCGCCCACGCTGAGCACGCCGGTGATATGCGGGTGGCGCTTCAGGTACCGGGTGACGGTGTTCACGCTCTGCCAGTGGTCGCCGGTGGCCTTGCCGTCCTTGAGCAGGGCAAAGGCATAATTGATTTGATCCACGTGCTCCGCATCCGCGTCCCGCAGGGTCAAACCCGCCTGGTCCTGGACGTATACGGTAATGTTGCCCTGCCTGGCGGGAAGGGCTGCCGCCTCTGCCGTTTGTCCGCCGGAGACGGGCAGCAGCATGTGCCCCATGGTGGTCAGCGTCATCAGCGCCAGGGTAGTGCTCATCCACAGCCGGTGCAGGCCGGCCCTTTTTTCTTTTGAAGGCTTCGCATGTACGCTCATGTTGGCCTCCTTCTCTTGCCCCTGTATAGGGCGTGTGGATACAATAACACATTTCGCGTGAAAAAGCCATGACACATCCTGGCAAACGGGCGATTTTGCGCGAAAAACGGAAAATCGCCCCATGCGGCGGCGGATTTTCGCTTGACTTTGCCACGGCGCTGCTGTATCTTCTTGGAAGAGAAACGAGGAGGTGACGGCGCGTGCTGTTCATCGGCATATGCGGAGCCAGCGGCAGCGGGAAATCCACCCTGGCGGAGGCGCTGCGGGCCAAGCTGGGGGACCGGTGCTACGTGATCAACCAGGACGCCTACTACCGGGATCATCCCCAGCTCTCCTTTGCGGAGCGCAGCGTGCTCAACTATGACGAGCCGGAGATTTTTGACCACGACCTGCTGCTGGCGGATGTAAAGGCGCTGCTCCGGGGGGAACCCATCACCCGCAAGGCGTATGATTACACCCAGCACCGCCGGGCGGACACCGGCGAGCTGATCCAGCCCCACGACGTGATGATTTTGGAGGGGATTCACTGCTTCCATGACGAGCGGCTGATGGAGCTGATGTACCTGAAGCTGTACATGAACGTGGAGCCGGACATCTGCCTGCTGCGGCGCATTCAGCGGGACATCAAGGAGCGGGGCCGGGAGATCGACGGCATTTCCATGCAGTACCTTTCCACGGTGAAACCCATGTATGACAAGTACATCCGCAACTACATCAACCATGCGGACGTGATCGTGGCCCACGGCGGGCGCAACGCCCGGATTGTGGATATCCTGGCCGGCTATGTACAGGACGAGTTGAACAAGCGCGGGCGTGGGTGAGCGTTCCGGCGACTCTCGGCGCTGCACCGCCCAAAAACAGCGGCGCTTTCCAGACCTTCAACGCCTGGAAAGCGCCGCTGTTTGTTTTTTTGCTGCCCGTCACTCGTCGTTTTCCGCGGACACCTGGATGAAGTCCTCCACCAGGCTGGCCTTGCCGCCTGCGGCCAGGAATTCGTCGATGGCCGCCTGCAGCTGCTGGTGGAACTCCTCCAGGCACAGGCCGTTGTCCATGATGTAGGTGGCAACCTCCTTGCCCACATAGCGCAGGTGCCAGGGCTCGTAGTTGATCTCGGTGATGTCCTCCTTGTCGGAGGGATAGCGCAGGATGAAGCCATACTCGGCGCAGTGCTCCGCCATCCACTGGCACTCCTCGGTTTCGGCCATGTCCTCGTTCATGGAGCGGTCCCGCCACTCACGGGGCACCACGTCGCAGCCCAGGCCGGTTTGATGGTCGCTGGCCCCGGCGGGGGTCACCCAGCCGTCATCCTTGCCGTTGTTGTTTTGCAGGCGGTTATAGTACATGGTGGCCTGGGTCTGATAGGAGCGGTACGCGCTTTTCAGGTACAGGGTGATATCCTGGGTGAGGGCCGCCTCGAACATTTCAATCAGCGCCTCTCCGGCGGTCTCGTGGAGCTTCATTTCGCTGCTGGAGGCCTTGTTCACCCCGCCGTTGCTGCGGCTCTTCATGACCATCATGGGTTCAGGCACAAAATCCTTGGGCAGGAGGATTTCCCGGTTGGCCAGGCGGATGAACTCCGAGTCCATGGCGGAGATGTCCACGGGAAAATTCCAGGGCACATCGTCATAGGCGACCTCCTCCTCGATGATCAGGTCGCCCAGGCTCAACTCCACATCCTCTTCTCCCAGGCCCAGAACGGGAAGCACCGTCCACAGCAGCGCCAGCAGCGCGCTCACGATCTTTCTCATGGCTTTCCTACCTTTCCTTGGTTGCTCATGCATGTAACGCCCGGGCCGTCAGCTTTCTTCCCCCAGGTGGATCCAATAGCTCTCCAGGCGAACCCGCGCCTCCGGCTCAAACACCGGTGGATTCATAGACGCCGCCGTTGGCCAGTATGGTCCGGCGGCTGGCCTCGTTGTCCTCCAGGCAGGTGATCAGCACCCGGGTCAGCCCGATTTCCTTGCAGAACCCCAGCGCCTGGCGGAGCATCTCCTTGGCCACGCCCTTGCGCCGCTGGCTGGGGCGCACGGAATAGCCGATATGCCCGCCATAGCGCTCCAGATAGTCGTTGAACCGGCGCCGCACCTGGATCATCCCCAGCAGCTGCCCGGTCTCGGACAGGGCCACGAACTGGGTGGCGGGACCCCAGGGGGCCGGGCAGGTCTCCTCCCGGCGCAGGCTTTCCACCTGCGCCAGCCACACCGCGGGGTCCTCCATGCGGCTCAGGTCGCCGCAGCCGTCCATGGAGCTGCCCGCCTCCAGCATTTCCCGGCGGTAACCGGCAATCTCGCCGCACAGCTCCGGGCCGGGCTCCCGCAGATCGATCTTCATGCCCTGCTTCCTCCGTCAATCGTGGAAAATGGTGATCTCCCGGTCGCCGTCCGGGCCTTCCTCCAGCAGGATCACGGGCCCCTCGGGCAGCTTCTCCGCGGCCAGGGCCGCTTCCAGGTCTCCACCCCGGCTGAAGTATTCTTCCTCCGCCTCCTCCTTGGCCTGGCAGAACTCCTCCAGGCACAGGTTGCGGCTGTTCATGTAGTTGGCGATTTCCGAGCCCACATAGCGCAGGTGCCAGGGCTCAAACGCCGCGCCGGTAAGGTCCTCCTTGAACTCCGGGTAGCGGATCACAAAGCCGTAGCGGGCGCAGTTGGCGGCAATCCACTGGTACTCCGCCGTCTGGGCAAACTCTTCGGCCGCCAGGGTCTTCACCCGCCAGTCCTTGCTCACCACCATGGCGGCCAGGCCCGTCTGGTAGTCGGTCTGCCCAGCCTGGGGCACGCCGTCGGTCTCGCCCCGGGTAACGGCGTTTTCATAGCGGGCGGCCTGGTCCTCATAGGAGCGGTAGCCCTGGCGCAGGTAGAGCTCGATGCCCTCGTCCTCCGCGCCGCTGAAAAGCATCACCAGCGCCGCATAGGCGTCCTCCCGCAGCTGCATGCTGGTGTTGGAGGCCTTGCGCAGGCCGCCGTTGAGGTTTTCGCCGTTTTCGCCGTTGCGCCGGCTTTGCACGCTGACCAGGTCCAGCGGCTCCGCGTCCGCCTCCAGGGGGGACAGGGGGCTGGCCAGCACCAGCAGCGAATCGTCCAGGGCGCTGATGGGCACCTCAAAGGTCCAGGCGGGACCGTCGTAGGGCACCAGCTCTGTGGCCTGCGCCACGCAGGCCCCCGTCAGGAATACCGTTACCAGCAGGATCAGCGCCACCAGCCGCTTCATCATGAAAGAGCACCTCTTCTTTTGTTGTTTCATCTTGCGTAGGATGCGTCCGTTATTCCAGGGCCAGCAGGTCCACCATGATCTGCTCCCGCAGGCCCTCCATGTAGGTCTCCATGGGTACGTTGGCCTCGTGCATGGCCTGGGCGTGCTCCAGGCCCACATACCGCACGTGCCAGGGCTCGTAGCTGTAGCCGGTGATGTCCTCCCAGCCCTCCTGGTAGCGCAGGATGAAGCCGAACCGCCAGCAGTTCTCGGCGATCCACTGTCCGCCTTTGGTCTTGGCAAAGCTGGAGGTCAGCCCCGCGCTGGAGTTGCGCTGCCCCACGTCCATGGCCACGCCCAGCTGATGCTCGCTGGCCCCGGGCCGGGCCACGTACTCGTCCGCCTCTTCCTCGCTGCCCACCTTTTTCAGCTTGTTGTTGTAGATGTTCTTCTGCTTTTCGTAGCTGCGGTAGCCGCTGACGGTGACCAGGGTGACCCCCGCTTCCTCCTTGCAGGCGGCGAACATCTCCTCCAGCGCCTGGGCGGCCTCGGGGATCATGTTCCGCAACGAGCCGCTGACATCCGCCGCCACCACGTTGGGCACATAGTCCGCGCTGACCCGGTAGGTGCGGTTGATCAAAAACAGCGACCCCTCGATATCCCGCTGGGGGGCCAGGGTCCGCAGGGAGGAGGTAACCATCATGGTGCCCGCGCACAGCAGCGAAGCGAATTGCGTAAGATACGACATGAACCGTGAAGCTCCTTTCCGCCCGAAGTCCGGCGCATGTTTTTCTTCTACTTTTAGACGCGCCGCCGGGGCAAAAGGTTGCCCGCGCCGGACAAACAATGAAAAAAAACCACCAGTCTTTTCTATTATACCTGCTTTCTTGCAAGCCGCAAGCCCAAAGGGTGTAAATTTTTGAAAGATTTCCCTGCGTGAACCGCGCCTGCGCCGCGCACAATAGCCGCGAGGAGGCGAAATGAAGTGAAACGAACCCTGCTACAAGCCGCGGCGCTGCTGGTTTGCGCACTCGCCCTGACCGCCTGCGCCGCCGAATCGGAACCCATGACATCCCCGTCGCCCACCGCGGGCGCCGCCACCGCGCAGCCCAGCGCGTCCGCGCAGCCCTCGCCCAGCGAAATGGCCACCCAGACCGCCGGCGCAACCGAAATGCCCGCCGCCATGGGCGTTCAGGACGCGGACATGGCCCGCCGGGCCGCGGAGGAACTGAAGAACGAGCTGGAGCAGCTCAGCGAGGTCACCGACGCCAAGGTGGTGATCGCCGGGCAGCAGGCGGCGGTGGGGCTGACCTTTGACGCCCAGTACCAGGCCGGGGTCACCGACCGCATGCGGGAGATGGTCCGGGAGCGCCTGGACGGCGTGGTCAGCGGCATCACCCGCCTGACCGTCACCGATGACGCCGCCACCCTGGAGACCATCGGCCAGCTTTCCGAGCAGTTGAAAAACGCCACGGACCTCACCGACATTGAAAACAAGCTCTCCGCGCTGATCAACCAGCTGGAGGCCGGGGGCGAGAGCACGCAAACCACCCAGAACGGCGTCGCCAGCTAAGGCATGAAACGTGCCGCAGCTGCATATAAAAACAGGGAGTTTGCAATGGACTTCACGCAGGCCGCCATCACGGCGGGGTTTGGGGGACGGAGAACGCTCTCCGTCCTCTTGCTGCCCCTGGCCGTGGGGCTGTTCCGTCCCCAGGGCGTGGACGGCGCGTGGGTATACCTCTGGACGGGGAATCTCCTGAACCTGTGGTGGCTGGGCGCGCTGTGGCTGCTGCCGCCCACCCGCCCCCTCTGGCGGCATCGGAAGCCGGGCTTTATGCGTCACGCCGCTCCGGTTCTCGCGAGCCTTGCCCCCGCCCAGATCCTATGCCGCGCCGCGCTGGCGCTGCTGCTGTGGGCAGCCGCGCCCTTGGGCGGCGTGTGGTCCGCTTTGTTCCGCTCCCTGGCGGCATGGGGCGCGCTCCTGACGGGTCAGGCGGTTTGCCTGGCCCTGTTTGTGCGGGCGCGGCCCGGCCGGCTGCAAACCGCGCTCAGCGCCGCCGTGCTGGCCGCCCTGGCGCTGGGGGATCTGTGGGCATGCCTGGCCCCGTGACGCAAAAAAATCCGCCGCACTGCTGCGACGGTTTTTTTTGACGCACCTCCGACGGGATTCGAACCCGTGTTTTCGCCTTGAGAGGGCGGCGTCCTAGGCCTCTAGACAACGGAGGCAGATGGCTGGGGAACTAGGATTCGAACCTAGACAATACGAGTCAGAGTCGTAGGTGCTGCCGTTACACAATTCCCCATCAGCTAGCCGTGAAGCTCAACTGCGAAAGTGATTATAGCAGATGAGCCCCATGGCTGTCAAGCTTTTTTTGCAAAAAAACTTCCGTTCCCCTTCTTTTACGCACGGGGCTCACAGCCGCAGGCTGATCTCCTCCATCAGCTGGGCAAACATGCGCTCCCGGCCCCTGCCGTCCCAGTGAATTTCCTGGGGCGCGGCGTCCGCCAGCAGGGGCGCCAGCCTGGGAGCCAGCTCCTCCGGGGCCAGGGCCAGCACGGGGCTGTCCCCGTGGAAGCACTCGCTCAGCGCCCGGGCGAAGGCGGGGCAGTCCAGGGCCGGGGCGGTCAGGCGGTCCAGCAGGATGGGCGCGTGCCGTGGGATGCACCGGCGCAGCATGGGGGCGGCCAGCTCCTCCCACACCTCCGGGATGGAGACCACCCGCTGCCTGCTCAGGCGCAGGGCGCAGGGCACGTCGTTTTCCATGGGGTCCTGGGCGCCCAGGAAGTGCAAAAACTCCCCGCGGTTGGTTCCCGCCAGGGAGAAAGGCAGCATGCGGAAGCCCACGGCCCGCAGGGGCAGGGCATGGATCACGCTCTGGGCCAGGGCCGAGGCCGGACCGGCGTCATCGGTAAACAGCAGAATCTGTTGCATGGCATACGCTCCCTTCGCGGCGGTAGGCAGGGGCTCTTTCTTTTATTATAGCATAGATTTGCCCCTTGGCAAGCGGCGGGCGCTTTTTCCCCGGCGCGCCTGCATAAGCCGTTGTGATGCCGCACATACTAGCGTTGACATCAAGCTTTGTATGGAGGGGTTGAAGCGTATGGAAAAGACCATGCAGGGGCGCGTCCGCGCCGGATGGCAGGACCAGGAGACGGAGCGCCTGTTTCAGGCGGTGGACCAGGCGGCCCGGGAGGGGCAGCCGCTCCGCCAGGTGTTCGAGTCCCTCAGCGGCGAGCTGGGCCGCAAGCCCAACAGCATCCGGAATTATTACTATGCGCGGCTGCGCCAGCATCCCGAGAGCTCCGTCCAGCGGACCGCGCCCTTTCAGACATTTACCCAGGAAGAGGTGCGGACCCTGCTGCGCCAGGTGCTCATGGCTCGGGGGCAGGGGAAATCCGTGCGCTCCTGTGTAATGGACATGGCCCAGGGGGATCACAGCCGCATGCTCCGCTATCAGAACAAGTACCGCACGGTGCTCCGCCGGTGCCCGGACCTGGTGGAGGAAATCACCCAGGAGCTGCGGGAGGAGGGCCTGCCCTGTCCGCAGCTGGAAACGGGCCGGAAGGAGCTGATCCAGCCCGACAACCTGGCCATGGCCAGCCTGTTGGCCGAGCCCGCGGTGCACGCCATGCTGGAGGGGCTCAAGGAGCTGCTCCGCCGGGCCTCCCGGGAAACCGAGGCCCCCGCGCTTCAGAGGCAGCTGGACCGCATGGCCGTGCAGCAGGACCTGCGCCGCCTCTCCTGGGAGCGGGACTTCGACGACTGCGCCGCCCATTTGCAGCGCATGATGACCCTGCTGCGGGATTTCCTGGCCCTGCCCCGGGAGTCCCAGCTGCTTCAGCTGGACACCTTCCGGGACGCGGGCATCCAGGAGATCAGCCAGGCGGAAAATTTCCTCAGCCGTCAGCGGGGGTAAGCCCGGAGCGCAAAAAAAGGAAGCGCCGGCACAGAGCCGGAAACGCTTCCTTTTTTTGATTCCGCACGGAAGGGGATGAAACTCAGTTCAGCGCCTCCGCATCGTTCTCGATGCTGATCTCTTCCACGCTGCGGATGGCCCAGCGGGCAACCACCATTTGCAGGTTATCCTTGCCCACGGCCAGGGTGATGGTATCATCCCGGATGCCGGTGATGGTGCCGTAGATGCCCCCGATGGTGCAGATGCGGTCGGTGACCTTCAGGTTGTTGAGCATATCCTTGACCTGCTTGTCCTTTTTGCGCTGGGGGCGGATCAGGAAGAAGTAGAACACCACAAAGATGAGCACCATGGGCAGCAGCATGCTGATGAGGCTGGCCACGGGGCTGATCTCCGCGGCAGCGTCTGCGGCGGTTGTACCGGCGGCGCCGGCGGCGTCCGTGGTTTCAGCGATGGCACGGCTGACGCCGAAGAACAAAGACATCCAATCCATGCGAAAAAACTCCTTTCAAACTGGGTCGTTGCCTATTATAGCAAAATTCTGATTTCATCACAAGCCTTTTCGGAAATTTCCGAAGCGCCCGCTCACACCACCGTGCCGCTGTCTCCGGCGGCCTGCAGGGGATCCACTTCCCCGCCGGGGCCCCAGGCCAGGTAAAAGGCGCACAGGCTGCAGTTGACATACACGCTCAGCGCCAGGCTCAGCCCCAGGTATATCACCTGGTAGAGCACCGTCCCCAGCATATACAGCGCCATGTTGGACACCATGGAAATGAAAAGCGTCCACCCCAGGAAGGACAGCCGCAGCAACAACAGGTTGAGCTTTTGATGGGCCATGCTGCGAATGCTGGCCTTCAGGCAGTCCCGGCAGCGCCAGTCCGGGTGATCCGCCAGGTAGAACATGCTCAGGGCGTAGCGGAAATACGCGATGATGGGGGGCACGATGGCGCCCACATAGCACACGATCATCAGCGTGAACATCCAGCTGACCCCATAGGGACTGGCCTTCACTGATCCGGCAATTGGAACACCATCAAGCTTCAGCGTGAACATCCAGCTGACCCCATAGGGACTGGCCCCTTCGGTGATGGAAACCACCAGGATCAGCAGCGCCATGCAGCCCAGCCCCGGCAGCGCCCACAGCAGCATTTTCAGCCCCATGAGCAGCTCCAGCCCCAGGCCCTTCAGCCCCGTCTTCGCCAGGGCGAACACCGCCGTCCACCCCTGATCCTTCCGCCCCCGGAGCAGCTCCAGGAAGAAGCGGAGCATCCCCAGGGTGAACAGGGGCGTCACCAGGAAGGCCGCCACGCTCAGCACGTTGGTGATGAGCCGGGAAGCCCCCAGCTGCTGCTCCACCAGCTTCAGCAGATAGTTGGGATCGGCCAGCTGTTCCCCGTTGCCATACATCAGGATGGCCATCAATTGCTGCTGCAGCCCGCCCCCCTGCATCAGGGAGGCCACCTGGGCGATCCAGCCGGGCAGGGACGCCGCCAGCATCACCACCAGGGCCGTCTGCCAGTGCCCCGCCAGCGCCTGCCGGGCTTTCAGCCGCAGGATGAAGTTGTTTTTCTCCAGCATGGATGTTTTTCCTCCTCACATTTTTGCAAAGCAGCGCGCAGGCAAGGCGCCAGCGCAGGGGGCTTTCCCGGCGGCATCATGGATGATTACCGCCTGCCGGCTTCCCGGGCTTCCCCGGGACGCTCCTCCCATCCGAAGTGCCGCTCCACTTTCCCCACGGTTTCTTCCACCGTGCTGCCTTCGTTTCTTTCCATCCAGAAATAGCCGCTGTGTTGGATGGCTTTGTAGTTTTCCTCGTTCAGGTTTTGCAGCGTCGCGTTGCAGACGGCCTTGGCTTGGCGCGGGTCCGACGCGCTGCGGAGGTAGGCG
This sequence comes from Candidatus Egerieenecus sp., assembly GCA_048201975.1. Lineage (GTDB taxonomy): Bacteria > Bacillota > Clostridia > Christensenellales > Aristaeellaceae > Egerieenecus. Next base: position 4,151 of record DBFBGQ010000080.1, on the reverse strand, counting down.
GCAAAGTCCTGATGGTCCGGCCGGTTGCAGTAGTCTTCCACCAGATTGGACGGCTCCTTGATCAGGAAAACAATCCGCGACGGATCGGTGAACCGGCCGGCTTCCTCCAGGGTCAGGTGGCAGTCGCACACCACCCGCTGCCGCTGCGAAAGCCGGACCAGGTCCAGCATCACAAATTCCAGCTGTTCTCGGGTGTTCATAAGCAGCCAGTTTGTATATTCCTGCACCGTGCGGCCGAAAAACGCATCGGCGTCCGGGAAGGTCTGGTTCATGGCCGGCTGAAAAGCCGGGTCCGACAGCTGCTGATGTTTGGCGAACTGCTCGTCCGCGTCATAGACCAGCAGGTTGTGCCGTTGCGCCAGCGCGCGGGAAATGGTGGTTTTTCCACCGCAGGGGGTACCGGTGACGAAAAAGACGTTGGTCAAGTAGGCCTTGAGCACGTTATCCTGGAACGTCATCAAAAATCTCCTTTTCTTGGCGGCCATGCGCCGCCGGTCCGTATGGGGAACGCATGCTGATCCGTACGCTTATTGGAGATTTCTGAGCTTTCGGAAAGACATCATAGGTTTTTCCTCCTTGTTCCAGGGGATGGAAATAGCCGCCCAAGCCGCTCAGCTTATGGGGACTCCTTCACATAGAATTTCATGGCCACACCCGTGTCGTTGCACAGGGTGTCCTCCGGCAGGCTGCCCAGGGCGTGGGCCACATAATAGTCGCCCGCGGCGCCTCCCAGGTTGATGGCCTGCACGAAGCAGATTGCCGGAAACCAGGCGGGAAACGCCACCCCCAGCGCCAGCAGCACCGCGCCCCACAAAACCACTGGGCTCAGGGCGATGACCAAATAGCTCCGCTTGTCAAAGTAGGCATCCTTCAGCCCTGTCCAGATGTAGCCGCCCCCGAAGCCAAAGCGGGGCCTGCGCTTTACATAGGCCCAGATGCACACGCCGTGCACCGCCTCGTGCAGCAGCATGTAGGCCAGCATGCCCAGCAGGGCGGCAGCGGCTTGCGCGCCCCAGCCCGCCAGCGGGAAGGCTTGGGGCCACAGCAGATAGGTGACCAGCCCCAGGGCCAGCACGCCCACGGTCAACCCTGCGCAAAGCTGGTTAACCCGCAGGAACGTTTTGCGATCGTGAAGCAGGTCGATTTCCTGGACCAGTTTCCAGCCCTCCGGCAGACCGATGACGTTCATGATGCGCCGCCCTCCCCTGGGATTGTTCAGGATGCATCATACCATATTTCCCCGGGGAAGGCAACGACGTGGCAACCGATTTGGGTAAGAAAAAAAGCCCCCGCTCCGCGGAAGGGCTGGGGCGGGGGTTCAGGCGCGGGGGGCCGGGCGCCGGGCGCACAGCGCGCTGGCGGTGATCGCGGTAAAGGGCGCCACCGTTACCAGCCCGAAGGACCCCACCAGGGTGGTGAGCACCTCGCTGGCCACATATTTCAGGTTGGCAATGTCCACCAGGGGGGTGCCCTGCCCGGCAAAGTACATCAGCATGGACAGGTAGCTGCCGGAGTAGGCTAGCATCAGCGTGGTGGTCATGGTGCCGATGACGCTGCGCCCCACGGAAAATCCGCTGCGCAGCAGCTCCCGGCGGGTGATCTCCGGCTTGTGGAGCACCAACTCCTCGCAGGCGGAGGCGATGTCCATGCTCAGGTCCATCAGCGCCCCGGAGTTGGCGATGAACACCATGGCGAAGAACAGCGAGCGGATGTCCAGGGTCATGGTGCTCTGGGCGATCAGCGGCACCACATAGGGCAGGCTTCCGCCGTCCAGCTTGAGCAGGGTGCCGAAGCCCACCGCCAGCGCGCAGGTCAGGGCCGTGCCCTGCAGGGAGCCCAGCATGGCGATCAGCGCCTTGCGGGTAAAGCCCGCCACCAGCAGGTCGATCATGGCGGTGAGCGCCACCACCAGCAGCAGTGCCATCCAGACGGGGGAGTAGCCCGCCAGCATCAGCGGAATCAGCGCCTTCCACACCAGCATCACGCTGAGCACCAGGGAGATCAGCGCGCCGCAGCCGGACACGCCGCCAAACAGGATCAGCAGCAGCCCGAACAGCCCGAACAGCAGCCCCTCCACGTCCAGCCGGTAGTGGTCGATGAGGGTGATGCGCACTGCGCCGTCCGCCGCGGGCTGTATCATGGCCAGGGCCCTGTCCCCGGGGGAGAAGAGCTTGTCCTTGTCCAGGGCGGCGTTTTGCAGGTTGTTGGCCGTGGCCTCCAGGCCCTGGTATGCGCCCTCCAGCACACGAACCAGGCAGGTCTGCGCCCCGGCGTTTACAATGCCCAGGGGCTCCAGCCCCTGGTTGTCCACCGACAGCACCTCCACCTGCACCCGGGGAATGGCCGCGTAATCCCCCGCGTAGGGGCTGGGGAGGGCGTACAGCGCGCCGCACAGCAGCAGCGTCGCCAGGCAGAAGATCCAGTCGCGCTTCTTGCCCTTGCCTATGTGACGAAGCATCCGGTCCATTTCTCCTTTCTGCACAAAAGGGGGACAGCCCGTTTGGCGGACCGTCCCTCTGCTAAGCTCTCCATGGCGCCAATCGCCTGCAAACCCTGCGCCTTTCCGGCGAAGCGGCGGCGTCCCGCTGCCATGGCGGAGGCGCCGCCGCGCCGCCCCGGTCGCCGGGACCTTGCCGGCGATGGAAACCTCCGGGAAGGAACCCTTATTCCTGCGTCAGGCCCATGACCTCCATGGTCTTGTGGAAAATGTCCGTGTTGTCATAGCTGCCGGTGAAGCTTTCCGCGCCCACCCCCGTGGCGTATACGGGCAGCAGCAGCCCCGTGTGGGCATAGCTGGTGTAGGCGATGCCGGCCTTGTTGTTCAGGATGTGGCTGACCGCCATGCTCAGGGGTTCATAGCCGCCGTAGAGCAGCTGATCGTTGGCGGTGAGCTCGCGGGCGTCAGGGTCCGTCATGGAGAGGTTGAAGGCGTTCTCGATGCGGGTCAGCTCCTCCTGGGTCAGGGACAGGGGCTGGTCCGCGGCTGTGGTCAGGCCGTAGTTGGCCTGGATGACCTCCAGGGCCTTGGCAAAGTCGGCCTTTTCCTCCCGGAGCTTCGCAATCTCCTTGTCAAAGTCCACAAAGCTCATCTTCTGGTTCTGCAGGTAATCGAAGTGGGTATCGTAGGCCGTGGCCGCAAAGCCGATGGTCAAGCCGCCGGTCTCATGGTCGCCGGTGACGATGATCAGCGTCTCATCGGGGTGCTCCGCGGCAAAATCAATGGCTACCTGCACCGCGTCGCTCAGGGCGATGGTGTCGTAGATGCTGGTCATGGCGTCGTTGGCGTGGCAGCTCCAGTCGATCTTGCCGCCCTCGGTCATCAGGAAGAAGCCGTTCTCGTTGTCCAGGTTGGCGATGGCCGCCTGGACGATCTCGGACAGGGCCAGGGAATCCACCCCCTGCTCCTCCAGGCGCAGGCGGTCGATTTCATACTGCATGGCGTAATCGTCGTTGGGGTCGGGCACCACGGCCATGGTGCGGCCGCTCTGGGCGTTGATGGCCCGGATGCCCTCGTTGGTGTTCACCACGTTGAAGCCGTTTTCCTTGGCCAGGTCGTAGAGGTTGGCCTGGGCGCCGTCCCCATCGGGCTTGTTCCAGTTGCCGCCGCCGATGAAGTCCAGCGTGCCCCCGGTGATGCCCTGCACGGCGATGTCGTAGTAATCGTTGCGGCTGGGCATCTTGGCGTAGTAGGCGGCGGGCGTGGCGTGGTTCAGGCTGACGGTGGAGATGACGCCCACCTTTTTGCCGGCCTCCTTGGCGTACTCGGTGATGATCTTGAAGGGCTCGGTCTTGTCGATGTTGTAGTTGATGACGCCGGAGAGCGTCTTTTCACCGCTGGCCATGCTGGTGGCGGTGGAGGCGCTGTCCGGGCAGAAGGAGGAGGCGTCGTAGGTGGTCATGATGCCCACGCTCTGGAAGGTGGTGAAGCTCAGCTCCGCCGGGGTGGGCAGGGCCGCGTCCGGGTTTTGCAGGGTTCCTAGAAAATACTGGGTGGCGCTTACCTGGGGGCTGCCCATGCCGTCGCCAATGAACATGAACACATACTTGGGCGCGGCCGTTTCCTCCGCCGCGGCGCAGCCCAGCATGCCCAACGCCAGCACCCGCGCGCAAAAAAGAGCCAGAATCCGTTTCATCGTGTTTCTCCCTTTCTT
>DBFBGQ010000079.1:0-18931 GCA_048201975.1 Candidatus Egerieenecus sp. | reverse complement strand
CTCCACCGCCCCCGCCTCGGCCAACAATGTGAACCAGGTCGCCGAGGCCCTCAGCGGCGGCGCCATGAACCTAAACCAGCTGGTGACCCACCTGGACGACATCGCCACCGTGGAGGCCTTTGCCCAGGCGGTGGAGGAAGCCTTCGCCGGGGCCACGGAGGAGGACGTCAGCTACTTTTACATCAGCACCCACGGGGTGTGGAAGCAGGGCATGCCCAACGGCGAGTTGCAGCTGCTGCTCTCCGACGGCGTTTCCGAGGTGGGCATCACCGCCCTGGAAATGCGGCAAATCTTCGATCAGGTGCCGGGGACCAAGGTGCTCTTCATTGACGCTTGCCGCAGCGGCGCCATGCTGGGCAAGGGCGTCCACGCCCCCTTTGACAATGTGTTTGAAGGGGCGGACTACAAGGTGCTGTGCTCCTCGGGGGGCGCGGAGGAAAGTTGGTTCTGGGCCGGCAACGCCCGGGACGGCGCGGTAACCGGCGCGGGCTACTTCTCCGGGGCGCTGGTGAACGGCATCAGCCCCAAGGGCAGCTATGGCGCCGACATCAATGACGACGGCGCCGTGACCCTGGCGGAGCTTACCGCCTATCTGCTGGAAAACCATGGCGCGTCCACCCCCCAGGTCTACCCGGAGGAGGATGACTTCGTGCTGTTTACCTACGACGCGGCCTCCTACTCCGGCCGGCGGCGGGACGCGGCCATGGAGGGCATCACCTTTGACTCCGTGGTGCTCAGCGCGGATCACCCCCAGCTGGAATTTTCCTTCACCATGCTGCGCCCGGTGCAGGTAATCTACCAGATGGTCTACTACGGCGCGGACGGCTGGCAGTTTGACAAAGCGCAGTTTATCTACGACAACGCCGAGCGCTACGGCGCCTACGGCGACCAGCAGGGCGTGCTGTCCCCCGGCTACAAAAAGCGCAGCCTGACCCTCAACGCCCTGGACGCGGATGATTACGGCTATGTGCTGGTGCAGATTCTCACCCGAGAGCAGAACACGCTTACCGTGCAATCCTCCCGGGTAATTTGCGTGCCGCCGGCCAGCGGCGACCCGCTGCTAGAGATTCTGCTGCCGGAGGCCTTCTCCCCCCAGGTGGGCCAGGAGCTGAACATGGTGATCCACCACCAGTATCCCTGCGAGCTCACCGTGTGGATTGAGGACCTGTCCGGGAACGTGGTGCACCGCCTGGCTTCCCGGCAACCCACCCGGCCCCAGCGCCTGCTGCCCCTGGGCAGCACGCTGTGCTGGAACGGCAAGACCCGGGACGGCGCCTACGCCCCCCAGGGGAGCTACCGCATACGGGTACAGGCCTACATTGGCGATGCCAGCTACGAAATCCTCTCCGAACCGTTTCTGTTGCTCTCCCCCCAGGGGTAACGGAGAGGGAGCCACCGGCCTCGAACCAGGCGCAAGCGAAAACCTCCGCAACCAACCGGTGCGGAGGTTTTTTAGGAGAATGCATAAAACACAGGATCCGAACCCAATCGGTTCGGATCCCGTGACCACGTGGAGCATAGCGGATTCGAACCGCTGACCCCAACACTGCCAGTGTTGTGCGCTACCAGCTGCGCTAATGCCCCGCGAACGTGTTATAGTATAGCACAGCGATGGTAGTTTGTAAAGGGGCAAAATGCCAAGTTTTGAAAAAAATTTTCCTACGCTTGCTCCGCCCAGGCTTGCCGGAGGATGGCGTAGGCGGCGATGTCCAGGTACTCCCCGTCCGCGGCCTTGAAATATCCCCGCCGCACGCCCTCCAGGGTCAGGCCGCACTTGCGGGCCACGGCCCCGGAGCCGGGGTTTTTCACCGCGTGGGTGATCTCCACCCGGTGGGCGTTCACCTCCCGGAAGAGAAAGCCGATCACCGCCCGGGCGGCCTCGGTCATGTAGCCCCGGTTCCAGCAGGCGGCGCTGAGGCAATAGCCCAACGCCGCCCGCTCCGAGCGCTCGTCAATTTCCACCACGGAGATGTTGCCCATGAGCCTGCCCTCCCCGCGGATGGCCCAGTTGTAGTAGTCCGCGTGGGCGTAGCGGGCGCACCAGTCCTCCAGCAGCTGCCGGGTAAGCTCCGGGCAGGCGTGGGGCGTCCAGGTGAGGAAGCGGGTCACCCGCGGATCGCTGGCCCAGCCGTCATACATGGCCTGGGCGTCCTCCGGGGTGAAGCGGTCCAGGGTCAGCCGCGGGGTTGTCAGCGTCCGGGTACCTTGGTGGGTCAGCATGGTATCGCATCCTTTCTGAAAATATCCAGGGTATGGTGGGAGTAGCCGATCATATCCTGCCGGCGGCAGGTGGCCAGATGGTAACGCAGGTACCAGCGGTAGGTCTCCTCGTCCATTTCTTCGAGGGTATCCCGCATGTGGTTGGCATAGCCGTCCGTGGCCACAAGCTCCAGGGGCGTCACCGGGAAGTGCCCCCGCAGTTCCGCGATGTCCTCCACCCGGTAGAGTTCAAAGAGCTCCTCCGGGTCGGAAAAGGCCGCGAAGGTATTCAGGTCCAGCAGCCCGCGTTCCAGCAGCTGCGGCAGGCAGCCTCTGCGAAAGCCGTAGCTGAGCACGCTGGGATCGCTCATGCAGTAGGCCGCGCAGACCACCCCGCCGGGCCTGGTCACGCGAAGGGCCTCCCCCAGGGTGCGGAGCTGGTCCTCCCGGGTGTAGAGGTGATACATGGGCCCCAGGAGCAGGGTGACATCATAGGCGTCCGGGGCGAAGGCGGAGAGGTCCCGGGCATCCCCCTGGACGATGGTCACCCTTTCCCCCGGCCGGGTCCGCTCCCGGAACTGCGCCACGTGGTGGGCCAGCAGCTCCACCGCGTCCACCTGATACCCCTCCCGCGCCAGGGCGTGGCTGTATCGCCCCGTAGCCGCGCCGATCTCCAGCACCCGCATGCCCGGGCGCAGGTAGCGGTGGATGCAGTCCAGGGTGGTGAGGTATTCCACCTGCCCCCAGCGGCTCTCCAGCCGCCCGTCCTCGTCATAGTCCCGGTAATACCGCTCCAGGTAGTTCTCCACAACGCATCCCCCTTTCCCAAAAAAGAATGAAAAAAACAGCGCGGACCCGGTGTTTGCACCTGGCCCGCGCTGCCTGCCGCCTGGCTCTTCCTCAGCCCGCGGCTCCCCCAGCAGGGTACGGCAAAGCAAGCCTGCCTCCCGGATACATTCCGGGAACAGGCCACATACCGGCGGCAAAGCGGCGGCTATCCATGCGCATACCCTCCCTGGTTGGAATTTGCACCCATTTTAGCATGGGAAAAGGAGCGTGTCAACGCTTTTCTGCGCCCGTCACTTCATGGTGATCAGCTCATAGTCCCGGCGGCCCAGGCCGATCTTCTCCCCGTGGGCCAGCTGGCTGCGCCACTCGGCCACGGGGAAGCTGTTGATGAAGTGATCCTCGCAGATGTGGGGCATCTCCGACAGCCGGGTGCCGGGGATGGGCTCGGCCTGCAGGCAGGCGTCGGCGCAGGCCTGGTCGATGGCCACCGCGTCCGTCGAAGCGAACATGCCGATATCCGGCAGGATGGGCGCGTCGTTGCTGCCGTGGCAGTCGCAGCAGGGGCTGATATCCTGCACCAGGTTGATGTGGAACTGGGGCCGCCCCTGCACCACCGCCAGGGCGTACTCCGCCATTTTGCAGTTGAGGATCTCGTTGGTGTTGTCGCTGCCGGGATGGGTGGCGTCCTTGGGGCAGGCGCCGATGCACCGGCCGCAGCCCACGCACTTGTCATGGTCGATGGACGCCTTGCCCCCCGCGATGGTGATGGCGTCGTGGGCGCAGTTCTTCCGGCAGAAGCCGCAGCCCACGCACAGGCTTTGATCCACCTCCGGCTTGCCTGCCGCGTGCATCTCCATCTTGCCCGCCCGGGAGCCGCAGCCCATGCCCAGGTCCTTGATGGCGCCGCCAAACCCCGTGGACTCGTGGCCCTTGAAATGGTTCAGGCTGATGACGATGTCCGCGTCCATGATCGCCTGGCCGATTTTGGCCTCCTTCACATAGTCCCCCTGGACGGGCACCAGGGCTTCGTCCGTGCCCTTGATGCCATCGGCGATAATCACGTGGCAGCCCGTGGAAAGGGGGCTGAAGCCGTTTTCATAGGCGGTGCTCAGGTGGTCCAGGGCATTTTTGCGGCTGCCCACGTAGAGGGTGTTGCAGTCGGTGAGGAAGGGCTTGCCCCCATGGGCCTTGACGTAGTCCGCCACGGCCTTGGCCCAGTTGGGCCGCAGAAACGCCAGGTTTCCCAGCTCCCCGAAGTGCATTTTAATGGCCACATACTTGCCATCCATGTCGATGTTGCCCAGTCCCGCCTTGTCCAGCAGGCGCTGGAGCTTATGGGGCAGGGACTCCTCATGATAAACCCGAAAATCCGTGAAATACACCTTTGCCTTGTCCATGGGTATCCTTCCTTCCTGTAAGCGGGTAGCGGGCTTATTTGCCCGCGGGCATGGCCAGCGCGGCGCGGCCGTAGCCCTCCAGGGTCAGGGCGGGGCAGCTGGCCGGCAGCAGCAGGCTCTCCCCCGCAGCCAGCTGGCGCTCGCCGCCCATCCAGCGCAGGGTGAGGCCGTCCAGGGCCGTCAACAGCCCGAAATCCTGCACCGGGGGCAGGTCGGTTTCCCCCGCGGCCTTGAGCAGGTCCAGGGTGAAATAGGTGGTGTCCAGCACCCGGGCGCAGGGGGCGTCCGGGGCGGGGACCGGGTCCAGGGCGAAGTGCAGGTCGGTGACGTCCAGGGCCTTGTCCAGGTGCAGCTCCCGCTTGTTGCCCTTGCTGTCGGTACGGTCCCAGTCATAGAAGCGGTAGGTCACGTCCGAGGATTGCTGAATTTCATAGAGCATGATGCCCTCGCCAATGGCGTGAACGCATCCGGCGGGAATGAAGCACACGTCCCCGGGCTTCACGGCCACCCGGCGCAGCAGGGGCTGCACCGCCGCCCCCGCCAGGCACGCCTCCCGCAGCTGGCTTAGCCCCGTCCCCGGCACAATGCCGTAGACCAGCTCGCTCCCCGGCTCCGCCTGCAAAATCAGCCAGGCCTCCGTCTTGCCCAGCTTGCCGTTTTCATTGGCATGGGCGTAGGCGTCGCCGGGATGCACCTGCACGCTCAGGGATTCCCGGGCGTCCAGGAGCTTGAGCAGCAGGGGGAAGGTCTCCCCCGCGTAGCGGCCCACCAGCTTGTCCCCGTAGCGGGCGATGAGCTCGGGGAGCTTCACCCCCATGGGATCGGCGCTTTCCAGGCCGGGGATGCAGCTGACCTCCAGGCTCTCGCCGGTGGTGTCGTTGGGGATGGCCTTGCCGTAGACCTCCCGCAGCTTCTTGCCCCCCCAGGGGGTCAGGCTTCCGCCGCGGAAGGCGGGGGTCATGGGAATGGGCAGCAGCGGGCAGTCCTCCCGCAGGGGCATCTCCAGGCAGGGGTAGTCCTTGCTCAGGTCCGGGGGATAGTGCACGGTCCCGGCCCGGCGCATGCCCTCGCTCTCATACAGGTGCAGGGCCCGGGCGTTCTCCGCGGAGGTGTCGCAGCGCAGGCAGTCGCAGCCCATCTCCCGCAGGATCTCCCGGATCTCCCCCAGCAGCCTGCGGCCCAGGCCCTGGCCCCGCCACTCCTGCGCCACCGCGAAGCGGTGGAAGCTCCCCGGCCGCTGACCAAACAGCCAGTCCACCTGGGCGTATTGCTCCTCCTGCTCCCGGTCCACGGCCACCGCGCAGCTGAGCACGCCCTCCCGGCGCGCCACATACAGCCGCCCGGCCTCCAGGTCGTCCCGGACGATGTCCCTGGAGGGATACTCTCCCCAGTTCCATTGGTTCAGCCCCGCTTCCTGCATCTCCTGGCAGGTGGCTTGGTACAGCGCGCAAACGGCCTCCAGGTCCTGCATACCGGCGATTTCCAGCATCATGCGGTCTCCTCCCCCTTCTCGGTGTACATTTCATACAGGTGGGCATACAGCCCGCCCTTTTTCATCAGTTCTGCGTGGGAACCCATTTCCTCCACGCCCTTTTCCGTGAGCACCCAGATGGTGTCCGCCCCGCGGAGGGTGGTCAGCCGGTGGGCGATGGTGAACACCGTGCGCCCGTGGGCCAGCTTTTCCAGGGACTGCTGCACCAGCCGCTCGCTCTCGTTGTCCAGGGCGGAGGTGGCCTCGTCCAGGATCAGGATGGGCGGATTTTTCAGGAACACCCGGGCAATGGAGATGCGCTGCTTCTGTCCGCCGGAGAGCTTCACCCCCCGCTCGCCCACGAAGGTATCGTAGCCCTGGGGCAGGGCGGAGATGAAGTCGTGGGCTCCGGCCAGCTTGGCCGCCTGGATCACCTCTTCCCGGCTGGCCCCCGGCTTGCCGTACACGATGTTGTCATACACGGAGCCGGAGAACAGGTATACCTCCTGCTGCACCATGCCGATGGCGTTGCGCAGGCTCTTCAACGTCACGTCCTTGATGTCCTTGCCGTCGATGAGCAGCCGCCCGCCGCTCACGTCGTAAAACCGGGGGATCAGGTTGCACAGGGTGGTTTTGCCGCTGCCCGAGGGGCCCACCAGGGCCACGGATTCCCCGGGGCGGACGGTGAGATTCAGGTGGCTGAGGACGCTGTGCTCGTCGTCGGCGTAGTGGAAGCTCACGTTGTCGAAGGTGACGGCTCCCCGCACCTGGCCCAGGGGCTTGGCGTCAGGGCTGTCCTTGATCTCCTGGGGGGCGTCCATGATCTCGTAGAAGCGCTCAATGCCCGTCATGCCCCGCTGGAACTGCTCGGTAAACTCCACGATCCGCCGGATGGAGGTCAGCAGCATGTTGGCATAGAGCAGATACGCCATGAACTCCGAGGCGGTAAGGTGTCCGGCCTTGATTTGCAGCGCGCCCGCCACCACCACCACGATGTACATCACGCCATCGAAGATCCGGTTGGAGGTGGAAAATGCCGCCATGCACTCGTAGGACATTTTTTTGAACTTCAGGAACTTCTGGTTGCCCTCGTCAAACTTGCGCTCCTCGATCTCCTCGTTGGCGAAGGACTTCACCACCCGGATGCCCAGCAGGCTGTCCTCCACCTGGGCGTTGATCTCGCCCACCTGCTTGTTGCGCTCCTTGAACACGAAGCGCATGCGCTTGTTGAAGTAGCGGGTGGTGATGAGCATCAGGGGCAGCACGGCGAACATCATCAGCGTCAGGGGGATGTTCATCCCGCACAGGATCACAAAGCTGACCACGATTTTGATCCCCGCGATGAAGAACTCCTCCGGGCAATGGTGGGCGAACTCCGTCACCTCAAACAGGTCGGATGTGATTCGGGACATGATCTGCCCCACCTTGGTCTCGCTGTAATAGCTGAAGGAGAGCTGCTGCAAATGGGCAAACAGCTCCGTGCGCATGTCGGTTTCGATATACGTGCCCATGATGTGGCCGATGGAGGCCATGTAATAGTTGGCCGCAGCGTCGATGAGCCGCAGCACCAGGTACACGCCGCCCAGCTTGAGCACAAAGGAAGTGGTCAGGCTGGCGATGTCGGTGGTGGCGCGGTCGGTAATGGCGGAGACGATCAGGGGCAGCACCAGCTCGCACACGGTGGTCAGCGCCGCGCAAAACAGATCGATGGCCACGGTCTTGCCGTATTTTTTGTAATAGGGCAGGAAGCGCCGCACCAGGGTGGAGCTTTTCATGGTATGTCCTTGCAAGGGAGAGGACCTCCTTTATGAAATTGAGAATAAATTAGGGCATGGACGGGGCGATCATTCCCGGCGCATCAGGGCCTCCAGGGCCAGCACGTAGCCCGCCTTGCCGAAGCCGGCGATCTGCCCCAGGCAGGCCGGCGCGGTATAGGACACGTGCCGGTAGCCCTCCCGGGACTGGATATTGGAAAAGTGGACCTCCACCACCGGCGGGGCGATGGACGCCACGGCGTCGTGGAGCGCCACGGAGGTGTGGGTGTATCCGCCGGGGTTGAACACCACGCCGTCCAGCCGGTCCAGGTGCGCCTGTTGCAGCGCGTCAATGAGCGCGCCCTCATGGTTACTCTGGAAAAAGCTCACCTGGCAGCCCAGGCGTTCCGCTTCTTCGCGGATATATCCCAGGATGTCCTCGTAGGTTTCCGCGCCATACACCCCCACCTCCCGAATGCCGGTGAAGTTGATGTTCGGCCCGTTGAGCACCAGAAATCGCTTCATTGCAGCTCCAGCTCCTTCATCAGTTGATCGGCCAGGTCCTGGCCCAGGTCCTGCCCCTGCCAGATGCGCTCCGCCTCCACCGCCTGGCGGATGAGCATATACAGCCCCGTGCAGGCGGGCACCCCCGCCTCCTGCGCCGCCCGGGTCAGGACGGTCTGGGCCGGGTTATAGATCATGTCCGCCACACCGCAGGCGCGCGGGAGCATCGCCCGCAGCTGTTCGCCGGTGAGGGGACAACCCTCCCCGTGGGGATACATGCCCACGGGGGTGCAGTTCACCAGCACGCCGCTGAAGCGCTCCGCCAGCGCTCCGTAGCCGATTTCCCCAGGCTCCGGGCGCCGGGAGACCAGCGTCACCTCCGCGGCCCCCAGGGCCTGAAGCCCAACCCGCGCCGCCTGGGAGGCGCCTCCCGTGCCCAGCACAAAGGCCCGCCGCCCCGCCACGGGAATGCCCCCGCGCTCCAGCATGGCCATGAACCCCATCACATCCGTGTTGTATCCCCGGGTTGTCTCCCCCCGGCAGTCCACGGTGTTCACCGCGCCCACCCGCGCCGCCAGGGGATCCAATCCGTCCAGCAGGGGCATGATCTCTTCCTTGTAGGGAATGGTCACGTTCATGCCGTCCAGCTCCCGGCGCAGCGACGGAAAGCGCTCCGCCAGCTCCCCACGGGGAATTTCCATGAGGCGGTACTCCGCCTCCAGACCCAGCACGCGAAAGATCGCCTGGTGAATGGGCACCGAATAGCTGTGCCCCAGGCGTTCCCCCAGCAGCGCATAGCGGCGCATGCGTTCCCCTCCTTGCGCGCATCCATGGAAAAGCGCGCCGGCAAGGGTTTCACAGCCGCGCGTGTTTCCCGGAAAACATTTTTTTAGCCGCTTCATTATACCATGTTTTTCTTTCCAGGGGAAGCGCGGGCCTGTGGGATTTCTCATTCTCCCCTGCATGTTTGACAACCCGCCCGTGGAACTTTATAATGATGCTGTCCGCCGGGAGGGCTTTCGCCGCGCTTCCCGCCGGTCCCACCCAAAGGAGATGAATCCATGACCGCAGCCAACCGCGCCCGCGGCGCGCGCCTCCCGCGTGACCAGCGGGTCAAAAAGGCCCATCCGCGCCTGAAAAAAGCGCTTCGCCTGGTGGGCATGACCTTCGCCACGCTGCTCCTGGTGGCGCTGTTTTACCTGGCGGTGGTGCTGGGACAGCCCCAGGAGCCGGAAAACCCCATCACCGTCGCCCAGGACCAGCCGCTGCTGGCCGCCAGCCCTGCCCTGAACATCCAGAGCGAGCGGCAGCTGACCACACTGGCCCAGACGTTTCCCGTGCCCATTCTGGCCTTTATGGAGGGCATGGGACCCACCCTGCAATCTGGCTCCAGCTACGACCTGGCCTTTGAAAACGGCTTTGCGCGGCTGGTGGAGCTGCACTACACCACCGACAACGGCATGGCCTTCACCCTCACCACCATTTACCCTGCCCGTGCCCTGAGCCTGCTGGAAAAGGGCGGCTATACCCTCATGGGCGCGGCGGCGCAAAACCTCACCGGCCTTACCGCCGTGCGCATGGAGGACAAGGAGCACATCCGCCTCCACGCCCAGGCCAGCGACGCGGTGTATGCGCTCACCGTGCCCCAGATGTCCGAGGACAGCCTGTCCACTGTGACGCGGGTGCTGCAGCTGGTATCCCCGGAAGACGGACAGAACTAAAGGAGCGTTCCGCTATGAAAGATTGTCCATACGCCAACGCCTTCGCTCCCCTGGGCATCCCGGACGATTCGGTCCGCCGCCGGGTGGAGGATTGCTTTCATACCCTGTTTTTCGATCCCAAGGAGCGGATCTTTCACCCCGTGGATCCGGATAGCGCCTGCATGGTGGACACCGGCAACCTGGACGCCCGCACCGAAGGCATGAGCTATGGCATGATGATGTGCGTGCAGATGGACCGGCAGGACCTGTTTGACCAGCTCTGGCAGTTTGCCATGCGGTACATGTACCTGCCCCAGGGGCCCAACGCGGGGTACTTCGCCTGGTCCGTGGGGCTGGACGGGCGGCACAACGCCGAGGGTCCCGCCCCCGACGGGGAGGAATACTTCGCCATGGCGCTGTTCATGGCCTCCGCCCGCTGGGGAGAGGGGGAGGGCATCTTCGCCTATGCCAGCCGGGCCAGGGACATCCTGCGCCACTGCCTCCACCAGCCCCGGCTGGTTCCGGGCGGGCGCGCCATGTGGGACGGCGAAAACCGGCTGATCCGCTTCGTGCCCTCTGTGGATTTTTCCGATCCCAGCTATCACCTGCCCCACTTTTATGAGCTTTTCGCCCAGCGGGCGGACCCGGAGGACCGGGGCTTCTGGGCCCAGGCCGCCCGGGCCAGCCGGGACTACATCGTCCAAAGCGCCCACCCCGTCACGGGCCTGAGCCCGGAGTACGCGGAGTATGACGGCACGCCCCGCTTCCTCTTTGGCAAGGAGTTCGCCTACTATTCCGACGCATATCGTGTGGCCATGAACATCGCCCTGGACCGGGTGTGGTTCGGTCGGAACGACGCCCTGGCCCAGGTGGTTACCCATCTGCAAAACTTCTTCCACGGCATCCCCGCGGAGGATTACCGCGCCTATCAGCTGGACGGCGCCCCCACCCAGGAGCCCGCCATGCATCCCGTGGCCATCACCGCCACCCTGGCCGCCGCTTCCCTGGCCAGCGACAGCCCCCACCGGGAAGATTTCCTGCGCGCCTTCTGGGAGACGCCTCTGCGCCAGGGCCAGCGCCGGTACTATGACAACTGCCTGTACTTCTTCTGCCTGCTGATGCTATCGGGCGCATACCGCATCTACTGAGCCGCGGGGCATCCCCGGCAAGGAGGCGAATTTCCATGACGGAAACCCTGTCCGCCTGGCTGGAGGCCTATCTGCGCGCGGTGCGGGAGGCCTTCGGGGCGCGGATCTGGTTCATTGGCCTGCAGGGCAGCCATGGCCGGGGAGAGGCCGTCCCCGGCAGCGACCTGGACGTGGTGCTGATCCTGGACCGCGTAGGCTACGCGGAGGTGGACGCCTATGGCCGCGTTCTGGACGGCCTGCCCTGCCGGGAGAAGATCTGCGGCTTTTTCTCCGGCCGGGCGGAGCTGGAGGCCTGGGACAGGGCGGAGCTGTTCCAGTTCTGCAACGACACCACCCCGCTGCAGGGTTCCCTGGACGAACTGGCAGCCGCTGTGGCCCCGGCGGACGTGCGCCGGGCCGTGCACACCAGCGCCTGCAGCCTGTACCACGCCTGCGTGCACAACGCCCTGCATGAGCAGTCCCCCCAGGCTCTGGCGGCGCTGTACAAGTCCGCGGCCTTTGCGCTGCAGGCGGCGGCCTACCTGCAGCACGGCGTTTTCATCCGGCAGCAGCAGGCGCTTGTCCGCTTTCTGGAGCCCGGGGACCGGGCCATACTTGAAAGGCATCTGGCCCTGCGGGCCGGGGTTTCCACGGAAACCCCGGAGGCGCTGACCCGGGCGCTGATGGCCTGGGCTGCCGAATGGATCCTTCGCACCGCCTGAACCGCAATCGCCCCGGGAGCGTACATTGCTCCCGGGGCGATTGTGCGCTCATGCAGGAACTTTCCCTATCCACCGGGAAACGTGCCGTACATTCCGTCTTTCCACGCTGGCTTCCGTTCTGCGCAGGGGAAAGCGCACTGCATATTTTTATGCAAGTGGGAATTCCAAGATCATTTCTTGGGAAATTCTAGGAAAAAGTGGCGATTTCATTCTGATCTTAGGCATTTTCACAGTACAACGTGGTGGATATTTTCTCTTGCAGATGGCAGCAAGCTCTTCTCACACCCGTTTGCGGATGCGCAGCAGCAGCAGCGTCAGGCTGACGCCCAGCAGCAGGTGTCCCATGCCGGCGATGCCGGAGAGCCCCGCATCCATGCCCTTTGACAGCGTCAGGCCCAGCACCTGCACGACCCCACGGGTCAGCAGCGCGGCGCCGGTGATGTTCAGGCCCACATGGTACAGCGCCACTGTTCTGCCCGTTTTCTCCCCGGAAAAAGCAAAGACTTTCTCCAGCAGCAGAAACAGCAGAAAACAGACCATGCCCAGCAGGAAGTAATGGGTATGCACCACCGCAAGCGTGGTTTTTCCCGTGAAGCCGTTGAGTTTGGTGAATTCCCGGTAAAATACGCCCCCCGCCATGGCAATCAGGGCATAGATCAGCGATGCGTTCGCGTAACGTTTCATGGTCATGACGCGCTCCTTTCTTCAGCAGCCATGGGTTTTCCGCCGCTTGCATGGTTTTCCTTCTTTTTCATTCGTGATGTTTCACGCTTTCGCCCGCATTGCGCGACCATCGTTGCGGCCGAAGAGCAGACATGCCAGCAGCAGGCAGGGTACCTGCCGTACCTTCCTCGTTCCCTCCTCCTGTGCAAACATTGTTCATGTTGATGAAAAAAACCGCCCGGGCAGGGCTGCAAATCAATACAGCACCCGCCGGGTAATTTCCTGCACAGGGGCAGGGTCATAATCCTGCCGGAGCATGGCGGAAAGCATCAGGGAAAAGAGCACGCCCGCAAAGGTTTCCGGAGAAAAGCCGTCCTGAAAGGCGTCGGGCCGCACCCGGGGATCCTGCCGCATCACGGCGCACAGGCTTTGGCGGATATGTTCCCATGTCCGCTGCATCTGCGCCTTTCCCTGGGGCTTTGTTCCCTGGTCAAAGCGCAGCGCATGCAGGCTGAAAAAATGTGGGTACTGCTCCGCGCCGCAGGCCATTCGACGGTACATCCATCCAATGCAGGAGAGGGTATCGGCAAAAAGCGAGCCATCCTCTCCCGCATGAAAAATATCGTGCCATACGCTTTCCACGGTTGCGCCGACCATGTCATCCTTGGAGGAGAAATAATGATAGATCGTCCCCACTGAAACGCCGCAGGCCTCTGCCACCGACCGAATATTCACCGATTCCCATCCCTGTCCCCGGAGCATCTCCCTGCATGCTGTCAGAATCTCCTCCCTGGACGTTGCTGCCTGATTCATTCCATCACCCCAACATGAACATTGTTCATGTTAAGGCATCTTGCTGCCATTGTCAAGGGGTGGGGCCACTTTTTTTGCGCAAGCATAAAGTGTGGGCAATCCTTGGCAGCCAGGGTGCATTTCCAATTGTTTTTCTTCGCCTTTTCGTATACAATAAAAGCACTTCAAATCCGTATACCAAGGAGGCCTCGCGTGGAGTTTTCGTCTTTTTTTCCCATATGGGACCGGCTTACAGCGCCACAACAAACTATACTGACCGAAGGGGCCCATCTCCGCCATGTGCGCAAGGGTGAGATCCTGCATCGCGGCGGCGTGGACTGCACCGGGCTGCTGCTGGTGCGCAGCGGCCAGCTGCGCGTCTTCATGCCGTCCCAGGATGGACGGGAGATCACCCTGTACCGGCTCTTTGAGCGCGATCTGTGCCTGCTCTCCGCCTCCTGCATGATGCGGTCCATTCAGTTTGACATCGCCATCCAGGCGGAAAAGGACGCCGCGCTATGGGTAATTCCCGCCGGACCCTACAAGCAGGTGATGGAGGCCTCCGCGCCGCTGGCCAACTTCACCAACGAAATCATGGCGGCCAGGTTTTCCAACGTGGTGTGGCTCATCGAGCAGATTCTCTGGCGGAGCTCTGACAAGCGGCTGGCCGCCTTTCTGCTGGAGGAAGCGGCCGCGGAGGAAACGCGGGCGCTAAGCATTACCCACGAGGTCATCGGCCGCCACATGGGCCATTCCAGGGAGGTCGTCACGCGCATGCTGCGGTATTTTCAGGGCGAGGGCATGGTGCAGCTGTCCCGCGGCATGGTGAAGATCCTGGATGAGGGCGCGCTCCAGCGCCTGGCTGAATCAAGTTGACGTCCGCATGGCCATCGTCATGCGGGGCGTCGGATTTTGCACCGGAGCGCCGGTCCGGGCAGGCGGAGGGCGTGGCGCAAGCAAGGGCTTGCCGGTCGCCTTTCCCAAACCGGCAAGCCCTTGGGCAAAGGAAATTTGGAGTTTTCATGCCAGGGAACGAGCCTGTGGCTGCACCACAGAGCGTTCGCCGCCGGCATCAGCAGCCGCCCAGGCGGCCCTTTCTCCGGGACGTGAACCCAAACAGCAGCACGGCCCCGCTGCCCAAAAGCAGCATCAGCAGCGGCAGCAGCGGGAAATCATCGCCGGTTTGCGGCGCAGGTTGAACCACATTCAAAATCGCGGACTGGGAAACGACCTGCTGTCCCACGTCATCCCGTACCACGCAGTAGTACCGGTTGCCATTGAGCTGGGTGCTGGCGGTGACGGTCAGCGTATTGGAAACCGCACCGGCCACCGCTGTGCCCTCCTCCGCCAGTGCGTTGGCGAGCAGGGTGAATCCGCCCCGCTGGGCCGGAAGCACATACCACTGGTAGGTGTACGGCTGCACGCCCCCGGACACGGAAACGGTGAAGGTTGCGCTTTCCCCGATCATGCAGGTGACGTCCTTGGGGGAAGAGACCAGGATCAGCGCAGGCTGATCAACGGTAAGGGTCGCGGCCTTGGAGATCACCCGCTGACCCACCGTGTCCTGCACCACGCAATAGTACCGGTTGCCGTTCAGCGACGTCTCCGCAGTCACCGTCAGCGTGGCGGTCTGGGCCCCGTCAATGGCCTTCCCTGCACCGTCCGCCGGTTCGCCGGTCTGCCCCGCGGGAATCACATACCATTGATAGGTCAGGGGGGGCTCCCCGCCGGAGACGCCCACCGCGAAGGTGGCCGTTTCTCCCTTTTTCAGGGATGCATCCTCCGGGGAGAACAGCAGCACCAGCGGACGCTTGGTCACCGTGAGGGTTGCGGTTTCGGAAACTGCCCGCTGGCCAATCTTATCCTGCACCACACAATAGTACTGGTTGCCGCTCATGGCATAGTCCGAAGTAACGGTCAGCGAAGCGGAATTGGCTCCGTTGATGGCGCTTCCTGCACCGGTCTGCCCTGCGGGAATCAGGTACCACTGATAGCTCAGGGGCTGCACTCCGCCGGTAGCCTCCACGGCAAAGGTAACCTGCTTGTCTTTCAACACGCTCTGATCGGCCGGGGAAGAGATGATTTTGAGCAGCGGGTAGGCGCTGTAGACAGCGGTATATTGTGCGTCCGCGTTTACCACCTTGATCTCAGGCGTCCAGCCGGCAAACACATAGAAGTAGTTGTCGTCCGACGGCCTCTGGGGCGTGGCGCCCTTGTAGGTGGGCAACACGTCATACACATCCCGAGTGATATCCAGCCAGGACCCGTCCCAATTGCGCCAGATGACATTGTAGGTCTCGTGTTTCCAGTTGGCTACATAGGTTCTGTTGACATAGTCAGAGTCGTTTCCCTCTTGGCCATTCCATTGAACCACTACATACGGATCCGGCTCGGTAAGACCAATCTGATCGCATGTCCAGCCGATGAAAACATAATCCTTGCGGGTGGGATTGATCAGGAGTGTGCCATCATCCTGCTGCGTGTAGCTTTGAGGATTGTCCCCCCATACGACATTGTCGCCATTGGCCACATAGGTAATGGTGCGGAAATCCGTCACGGGCTGCGTCGTCCAAATGGCAAACAACGGAATATTGTTTGTCCCAACCGGGATCGGATCACCGGGAAAATATTTGTCCCCAGTGCCATCCGGCTGAGTATTCCACTGTGCGAAATAGAGTCCTTCGCTCTGCGGCACCTCGTTTGGAAGGGTGCCCACGGTGTTCTGTTCAACGAGAAATGGATTTGGCATATTTTCCACTGTATGGCCGCCTGCATTTTCCTCGAAGTATACCAGCACCATATAGTGGTAAAGCGGGAGCTGAATCACGACCTCTTGGCCCTGCGCGGTGTCTATAACCGTATAGTCCGTGGTTTTTTTCACCTTGCCCGAACTCTGGTCAGGATCGTCCTGCCATGAGGTTGCGGTGATTTTAACGTCACCTTTGGGCATGTATAGATGAACATACCCGTCCTCGCCGGTCACGCCTTCGATATAAGATTTGCCCCTTCGGTCGGCCATTGGCGGCACATCCGCGTAGGTGACGGTCACATCCTTCATGGGCGTGTTGGCTGTTTCCTCTACCTTGACGCTTACCTGGTAAAGGTAATGGTCACACGGCTCAAGTTTGAATTCATTGAAGGTAAAGGAATAGTGAAAATCGCGGTATTTCTCACGGAACAAGTCGTAGTGTACCGATGAGACATGTCCAGCCACCTGAATCCAGGCCTCCAGCCTCGAAAACAAGTCAATCTCGCCCTGCAGGCAGGAAAGCTCCTTACAGACATGCCATACGTTGGGGTTGATGGGACGCACTCCCACATCCTGGAAGGGGTCCGTAGGCCTGCCGCCCTCATCACCGGTAAGCTCGGCAGCGATGGAAATGCCCGCGGCGATGTCACATCCCACGCCGGCGACAGAAAGCACATCAATGGATGGGCCTAAGGTGAGGTCTACTTCAAAGCCTCCCTCGGCAATGATTTCCGTTATATTCAGGCCGGGCTTTTCGGACAGGTTGCTGAACACCGGCTTTTTGTATGCATAGACGCCACCCTTGAAGCCAGCCTTTCCGCCCGTCAAGTCGAAACTGATTTTTGTGTCGCCTTCCACAGCCAGGCCAAGTCCCACGCCAATTTCCGGCCCCAGGTAGGGAATGCCGGTGAACGGGATCTTTGCAATGGGAATTTCCTGAGAGAAATTGTCCTTGACCTCCAGTTCCGCGTCATTCAGGTCGTAGGACACCCAGGTCTCCGCTTCCAGGGCGATGAGGTTATAGGAAGCTTTCACATAAAATTGGCCGCTAAGATCTCCGGAGAATGTCAGCGTACCGGCGGGATTGGAATAGGAAAGCTTTTTGTTAAAGTCTAAGAGTTTGGAGGCGCTCAGGCCAACCTTGTAAAACAGCTGCTCCGGCTCCACATTGTCCGGGCTGCAGGAAAAGACGATGCAATCGGACTGAGCCGTCACCTGGGTAGGAAGGAAGAAGAAGGCCTCCTGGTTCACCTTGTTGATGAAGGCCACCGGCGTGCCGGGCGCAATGCCCTGCGCCTGGCCGTTGGGATGATAGAGCGTGTAGGAAGTCCTGTCCTCCGAGACATCCATGCGCATGCTGGAATCCCCGTAGAGGATGACGGCGCCTTCCTGCATGACGGCGAAATTGCCGTCGTCTTCGTTAGTGTTGGGGTTTAGGTCCAGTTCGACATACAGCGGATGATCCTTGTAGAGATTTTTATCCTCCAGCTGCACGCCGTCTCCCGTGCCGCCGGTATCCCCCTGCGCAAACGCCTGTCCACAGCCGCTCAGCAGCAGTGAGAAAGTCAGCAGCAACCACAAAACCCTTTTCAACATGGTCATCCTTCTTCCTCTCCCCGTGTATGAATTGTAAATACCTGTTTTCATTGGATTTTCTCACGGAAAAGCGCCGCGGAGCGCTTAAGGCTGAGCTTGCGCCACCGTTTCTCCGGCGCGCGCACGGCGGGCACAGACCAGAAGCCGCTCGTGATCGTCTCCGGTGCACGTGGACAGGATCAGCAGTTGATCCTCCGTGCTGACCTCCACCGGGGACGTGAATGCGTTCAGCCGCAGCAGAGCGGCCAAGGTTTCCTCCCGCTGCTCCTGCGTCATCTGGCTGTACATGGTATAATTCACAAAGCGTATGGAGCCATAAACGGTGCTCGCCCGAAGCACCGCAAAGACCAGGAACTCCCCCTCCTCATACTGCGTGTCGCAGGTGATGGTGGGATGGGTGCGAAAATAGCTGTATTCCTCATACTTGCGCAGGTTTCCGAACATTTCCCCCGTTTTCATGTTGTGACCGTACAGTACCAGTGCCTTGGGGTCCTTGGTCAGGTCGCAGTTCATGTCCAGGAAAATTGCGCCGTTAACATTATGGTAGCCCTGGTAATCGCGGTTCAGGTAGTAGGTGTTGTCGCGCTGCACCACGGCGGTATCCAGCTGGTCCGGAATGGTGAGCCAGGCGACGATATCCTGGTTCTGCTGCTTGAGCTTTGCAAAGCGCGGAGACATGATCTTGAACGCGATGGGCGTGGCGTTGGGCGCCGCCGTCCCCGCGTCCCGCGGCGGGGAAGCCGTGGCCGCCGGCGGAGAAAGCTCCGGCGCGACCGTGCTGGCCGCGGCCTCCTGGATCGCCAGCAGGTTCGCCTGCTGCAGCTCCGCCGTCTGCCGCCGGGTTCGCAGGGCGTCCAGACAATACTCCGCCAGCTGGAACAGCGCAAACACGAAGATCGCCGCCGCCAGCACCGTTGCCAGCCGGCCGATTTTGCCGCGCAGGCTTCCATGCCTGCCGCCCTGCGCCGGCGGCCGGGAAGCGCCGGAGGGCGCGCGCTCCCGCGAAGGCGAAACCTCTGACCGACGGGACGTGGCGCTCACCTCCTGACGCAAAACCAAAACGCATTTGCTTCCTCTATACACCCATCGTAGCCGAAGGGCAAAGTCCTTACCTTTCCAGGGGAAAAATTTTCCCCTCGCCGCCGTTGCCTCGTCACGGGCGCGCCTTCCCACCATTTTCGGCTGTCCCAGCCCGGCTTTCTCCATCCAGGCTCGCAGCCCGCGCATTCCGTGGCGGCAGTTTTCGTTTCCAGATATTTTTCTTGATTATATCATAGCCGGCGCAGCATCACAAGAGAGCTTTTTTGCCTGCAATTTTCCATCATTGTAAGAGTGTCAAACATAGGTTACACCCAAAGCGCAGCGAGGAAGTCAAGGGAAGGGTGGAGATTTGCGAAGCAAATACGACCCGACCTTGACTGAATAAGACAGAAGTATCATGAGCGTATGGCAGTCCGGCACAGTGGGC